>NZ_DIAO01000004.1:0-529638 GCF_002416465.1 Leclercia sp. UBA5076
CCGGAATTTGAATAGAGAAGCGCACACGCTGCTGTGGTCTTGTTTTTCGGTGTTTGCGTGCCGGTGGGGGGGGTAGCGATACCCCGACCGGGGTTCGACAACTGGCGCAGCCAGTTGGACAGACCGCGAACGCAGTGGGTGGGCTGCCCGTAGGGCGGGCGCAGTGAGTCAAACCCCCCCTCACCGCCATATGTAAAGAAGAGCTCGCATGAAAATGCGGGCTTTTTTTTTTCGCATGTTGCATGCCTGTAGGGGGATGAGAACCCCCGACCGGGGTTCGACAACTGGCGACAGCGAGTCAATCCCCCCTCACAACGCTATTAAAAAAAAGCCCGTACTTTCGTACGGGCTTTTTTCGCGCCATCAGCTTATTGTACGGCCTCCCGGCAGAGAAGATGTCTGATCCGGGTTCACACCTTTTTCATCTTTACGTTCCTTAACCCAGTGATCGGCATTTTTAATCCCAAGCCGGATCGGGTCAAATTGTGGATCGATACCTTGCGCTTTCTGCGTTTCATAATCTTTAAGGCTGGCAAATGCTTTTTTATGTAAAAGAACAATTGCAATAATGTTAAGCCACGCCATCAACCCGACCCCAATATCGCCCAGACCCCATGCCAGCTCCGCAGTACGCACGGTGCCATATACCGTGGAGGTTAACAGGAATATTTTCAGCAAGAACGTCAGCCATGGGCGGTTAATTTTGCGGTTGATAAAGGCAATATTTGTTTCAGCAATATAGTAGTAGGCAATAATAGTGGTGAAGGCAAAGAAGAACAGCGCAATGGCGACAAAGTAGTTACCAAAACCAGGCATCATACTTTCCATCGCGGTCTGCACATAGCCAGGGCCTGCTGCCACGCCTGCGATGCCGGTGTAGATTGCCGCGCCATCAACGCCCTGAACATTATACAAGCCGGTGATCAACAGCATAAAACCGGTAGCGGAGCAGACGAACAGCGTGTCGATATAGACTGAGAAAGCCTGAACCAGCCCCTGTTTCGCCGGATGACTGACTTCGGCCGCTGATGAAGCATGTGGCCCTGTACCCTGCGCCGCTTCGTTGGAATAAACCCCGCGCTTAACGCCCCACATGATCGCCTGCCCCAGAACGGCGCCAAAGCCCGCTTCGAGGCCAAATGCACTTTTCCAGATCAACAGAATAACGGAAGGAAGCTGTTCAATATTAATGGCGATAATAACGCAGGCCACAATAATATAACCGAGCGCCATAAAAGGAACGACCATGCTGCTAAAGCTGGCGATCCTTTTTACACCACCGAAAATAATGAAGCTTAACAGTATGGCCAATATTGCGGCGGTAACATTCGGATTAAGTCCGAAGGCAATATCCAGGCTGGCACCAATAGAGTTTGCCTGTACGCCTGGAAGTAATAAGCCGCAGGAGAAAATAGTCACTACAGCAAATAACCATGCATACCATTTTACGCCCAGCCCTTTTTCAATATAAAAGGCAGGACCGCCACGATATTCACCGTTAATTTTCTCTTTATAAACCTGACCCAGCGTGGATTCAACAAAAGCAGAGCTGGCACCCAAAAAGGCTACCATCCACATCCAGAACAGCGCGCCAGGACCACCAAAGGTAATGGCGGTCGCTACGCCGGCAATATTCCCGGTCCCCACACGTCCTGCCAGCGTCATCGTCAGTGCCTGAAACGACGACACCCCTGCATCGGTGGCGCGCCCCTGAAACATCAGCGCGACCATATGTTTAACATGGCGTAATTGCAGAAAGCGACTACGCAGTGAGAAATAGAGGCCGACACCCAGGCATAAAAATATTAACGCCGGGCTCCAGATAACACCATTAATTGCACCAACCAGTTCGTTCATGTATGGCCCTCAGCGTGATGGTCCAGAGAAAACGGATTCCCTGGAAGTTTCTTTATAGAATTGTGTTTGGATTACTACGAAACATAGATAATAGCCCGAAAGAGACCAACTTAATATTCGCGTGGCAGTAATGAATTGTGACAACATTCACGTTTAATTGATTATTTATAATTAGCCTGCTCATGATTTTCATACATATTTTGTGGGTATTATGATTTAATATCACACTTCTGCATTTTTTATTAAAAAGCCCATTTGAATTAACGTTAAGACTTATAGATACAGCAAAACGTTGCGTAATACCCGGCATTTTCTATACGAAATAAGTATGACATCATCATAATGTGATCTTTAAATAGACAACCCCACAGAAGTGTTTTGACAGACGCAGCTTCCCGGCATTGCGCCGGGAAGGGATTGCAGAAGAAAGTAAAACGAGAAGGTTATACCATTACCGGGAATAGACCTGCAGCGTCCGCTGGCACAGCGCCGAGCGCACGCAATCGTCTTTATTGAAACGCACAATGCCCACCATCTCATCTTCCTCAAAACGTGCCAGCGCGTCGCTCAGCCCGGACGGAACCCCCGCCGGCAGGTCGCACTGGGTGATATCGCCATTGACGATAACCGTCACGTTCTCCCCGAGGCGCGTTAAGAACATCTTCATTTGCGCAGCAGTTACGTTCTGAGCCTCGTCGAGAATCACAACTGCATTTTCAAATGTACGTCCGCGCATATAGGCGAACGGCGCAATTTCAACCTTACCGATTTCGGGACGCAGGCAGTACTGCATAAAAGAGGCCCCCAGACGCTTCACCAGCACGTCATAAACGGGCCGGAAATACGGCGCAAATTTCTCCGAAATATCACCGGGCAAGAAGCCGAGATCTTCATCGGCCTGCAACACCGGCCGGGTGACAATGATCTTGTCGACATCTTTGTGAATCAGAGCCTCTGCCGCTTTGGCTGCACTTATCCACGTTTTCCCACACCCGGCTTCACCGGTGGCGAAAATAAGCGACTTATTCTCAATAGCATTCAGGTACTGCGCCTGAGCGTCGTTGCGTGCCGCAATTGGAGTTGTATCACGGCAGTCCCGCGCCATGCCAATTGCTTCAACACCACTCATCTGCACAAGCGAGGTGACCGACTCTTCTTCACGCTGTTTATGGCTACGTGAATCCCGTCTCAGCACACGTTTTGCTTCACGACGAGCTTTGATCACTGCTTTTTGTCTTCCCATGGATAGCACCTTGAGTTGTTGGTATTCATCACTCGCACCAGAGTCGGTGCGATTAGGCGAACAAACATCTGAGGGTTGGCTTCCTTCTAAGCCATAGCTTGCTTGGTTAAATGACCCGGCCGAATCGCTATGCTCACCATTCGTCAGGTCGGAAAAATCAGGATTTGCTGTGGAGGGGGAGAATTTTTCGGTGAAGAGATCGCTGCCGGAGTGTGGGCCTCCGCGCCGTGTGCTGCGGTTGTTGCGTTTACCATGTCCAGTTGAGGACCCAACCATTCGCGATCTCCAGAGTGATTCATGTTCACTGTAAGGTTTACCGCTTTCTTAATTTAAGTACATCAGGATTTAGCATGAATGCAACATTATTTTTACCTGAATGCAACTTTTAAGATTCGCCTGACAGCGATACTTAGTCTGCTATGGGGATATTACAGAATTATAACAAAGAGATAGCGGGACGAGAAAAAAACTGTCCCGCTTAAGGGGTAAGCGGGACGGTATTCAGGCCTCAAGCAGCCCCTGAGCAAGCCAGCCGTTTTTATCCTGTACGCCAGGCAGCGCAAAGAAGTAGCCTCCGCCAATGGGTTTGACGTACTCTTCCAGCGCCTCGCCGTTCAGGCGTTTCTGCACGGTCAAAAAGCCCTTCTCCAGATCGTGCTGGAAACAGACAAACAGCAGCCCCATATCCAGCTGACCGGAATTGGTCACCCCCAGCGAGTAGCTGTAGCCCCGGCGCATCATCAGGTTTTGCTCGGTCTCCTGAGTGCGCGGGTTGGCGAGGCGGATATGACTGTCGAGGGCGATAACATTGCCCTCCGGGTCGCTGGCGTAATCCGGCACGTCGTGCTCGTTCTTCATGCCCAGCGGCGCACCGCTCTGCTTGTCGCGGCCAAAAATGGTCTGCTGTTCTTTCAGCGGCGTCCGGTCCCAGAACTCCACGCGGAACTGAATAATGCGTACAGCCTGATAGCTGCCGCCCACCGCCCAGGCCGGTTCGCCCTGATCGGCGGTCACCCACACCACCCGATCCATTAATGGCCCATCCTGGCTGTTGGGGTTGGCGGTGCCATCCTTAAAGCCGAGCAGGTTCACCGGGGTCTCTTTGCCTTTGCTGCGCGCGGCGTGGTCAGAGATAAACCCTTCCCGCTTCCAGCGTACGCTTAACAGATCCGGGGTGTGCTTGATGAGATCCCGCAGGGCGTGGATCACCGTGTCCTGGGTATTGGCGCAGATCTGGATCAGCAGATCGCCATGGCACAACGCCGCATCCAGGGAGTCATTCGGGAAGCGCACCATCTTCTGCAACGATTTCGGTTTCTGCGCCGCCAGACCAAAGCGGTCATCAAACAGCGACGCCCCCAGCGACACCGTCATGGTGAGGTTATCCGGGGCGATATAGCTCCCCAGAATACCGGAATCCATCGGCGGCAGACGCGGGTTCGGCGTCTCAGGCGCCGGGCCGCCGGTGGTCAGAAAAGTAATGCGCTGGGTCAGCAGACGGAACAGGCGCTCCAGCTCGCTTTTATCGCTGGCGAGCACGTCAAAAGCCACCAGCATCATCGAAGCCTGCTGCGGGGTTAAGATCCCGGCCTGATGCAGGCCGTGAAACGGCTGCGTCTCCATTCGCGCATCCGGGGAGAGCGTGCCCGGCGCACTCTGCGGTTTTGCCGCATGCGCCACCGGACAGCCACCCGCCAGAGCAAGGGCGCCGCCAAGCGCCCCTACCCCTTTTAACAACCGACGTCGTGAAGGTTCAGCCACGTCGTACTCGTCATGCTTGTTCATCAACTTAGTCCAGACCCAGTACGCCACGCAGCTGCGCCAGATCTTCCGCCAGGGTGGTAATCGGCCCTTTCAGGGCATTACGGTCGGCATCGGTCAGCTTGTCGTAAGTCTCAAAGCCCTCTTTGGTGCGGTACTTCGCCAGAATGATATTCACTTTCTTAAAGTTGGCATCCACTTTTTCCAGCAGGGCGCTGTTATCTTTTTGCAGCTGAGGACGCAGCAGGTCAACGATCTTCTGCGCGCCTTCGACGTTGGCCTGGAAGTCCCACAGGTCGGTATGGCTGTAGCGATCTTCTTCCCCGCTGATCTTGCTGGCGGCCACTTCTTCAATCAGCCCTGCCGCGCCACCCACCACTTTTGAGGGCGGGAAGGCCAGCTCACTGATGCGTTTTTGCAGCTCCAGCACGTCGCTGTTCAGCTGCTCCGCGTACTGCTCCATCCCTTTGGTGGAGTTGTCGCCAAACAGCGCTTTCTCCAGGCGGTGGAAACCGGTGAATTTCGGATCGGCGGCTTTCTGCTCGTAATCGTCTTCACGGGCGTCGATGCTGCCATCGAGATCCGAGAAGAGCTCGGCAATCGGCTCGATACGCTCGTAGTGCTGACGGGTCGGCGCATAGAGGGATTTCGCTTTTTCCATATCGCCCGCTTTCACCGCGTCGGTAAAGGCTTTGGTACCCGCGACCAGATCCGCGGTCTCTTGAGTGACGTACGCTTTATAGGCGGTAATGGCATCGCCGAGGCTCAACAGCGCGTCGCCTTTGGCGGCATCGGCGGTGGCGGCACCTTTCACGATCAGCTTGCCTTTCGGGTTGGTCAGCAGGCCGCAGGTCATGTCGTATTCGCCCGGCTCAAGGTTGGCGGTCATCTTCTGGCTAAAGCCCGGCGCGATGTTTTCCCGCTCTTCCACCACCATCACCCCTTTCAGGATCTCCCACTCCAGCGCTTTCTGGCTGTGGTTCTGAATGATGAACTGGGTTTTACCGCTGTTGACCGTGATGGTCATCGGCTCACACTGTTTATCATTGACGGTAACTTTTACCTGTGGAACATCCGCGGCCTGTGCGGCGAATGCAGAAACGATCAGCGCTGCCACGCTAGCCTGTAATGCACTGCGACGAAAGTGGATTGCCATGACTTTTCCCTTTTAAAAGTATGTTGTAACTACAATGAGCACTTCAGGGCGCAGTACGCGACGGCTGAGCGCTGGGGCGCGATGGCATAAAGAACAGCGCCAGCGCCGGAATAAGATAGATAAAGTACACCGCCACTTCGCTGACGCTCGGCGTCTCCTGATAGCCAAAGATCCCCTCCAGCAGGGTGCCGGTCAGCGAATGGGTAGAGAGGACGTTACTGAGATCGAACGCCACCTCCTGGAAGTGGTTCCACAGGCCCGCCTCATGGAAGGCGCGGATCGCTCCCGCGGCCAGTCCGGCGGCCACCAGCAGAATAAACAGGCTGGTCCATTTGAAGAAGGCGCCCAGATTGAGACGAATGCCGCCCCAGTAGAGCAGGAAACCGAGCACCACCGCGGTCGCCAGGCCCAGCACCGCGCCCAGTGGCGGCCAGATCCCAACATCCTGCTGGAAGGCGGCCAGCAGGAAGAAGACCGACTCCAGCCCTTCACGCGCCACGGCGAAAAAGACCATCATGATCAGTGCCCAGCCGTGACTCTTGCCCTTCGCCAGCGCGCTGTCTACCGCCTGCTCCAGCTGGACTTTGACGTTACGGGACACTTTACGCATCCAGAAGACCATCCAGGTGAGGATCACCACCGCAATAAGGGCCACGATCCCTTCAAACAGCTCCTGCTCTTTTTGCGGGAATTCACCGGTGGTTTCGTTGATGGCAATGCCCAGGCCCAGGCAGAGGGCGGCAGCAAGGAAGACGCCAATCCACATCACGCCGATCCAGCGGCCCCGCTGGGTACGTTTCAGATAGCTGGCGATAAGACTGACAATTAAGGCTGCTTCGAGCCCTTCACGTAACATAATGAGGAATGGAACAAACATGCGACACCTTAAATGTTTTTCGCCGTCAACTGATGCAAAGAAAGGTAAATTCTTGTGATAGTGATTATCATTACGGCAATAAGAAATACAAGCGAAATATGCTGCATTTTGATGACAGGATGTAAACCCGTACCGGGAAAATAGTCACATAAGTGACTAAAAGGTGAATAAGTTATAACGTAAATGCCCATTTACGCTCACAGCAGGCTGTGGCTAAATATGCGCCTCATTAATCTGCTGAAAATCAACTATGTATCAATTCCTGCACTTCTTGCTGGCGCTGGTGGTTATCCTTGCGCTGGCCTGGCTGGTGAGCTTCGACCGCCGCAACGTCCGTATTCGCTACGTCATTCAACTCATTGTCATTGAGATTGCGCTGGCGTTCTTTTTCCTCCATGCCGAAAGCGGCCTGTTTGTTATTCAGTATGTCTCGGGCTTCTTTGAATCGTTACTGAAATATGCCGCCGAAGGGACCAACTTTGTCTTTGGCGGGATGGGAGAAAAAGGGCTGGCATTTATTTTCCTTGGAGTGTTGTGTCCGATTATTTTTATTTCCGCACTGATCGGCATTCTGCAACACTGGCGTATTCTGCCGGTGATAATTCGCATAGTCGGCACCCTGCTGTCGAAAGTGAACGGCATGGGCAAGCTGGAGTCGTTTAACGCCATCAGCTCCCTGACGCTGGGCCAGTCGGAAAACTTTATTGCTTACAAAGGGGTGCTGGGCGATCTCTCCTCGCGTCGTCTGTTCACCATGGCGGCCACCGCCATGTCCACCGTGTCGCTCTCCATCGTCGGCGCCTATATGACGATGCTGGAAGCAAAATATGTGGTCGCGGCGCTGATCCTGAATATGTTCAGCACCTTTATCATCCTCACGGTGATTAACCCGACCCGCCCGGAAGCGGAGCCGGAAATTAAGCTGGAGAAGATGCATGAGTCCCAGAGTTTCTTTGAGATGCTGGGGGAATATATTCTGGCTGGCTTCAAAGTGGCGATGATAATTCTGGCGATGCTGATTGGCTTTATTGCCCTGATCAGCGCCGTCAACGCCCTCTTCTCCAGCCTGTTTGGCTTGAGCTTCCAGCAGATTCTGGGCTATGTCTTCTATCCCCTGGCCTGGCTGGTGGGTATTCCGCTGAGCGATGCCCTGCACGCGGGCGGCATTATGGCGACTAAACTGGTGGCGAACGAGTTCGTGGCGATGATCGAGCTGCAAAAAATTGCCGCAGAGATGACCCCACGCGGGCTGGGCATTCTGTCGGTGTTCCTGGTCTCCTTCGCTAACTTTGCCTCTATTGGCATTGTCGCCGGGGCGATTAAGGGGCTGAATGAGAAGCAGGGCAACGTGGTGTCACGCTTCGGTCTGCGTCTGGTGTATGGCGCGACGCTGGTGAGTCTGTTGTCGGCGAGCTTTGCGGGATTAGTGTTGTAGTTTGTTGCCCGGCGGCGCTGCGCTTGCGCGGGCTTACAGGATAAGTAGGCCGGGTAAGCGCTAGCGCCACCCGGCAAACAGGCCACACCCGGTCTTATCAGAACTGCACGCACACCGGCTGATCAACGCGCATCACCGACTCCTGGGCGAAGCGCGTTTTATAGATCCCGCGCAGCGCCTCAATATTGCTCTCACTTTGCGCATCTTTACCGTGGATCAGCATCAGCGCCTTGCTCGACTCACGCGCCACTTTTCCGTCGTTACCCAGCCACTGCCCGCGGGCATCAAATACCGTTAAGCCATCACGAAAACGCGGCGTCACGTCCTGGTCCACAAACTGCTGCCACTCCTGGCCGGTGATCGCCTCCCCTGCCGGACGGTTCAGGCCGAAATAGAGGGTGGTTTGCTGCAGCTGGTTATCGGCTTTGCAGGTGTTGTCCGCGGTGCTGTGTGAGGGGGCATTACAGCCTGCCAGCAGTAAAATCGCGCCTGCCACAAGCCCGTTTTTAAGTCTCATTCTTCGCTATCCTCATTGTAATTTGCCCTGCGATATCAGCGTAAATCACGGAAATTAGCAATAAAAAAAGCCGGGCAAGCCCGGCTTATAGCGTGTCTGTCACTTACTGCGCCTGCAACTTCGTCGGCGCGGTGGTGTGGTACTGGGCGTCGGCTTCCGCAAAGCGTTTCTGCATTGAAGTAGAGGGCGCTTTACCCATCAGGCTGAAGACCACGATCCCGATGCTGCCGAAGATAAAGCCCGGAATGATTTCATACAGGCCCAGCCAGGCGAACTGCTTCCAGACGATAACGGTAGCCGCACCGATGATCATCCCCGCCAGGGCGCCATTGCGAGTCATGCGGGACCACATCACGGAGAACAGCACCACCGGACCAAAGGCGGCACCAAAGCCCGCCCAGGCGTAGCTCACCAGACCCAGCACGCGGTTTTCCGGGTTTGACGCCAGCGCGATGGCGACCAGCGCCACCACCAGCACCATAAAGCGACCGACCCACACCAGCTCTTTCTGGCTGGCGCCCTTACGCAGGAAGGCTTTGTAGAGATCTTCCGTGATGGCACTGGAGCAGACCAGCAGCTGGCAGCTCAGGGTGGACATCACCGCCGCCAGAATAGCGGAGAGCAGAATACCGGCGATCCACGGGTTAAACAGCACCTGCGCCAGCTCGATAAACACACGCTCGGCGTTCTGGTTTACTGCACCTGCCAGCGACGGGTTGTTGTTGAAGTAGGCGATACCGAAGAAGCCCACCGCACAGGCGCCGCCCAGGCAGAGGATCATCCACGCCATACTGATACGACGGGCATGGACGATGGTGTGGTGCGAATCCGCCGCCATAAAGCGCGCCAGGATGTGCGGCTGACCGAAGTAACCCAGCCCCCAGCCCATCAGCGACACGATGGCAACAAAGTTCAGCCCTTTCAACATATCGACGTTTTCGATGCTCTTCTGCTGAATCACCGCCAGGGAGTCACCCAGGCCGCCTACCGACAGGATCACAATCACTGGGGTCAGGATCAGGGCAAAAATCATCAGGCTGGCCTGCACGGTATCGGTCCAGCTGACGGCCAGGAACCCGCCTACGAAGGTGTAGAGGATGGTCGCCGCCGCGCCCGCCCACAGTGCGGTTTCATAGCTCATGCCGAAGGTGCTTTCGAACAGGCGCGCGCCTGCCACGATGCCGGAGGCACAGTAGATGGTGAAGAACAGCAGAATAACTAACGCGGAGATAATACGCAGGATGCGGCTGTTATCTTCGAAACGGCCGGTGAAGTAGTCCGGCAGGGTCAGGGCGTTGTTGTTAGCTTCGGTGTGCACGCGCAGACGCCCGGCCACCAGCTTCCAGTTAATCCATGCCCCCAGCGTCAGACCGATGGCGATCCAGCTTTCTGAAATACCGGAGATAAAGATGGCGCCCGGCAGCCCCATCAGCAGCCAGCCGCTCATATCCGACGCGCCCGCAGAGAGCGCCGTCACGAACGGCCCAAGGCTTCGCCCGCCGAGGATGTAGTCGTCAAAGTTCTTGGTAGAACGCCACGCAAGGAACCCTATCAGGATCATGCCAAAAATATAGATAAGAAATGTCACCAGCATCGGTGTGCTAATTGCCATTTAAATACTCCGCAAAGATGTTCGACAGCCTTTTTGACCGTCTTTATTACACCCCCGGAACGAGAGGGTGATGATGTGTGTTTATGTTGGCCGCGCGTATCCTGCCGTATGCGCCTCCATGACACAAATGATTTAACACTGCATTTACATGAATTTCATCCCCGGTTTCACACCAGATTCCTGGAGGTTGCACTCGCTCACGTTTTTTGAGGTTGCACCTGCAAAAAGTGTTAAGCGCCGCATGAAACCAGGGTTGATCGCTAAAATCCACAACTTTTTTGCGGTTAACTATCACGTAACATTCCATTCATTTTCCAGCTTGCAAACCGGGTCACATTTAACGTGGTTGCACAAAGTTGCAACATAGTGGATATTTCACGTTAACTACACTAGCGCTACTGAATCACAGGAGTTTTTGGCATGGGCATGACCACCATGGGGGTTAAGCTGGATGATGCGACCCGCGAACGGATTAAATCGGCTGCGACCCGAATTGACCGCACGCCACACTGGTTAATCAAGCAGGCGATCTTTAACTATCTGGAAAAACTGGAGAGCGACGACGCCCTGCCAGAGCTGCCTGCCCTGCTGGCCGGTGCCGCCAACGAGAGCGACGATAGCGCCGAGGCGATCGAAGAGGTCCACCAGCCGTTCCTTGAATTTGCCGAGCAGATCCTGCCCCAGTCGGTGAGCCGCGCGGCCATTACCGCCGCTTACCGTCGCGCCGAGACCGACGCCGTGCCGATGCTGCTGGAACAGGCGCGTCTGCCGGAGCCAGTCGCCTCCCAGGCCCACAGCCTGGCGTATCAGCTTGCCGAAAAACTGCGTAACCAGAAAACGGCCTCCGGGCGCGCCGGCATGGTGCAGAGCCTGCTGCAGGAGTTCTCCCTCTCCTCCCAGGAGGGCGTGGCGTTAATGTGCCTGGCGGAAGCGCTGCTGCGTATCCCGGACAAAGCGACCCGTGACGCGCTGATCCGCGACAAGATCAGCAACGGTAACTGGCATTCGCACATTGGCCGCAGCCCGTCGCTCTTCGTTAACGCCGCCACCTGGGGCCTGCTGTTTACTGGCCGTCTGGTCTCCACCCACAACGAAGCGAGCCTCTCCCGCTCTCTGAACCGCATTATCGGCAAGAGCGGTGAACCGCTGATCCGTAAAGGCGTGGACATGGCGATGCGCCTGATGGGCGAGCAGTTCGTCACCGGCGAAACCATCGCCGAAGCGCTGGCTAACGCCCGCAAGCTGGAAGATAAGGGCTTCCGCTACTCCTATGACATGCTGGGCGAAGCGGCGCTGACCGCCGCCGACGCGCAGGCCTATCTGGTCTCTTACCAGCAGGCGATCCACGCCATCGGTAAAGCCTCCAACGGTCGCGGCATTTATGAAGGCCCGGGGATCTCCATCAAGCTCTCCGCCCTGCACCCGCGCTACAGCCGCGCCCAGTACGACCGGGTGATGGAAGAGCTCTATCCACGCCTGAAATCCCTGACCCTGCTGGCGCGCCAGTATGACATCGGGATCAACATCGACGCCGAAGAGGCCGACCGCCTGGAGATCTCCCTCGATCTGCTGGAAAAACTCTGCTTCGAGCCGGAGCTGGCGGGCTGGAACGGGATTGGCTTTGTCATTCAGGCCTACCAGAAACGCTGCCCGTTCGTCATTGATTACCTGATTGATCTCGCCACCCGCAGCCGTCGCCGCCTGATGATCCGTCTGGTGAAGGGCGCCTACTGGGACAGCGAGATCAAACGCGCGCAGATGGAGGGTCTGGAGGGTTATCCGGTCTATACCCGCAAGGTCTACACCGACGTCTCCTACCTCGCCTGTGCCAAAAAGCTGCTCGGCGTGCCGAACCTGATCTATCCGCAGTTCGCCACCCACAACGCCCACACCCTGGCGGCCATCTACCAGCTGGCCGGTCAGAACTATTATCCGGGCCAGTACGAGTTCCAGTGCCTGCACGGCATGGGTGAACCGCTGTACGAGCAGGTCACCGGTAAAGTGTCCGAGGGTAAACTGAATCGTCCGTGCCGTATCTACGCCCCGGTCGGTACTCACGAAACGCTGCTGGCGTACCTGGTGCGTCGTCTGCTGGAGAACGGGGCCAACACCTCCTTCGTTAACCGCATCGCCGATGCCACCCTGCCGCTGGATGAGCTGGTGGCGGACCCGGTACAGGCGGTGGAAAAGCTGGCCGCCCAGGAGGGTCAGGTTGGTCTGCCCCATCCGAAGATTGCCCTGCCGCGTGAGCTGTACGGCAATGGCCGCATCAACTCCGCGGGCCTCGATCTGGCGAACGAACACCGTCTGGCATCGCTCTCCTCGTCGCTGCTCAACAGCGCCCTGCAAAAATGGCAGGCGAAACCGATCCTGGAGCAGCCGGTCAGCAATGGCGAAATGCAGCCGGTGATCAACCCGGCCGAACCGAAAGACATTGTCGGCTTTGTCCGCGAAGCGACCGAAGAGGAAGTGGATCTGGCTCTCGACAGCGCGGTGAACAATGCGCCGATCTGGTTCGCCACCCCGCCGCAGGAGCGTGCAGCCATTCTGGAGCGCGCTGCGGTGCTGATGGAAGATCAGATGCAGCAGCTGATTGGCATTCTGGTGCGTGAGGCGGGTAAAACCTTCAGCAACGCCATCGCCGAAGTGCGCGAGGCCGTTGACTTCCTGCACTACTATGCCGGTCAGGTGCGTGACGATTTCGACAACGAAACCCATCGCCCACTGGGGCCGGTGGTCTGTATCAGCCCGTGGAACTTCCCGCTGGCGATCTTCACCGGCCAGATTGCCGCCGCCCTTGCCGCGGGTAACAGCGTGCTGGCCAAACCGGCGGAACAGACCCCGCTGATTGCCGCTCATGGGATCAATATCCTGCTGGAAGCGGGTGTCCCTGCGGGCGTCGTGCAGCTGCTGCCGGGCCGCGGCGAGACCGTGGGTGCCAAACTCACCGCCGACAACCGCGTGCGCGGCGTAATGTTCACCGGCTCCACCGAAGTGGCCTCCCTGTTGCAGCGCAACATCGCAACCCGTCTGGATGCCCAGGGCCGTCCAACGCCGCTGATTGCGGAAACTGGCGGTATGAACGCGATGATCGTCGACTCCTCCGCCCTTACCGAGCAGGTGGTGGTGGATGTGGTGGCTTCGGCCTTCGACAGTGCCGGACAGCGCTGCTCTGCCCTGCGCGTACTCTGCGTGCAGGACGAAGTGGCCGATCACACCCTGAAAATGCTGCGTGGCGCGATGGCGGAGTGCCGGATGGGCAACCCGGGCCGTCTGACCACCGACATTGGCCCGGTGATCGACGCCGAAGCGAAAGCCAACATCGAAAACCACATCCAGGCGATGCGTGCGAAAGGCCGTCCGGTCTACCAGGCGGTGCGTGAGAACAGCGAAGATGCCCGCGAGTGGACCAGCGGCACCTTTGTGGCGCCAACCCTGATTGAACTGGCGAGCTTCGATGAACTGAAGAAAGAGGTGTTTGGCCCGGTGCTGCACGTGGTGCGTTACAACCGTAACAACCTCGACCAGCTGATCGCGCAGATCAACGCCTCCGGCTACGGTCTGACCCTGGGAGTGCATACCCGCATCGATGAAACCATCGCCCAGGTGACCGGCAGCGCCAACGTCGGCAACCTCTACGTGAACCGCAACATGGTCGGCGCCGTGGTCGGCGTGCAGCCGTTCGGCGGCGAAGGGCTGTCGGGCACCGGTCCGAAAGCCGGTGGTCCAATGTACCTCTATCGCCTGCTGGCTAACCGTCCGGCCAATGCGCTGGGCGTCACCCTGGCGCGTCAGGATGCGCAGTACGCGGTAGACACCCAGGTGAAAACGGTGCTGACCCAGCCGCTGGAAGCATTAAAAGCGTGGGCGGAAAAACGTCCTGAACTGCGCGAGCTGTGTCAGGAGTATGGCGAGCTGGCTCAGGCCGGTACCCAGCGCGTATTGCCAGGGCCAACGGGCGAGCGCAACACCTGGACGCTGATGCCGCGCGAGCGTGTGCTGTGCGTGGCGGATAACGAGCAGGATGCGCTGATCCAGCTGGCGGCGGCGATGGCGACCGGGTGTGAAGTGCTCTGGCCGGAAGATAGCCTGCACCGTGACCTGGCGAAGCAGCTGCCGAAGGCGGTGACGGAACGGATTCGTTTCGCCAAAGCTGATGTGCTGACCAGCCAGCCGTTCGACGCGGTGATCTATCACGGTGATTCCGACCAGCTGCGCGAGCTGTGCGAGCAGGTTGCGGCCCGCAGCGGGGCGATTGTCTCCGTGCAGGGCTTCGCCCGGGGTGAAACCAACCTGCAGCTGGAGCGTCTGTACGTGGAGCGTTCGCTCAGCGTGAACACCGCCGCAGCAGGGGGTAACGCCAGCCTGATGACCATCGGTTAAGCGTGCAATCTCTCCCCGGTGGCGCTACGCTTACCGGGGCTACAGAGGTGACATTCTGTTTTTGTAGGCCGGATAAGCACAGCGCATCCGGCTTTTTTATAGGGAGGGAAAGATGAAACGAGCTTTTATCGCCGGTGCCGCGTTACTGCTGAGCACCAGCGCGCTGGCGGATGAGTGCGCCAACGCCAGCACCCAGGCGGAGATGAACAGCTGCACCGCGCAGCAGTATCAGGCCGCGGATAAAACCCTGAACCAGACGTATCAGGCAGCCATCAAGCGCGCCGACGCCCCCCAGCGTGAGCTGCTGAAAAAGGCGCAACAGGCGTGGATCGCCCTGCGCGATGCTGACTGCGCCTTTATCGGCTCCGGCACTCAAGGCGGCTCTATTCAGCCAATGATTGTGAACCAGTGTCTGGCGGATAAAACCAACGAACGGGAAGCCTATCTGGCCACGCTGATGCAGTGTGAAGAGGGCGATTTAAGCTGCCCGCTGCCCCCGGGGAATTAACGCACCCGGATCCCTTCGATAATCATCCGCTCCACGTTCTCCACCGTGCTGTGGAAAAAGTCGTCATCCTTGAGCGTCTTGCCCGTCACCGCCTCCACCTGGGCGGAAAAGTCGGCGTAGTGCTGGGTGGCGGCCCAGATCATAAAGATTAGATGGTGTGGATCGACCGGGGCCAGTCTGCCGGTGGCGACCCACCCGGCAATGATCGCGGACTTCTCATCCACCAGCGATTTCATATCCCCGCTCAGCACCGTTTTCAGCAGCGGTGCCCCCTGCAACATCTCCAGACAGAACAGTCGCGACGCCTGGGGATAGTCCCGGGAGACCTCCAGCTTCAGGCGAATATACTGCTGGATCGCCACCAGCGGGGTGAGCTCCTCACGAAACGCCTTCAGCGGGGCCAGCCAGATATCGAGGATCTGTTGCAGAACGGAGACGTACAGCGCCTCTTTCGAGGGAAAGTAGTAGAGCAGATTGGTTTTTGACACCCCCGCCAGCTCCGCCACCTGCTCCAGCCGGGTGCCGTGGATGCCAAACTGCGAGAAGGTCTCCAGCGCCGCCGCAAGGATCGCCTGTTTTTTCGCGCTCACCGCCTGCGAACGTTTACCGCCTGTCTTCACTGCGCCTTGTGCCATTTGCTCACTCCGTGTTGATCAGCCCCCAGCATAGCAAAACCCCTGCCTTACCACGACAATCTGCACCGCCACCGCGCACGACTGCCTGCTTTGTGTGCAACTATTTTGACCAGACAGTCCACTTTTATCACCAGCAATTCATCAACCATTTCTTAACACACTAATAACATTACAGATTTCAAAACTGGCACTCCCTTTGCAAAACCGAGACTACGCGGCTGAACAGGAGATGCAGGATGCAGCGCCACGTCTGACTTTCACCCCCAAGCTGAGATGAAGAGAGGTTCGTGATGAAAATTGGCGTATTCGTTCCCATTGGCAATAACGGCTGGTTGATCTCTACCCACGCGCCGCAGTACATGCCGACTTTTGAGCTGAACAAAGCCATCGTGCAGAAGGCAGAGCACTATCACTTCGATTTTGCCCTGTCGATGATTAAGCTGCGCGGCTTCGGCGGGAAAACCGAATTCTGGGATCACAACCTGGAGTCCTTCACCCTGATGGCGGGGCTGGCGGCGGTCACCTCCCGCATCCAGATCTACGCTACCGCCGCCACCCTGACCCTGCCTCCGGCCATCGTGGCGCGGATGGCCTCCACCATCGACACCATCTCCGGCGGACGCTTTGGCGTTAACCTCGTCACCGGCTGGCAGAAGCCGGAGTATGAGCAGATGGGGCTCTGGCCGGGAGATGACTATTTTTCGAAGCGCTATGACTACCTCACCGAGTATGTGCAGGTCCTGCGGGATCTGTGGGGCACCGGCAAGAGCGACTTCAAAGGTGAGTTCTTCACCATGAACGACTGCCGCGTCAGCCCCCAGCCGTCGGTGCCGATGAAGGTGATCTGCGCCGGGCAGAGCGATGCCGGGATGGACTTCTCGGCGAAATATGCCGACTTCAACTTCTGCTTCGGCAAAGGGGTTAACACCCCAACGGCCTTTGCCCCTACCGCTGCGCGCATGAAACAGGCCGCTGAAAAAACCGGGCGCGATGTCGGCTCCTATGTGCTGTTTATGGTCATTGCCGACGAGACCGACGAGGCGGCGCGGGCGAAGTGGGAGCACTACAAAGCCGGGGCCGACGACGAGGCCCTGAGCTGGCTCAGCGAGCAGAGCCAGAAGGACACCCGCTCCGGGGCCGACACCAACGTGCGGCAGATGGCCGACCCGACCTCGGCGGTGAATATCAACATGGGCACCCTGGTCGGCTCTTATGCCAGCGTGGCGCGGATGCTTGATGAGGTAGCCAGCGTGCCGGGTGCCGAAGGGGTGCTGCTGACCTTTGATGACTTTATTGCCGGGATTGAAACGTTTGGCGAGCGCATCCAGCCGCTGATGCAGTGCCGCGCCCATATTCCGGTTATGACAAAGGAGGTCGCGTGATGACCACTCTGCCCGCACGCCCGGAAGCCATCACCTTTGACGCCCAGCAGAGCGCGCTGATCGTGGTGGATATGCAGAACGCCTACGCCAGCCCTGGCGGCTATCTCGACCTCGCCGGGTTTGACGTCTCCGCCACCCGGCCGGTGATCGAGAATATCCGCACCGCGGTGGCCGCCGCCCGCAAGGCCGGGATGCTGATTATCTGGTTCCAGAACGGCTGGGATGAAGAGTATGTGGAGGCGGGGGGCCCTGGCTCGCCCAACTTCCACAAATCGAATGCGCTGAAAACCATGCGCCAGCGCCCGGAGCTGCACGGCAAGCTGCTGGCGAAAGGCGGCTGGGATTACCAGCTGGTGAATGACCTGGTGCCGGAGCCGGGGGACATCGTGCTGCCGAAACCGCGCTACAGCGGCTTTTTCAACACCCCGCTGGACAGCATTTTGCGCAGCCGCGGCATCCGCCACCTGATCTTTACCGGCATCGCCACCAACGTCTGCGTGGAGTCCACCCTGCGCGACGGCTTCTTCCTGGAGTACTTTGGCGTGGTGCTGGAAGACGCCACCCACCAGGCAGGGCCTGCATTTGCCCAGCAGGCTGCGCTGTTCAACATCGAAACCTTTTTTGGCTGGGTTACTGACGTCGCCACCTTCTGCGACGCCCTTTCCCCTGCCGCTTATGCCCGTATCGCCTGAGGAGCTACGTTATGCCGAAATCTGTGATTATCCCCCAGGGGACCAGCACGCCGATTGCCCCCTTCGTCCCCGGCACCCTGGCGGACGGGGTGGTTTACGTCTCGGGCACCCTGCCGTTCGACGCGGATAACAACGTGGTGTTTCCCGATGACCCAAAGGCGCAAACCCGCCACGTGCTGCAGACCATCCAGCGCGTTATCGAAACGGCAGGCGGGACGATGGCGGATGTGACCTTCAACAGCATCTTTATTACCGACTGGAAAAACTACGCCGCGATTAACGAGATCTACGCTGAATTTTTCCCCGGCGATAAACCGGCGCGCTTCTGCATTCAGTGCGGGCTGGTGAAACCCGAGGCGCTGGTGGAGATCGCCACTATCGCCCACATTGGCCGGTGAGGTTGCCATGAATCTTTCCATTTCACCGCCGCCCTTTGCGGACGCGCCGGTTGTGGTGCTGATCGCCGGACTGGGGGGCAGCGGCAGCTACTGGCTGCCCCAGCTCGCCGACCTTGAGCAAGGGTATCAGGTGGTCTGCTACGACCAGCGCGGCACCGGCAATAACCCCGGCGAGTTGCCGGAAGATTACACCCTGGCAGCGATGGCCGACGAGCTGTGGCAGGCGCTCTCTCTCGCAGGGATCGCGCGGTTCAGCGTGGTGGGCCATGCCCTGGGGGCGCTAATCGGCCTGCAGCTGGCAGTGGATCACCCGCAGGCGATCGGTGCCCTGATATGCGTTAACGGCTGGCTGACGCTGAATCCGCATACCCGCCGCTGCTTCCAGATCCGCGAGCGGCTGCTGCATGCCGGAGGGGCGCAGGCGTGGGTGGAAGCCCAGCCGCTCTTTCTCTATCCCGCCGACTGGATGGCGGCCCGCCAGCCGCGCATGGAGGCCGAAGAGGCGCTGGCCCTGGCCCACTTCCAGGGCAAAAGCACCCTGCTGCGCAGGCTCAATGCCCTGAAGCGGGCCGATTTCAGCCGCCAGACGGCGCGCATTCACTGCCCGGTGCAGATACTTTGCGCCGCCGACGATCTGCTGGTGCCCTCGGTCTGTTCGGCAGAGCTGCATGCCGCCCTGCCCGGCAGCCTGCTTACCGTGATGCCCCGGGGCGGGCACGCCTGCAACGTGACCGAGCCGGAGGCGTTTAACGCCCTGCTGCAAAACGGGCTCGCCAGCCTGCTGCACCGCCACGAACGTTTACTGAAGGAGTTGCCATGAGTGAAGCCATCACCCCGACGGCGCAGCATGCGCTGTTTACCGAGGCGCGGACCCATAACGGCTGGCTGGATCGTCCGGTCAGCGACGAGACGCTGCGCGAAATCTATGACCTGATGAAATGGGGGCCCACCTCCGCCAACTGCTCTCCGGCGCGGATGGTCTTTATCCGCACCCCGGAAGGCAAAGAGAAGCTGCGCCCGGCCCTCTCCAGCGGCAACCTGCAAAAGACCCTCACCGCCCCGGTGACGGTTATCGTTGCCTGGGACAGCCAGTTTTACGAGCGACTGCCGGAGCTGTTCCCCCACGGCGATGCCCGGAGCTGGTTTACCGCCAGCCCGCAGCTCGCCGAGGAGACCGCCTTTCGCAACAGCACGATGCAGGCGGCCTATCTGATTGTCGCCTGCCGGGCGCTGGGGCTGGACACCGGGCCGATGTCCGGCTTTGACCGCGAAAAGGTGGACGCGGCCTTCTTCACCGGCAGCAATCTGAAAAGCAATCTGCTGATCAACATCGGCTACGGCGATACCCGCAAACTCTACGGACGACTGCCCCGCCTGAGTTTTGAAGACGCCTGCGGGCTGGCATAAGGAGCCACCATGAATATCGATAAACAAACGTTTCGTGATGCCATGGCCTGTCTGGGCGCGGCGGTCAATATCATCACCACCGACGGCCCGGCCGGACAGGCGGGCTTTACCGCCAGCGCGGTGTGCAGCGTGACCGACTCGCCGCCAACGCTGCTGGTGTGCCTGAATCGTAGCGCCTCGGTGTGGCCGGTGTTTAACGACAACCGCACCCTGTGCGTCAACACCCTGAGCGCCGGGCAGGAGTCCCTCTCGAATCTGTTTGGCGGCAAAACCCCGATGGCCGACCGCTTTGCCGCAGCAGGCTGGCAGACGGGTGCCACCGGCTGCCCACGTCTCGACGAGGCGCTGGCCTCGTTCGACTGCCGCATTAGCCAGGTGGTGAGCGTCGGCACCCACGACATTCTGTTTTGCGAGATCGTTGCAATAACCCGCCACCCGGTGCCCCAGGGCCTGGTGTGGTTTGACCGCGGCTACCACGCGCTGATGCGACCCGCCTGTTAATCCTCCTTAAGGAGCAGCTGATGGCACTATTCGGTTTTCCTCACTGGCAGTTGAAATCGACCTCCTCTGATAGCGGCGTGGTCGCGCCGGATGAACGTCTCCCGCTGGCGCAAACCGCGGTGATGGGGGTGCAGCATGCGGTGGCGATGTTTGGCGCCACGGTGCTGATGCCCATTCTGATGGGGCTGGATCCTAACCTGTCGATTCTGATGTCGGGCATTGGCACCCTGCTCTTCTTTTTCATCACCGGCGGACGGGTGCCAAGCTATCTCGGCTCCAGCGCCGCCTTTGTCGGGGTGGTGATTGCCGCCACCGGCTTTTCCGGCCAGGGGGTAAACCCTCAGCTGAGCGTGGCGCTGGGCGGGATCATCGCCTGCGGGGCACTCTACACCGCGGTGGGTCTGGTGGTGATGAAGCTGGGCACCCGCTGGATCGAACGGCTGATGCCACCGGTGGTCACCGGAGCAGTGGTGATGGCGATTGGCCTCAACCTGGCACCCATCGCCGTCAAAGGGGTTTCCGGCTCCGCCTTTGACAGCTGGATGGCGGTAATGACGGTGCTCTGCATCGGCCTGGTGGCGGTATTTACCCGGGGGATGATCCAGCGGCTGCTGATCCTGGTGGGGCTGATCTTCGCCTGCCTGCTCTACGCCCTGCTGACCAGCGTGTTTGGTCTTGGCAAGCCGGTGGATTTTACCCAGGTCGCCCAGGCGGCGTGGTTTGGTCTTCCGCAGCTCACCTCGCCCACCTTTAACGGTCAGGCGATAATGCTGATCGCCCCGGTGGCGGTGATCCTGGTGGCGGAAAACCTCGGCCATTTGAAAGCGGTGGCCGGCATGACCGGACGCAATATGGACCCCTATATGGGGAGGGCATTTGTGGGAGACGGGCTGGCGACCATGCTGTCAGGTTCGGTGGGCGGCAGCGGCGTGACCACCTATGCCGAGAACATCGGCGTGATGGCGGTCACCAAGGTCTACTCAACGCTGGTGTTCGTGGCGGCAGCGGTGATTGCCGTGCTGCTCGGCTTTTCACCTAAATTCGGTGCCTTAATCCACACCATCCCGGGGCCGGTGATTGGCGGTGCGTCGATTGTGGTGTTTGGCCTGATTGCGGTGGCCGGGGCGCGGATCTGGGTGCAGAACCATGTTGATCTCAGCCAGAATGGCAACCTGATTATGGTCGCCGTAACGCTGGTGCTGGGCGCGGGGGATTTTGCCCTTTCGCTCGGCGGCTTCACCCTGGGCGGGATCGGCACGGCCACCTTTGGCGCGATTGCCCTTAACGCCCTGCTCAGCCGCCGGATGGCGGGGGTGACGCAGGGCACAGTGGCGACTCAGGATTGATCCAGCGTGGCGCTGTCGTCCGGCAGCGCCTTCTTTTTTCTTTTCAGCTTCAGCTCACTCACCAGCACGCCCGCGATGATAAAGGCGCCCCCCAGCAGGGCGAGCAGCGGCAGGCGCTCCCCGGCCAGACGGCCAAAGATTCCCGCCCACACCGGCTCCCCGGTATAAATTACCGTCGCCCGGGTGGGCGAGACGCTGCGCTGGGCCCAATTCATGGTCACCTGAATAATGGCGCTGAAAATCCCCAGCCCAAGGGCCACCATCCACAGCCCTGCAGACATCGGCGGAACCGGTTCCCCGGCCGGGATCATGGTCAGAAACGCCACCAGCGAGGCGGTCGCCAGCTGCACGACGGTGACGCGCTTGACGTCCACCTTTCCGGCCCAGGCGCTGATGAGGATGATCTCGGCGGCAATCGCCACCGCGCCCACCAGGGTGATCATCTCTCCAGGCCCGAGCGCCAGCAGGTTATCTTCCGGCCCTGCCAGCAGGATCAGCCCGATAAAAGCCAGCACTATGCCGATGCAGGACATCATTCCCGGCATGCGGCGCAGGCAGAGCCACTGCAACAGCGGCACCAGCGGGACATACATGGCGGTAATAAACGCCGATTTACTGCTGGGAATAGTTTGTAATCCCCAGGTTTGCAGGCTGTAGCCCATCGCGATCGCCACCCCGATCGCCAGCCCCGCTTTCAGTTCGGTCAGGGTCAGGCCGCGCAGGGTTTTGAGCGAAATGAGTGCCACCGCCAACGCAGCCGTGGCAAAACGCAGGCCGACAAAGAAGAAAGGGCCGCTCTGCGTGACGGCGTACTGTACGGCAAGAAAGGTCCCACCCCAGAACATGGTGATAAGGATCAGGATCGCTTCCTGCGGTTTGATCGAAAAGGCATAACGGGAGAGAGACATGGGGCACCAGCACAAAAAGTGAATCCGCTAGTGTGAAAGGAATTTGATAACACTTCAATAACAGGCATAAAAAAACCGCCGGGGATCCCGGCGGCGGGGGTGCCAGAGGTCAAAAGACCCCTACTTCAGACGGCTACAACTTAACTGCTCTTGTTGCCGCCATGGCTATTTTTGCCCCCTTTTTTGCCAGCTTCGGATGCGCGCTGAGGGTCATTTTTGAAATTACCCCCGCTCTGCTGGCCACCTTTACGTCCTGCTTCTGATGCTCTTTCACGGTCTTCTGCAAAATTACCTGACCCACCACGATGGTTTGCCATGTCGGACCTCCAGAGTTAAAAACATAAGATTTAATTCTGCATTCAGCGAAAGCGAATTCTTCCACCTGACGACGCTAAAAAAGAGTCTTTAACTGCGCCGCATGAACTTAAGCTTAGTGGAGCAGGCGCATTCAGCCAGCGAATCGTAATATCCTGCAATACGATATCAGCCTTTTGTATGAAGCCTGCCGAAACGAAACCATAAGCCTTTCTTATCATTCCGAAAATTTGCTCTGCTGAAAATGTTTCATTTTGCTACGGAGAAAGCCCGCCATCCTTTGTTGTTTAAAATCAAATAAATGGTGTCCAGATTTGCAGTCTCGCTGTCACGTCATATCTTTAAATAACGGCAGCATGCCGCTGACCGAAAAAATCATGCGAGGAGTGAAGCGAAATGACGAAAATTCTGGTGCTCTACTATTCCATGTACGGACACATCGAAACCATGGCTCATGCAGTTGCGGAAGGCGCCAGGAAAATCGAGGGGGTTGAGGTGGTGATCAAACGCGTACCGGAAACCATGCAGGCAGAAGCTTTTGCCAAAGCGGGCGGTAAAGCGCAGGAGGCGCCGGTAGCTTCGCCGCAGGAGCTGGGCGATTATGACGCAATCATCTTTGGTACCCCAACGCGCTTCGGCAATATGGCTGGCCAGATGCGCACCTTCCTCGACCAGACCGGGGGACTGTGGGCCAAAAATGCGTTACTCGGCAAAGTCGCCAGCGTGTTCAGCTCCACCGGCACCGGTGGCGGACAAGAGCAGACCATCACCTCAACCTGGACCACCCTTGCGCACCATGGGATGGTGATTGTGCCCATCGGCTACGGCACCCCGGAACTGTTTGATCTCTCGCAGCTCCGTGGCGGTACGCCCTATGGCGCAACAACAATTGCCGGGGGCGACGGTTCACGTCAGCCTTCGGAAGCAGAACTGAACATTGCCCGCTATCAGGGTGAATATGTCGCCGGCCTGGCTGCTAAACTGAAAGGTTAACTCTCAACAGGAGGATTACTATGCCAACTCAAGAAGCTAAAGCACATCGCGTCGGGGAATTTGCGCGTTTACGTAATACGTCACCGGAGATCGCTGAGGCGATTTTTGAAGTCGCAAAATATGACGAAAAACTGGCAGAGAAAATCTGGGAAGAAGGTAATGATGAAGTTCTGATGTTAGCCTTCCAAAAAACCGACAAAGACTCGCTGTTCTGGGGCGAGCAGACCATTGAGCGTAAAAACGTCTGATAATCGTGCGGACAAAAAACGCCTGATGGCGCTACGCTTATCAGGCCTACGGGATTCGGAACCAGAGTTGAATTTTGTAGGTCGGGTAAGCGAAGCGCCACCCGACATTTCAGCCCCTCTCCCCTTCAGGGAGAGGGGCTGAACTTACTGCGCCGCGGTATTCAATACCTTATTAAAGCTCTCCACCGGGCAGAATCCATTCGCATCCACCGGACAGCCGTTCAGCTCCAGGGTAACGCGCTGGGCCGGGGCTTCTAACGTCAGCACCTGGGCATTACGCAGCTGCTCGGTACTCTGATAGACATACTCAATTTTCATCAGATCGCGATTGCCGGTTTTGTCGTGCCAGCGCTGGAAGACGATCTTGCCCCCAATGGGTGTGCGCTCATACTGGCCGTGCAGCTGATAGGGTTTAAAATCCAGCGCCTTCAGCAGGGAGGCAATGTTAGAGTCATGCCCCACCAGCACGGTGATTTTCGGCGCTTTCGTCCGGTCGGTGACCAGCGCGTTATCGATGTATTTCACCAGCGGTTTCGCCACGTTACGCGCCACCTCTGCCGAGGTAAAAAGCGAATCCTGATAGCCATTTTTTAGCTGAGAGAGCACCCGCCACTGCTGGTCGGTTTTGATCTCGCCCCACGCCACCTGATCCAGCGGGAAGCCTTCGTAATACTGCAACGTGAAGGCGTCAACCAGCGAGTTACCCACCTTGAGCGGACCGGATACCCCAGGCTCTTTCTGGTACTCGGCGCTGTAGGTGTCTTTCGCGTCCGTCAGGGAGCAGACCTGTTTCTCTTTGCAGGACGGAGACTGTTTGTAGTCGGTCATCTGCTCCAGCAGTTTGTAGCTCTCGTCAAGCTGCATCCCCTGACGTTCTTTGTTCATCGCCTGTAGCGCTTTTTCGCGGAATTCCGGGGAGTTGTCGGTGATCACCGGATTAAAGGTCGGGTCCATGGTGCCCATCTTTTCCTGATGGTGCACCGGCACATCGCACCCCGGGAACGCGCCGGTAATGAAGAACTGCGCGGTCGCCACCGTGCGTTGCAGACTGTTGGCATAGGCATAGACGCTGTTCGCTGCCGGACACTCCCCGGCGGTCACCAGCCCCTGCTCTGCCAGCCATTCACGCATGTAGTGCCCCATGTAGACTTCCAGCACCCCACCTTTGGTGGTGAGCTGCCCGCCGGGCACATCCCACTCTGGCCATTTTTCCGGGGTCGACTGTTCCAGCACGCTGCCGTTATTGGCCAGCGGCGCACGCAGGTTATGACGGCTCATGATCAGAACCTGTTCCAGCTGATACCCTTCCGGCGCGGTTTGCGCCTGAACGCCGCCAGAGAGCCCGATGGTGCCCGCCACGGCGACAGCGATTAGTGCTTTTCTCATCCCTAATTCCTCACCTGTTTATTGTCGTTAACAGTGTGACAGATCTGTGACGAATTACCTGGAGCCTGCCCGCAAAGTGACAGCTTGCTTTGTGCGCCGGGGTAATTGGTTTTATAATTAAACTTACCGCTGATAAGGAGAGACCGTGAAACGTACCCGCCTCGAAGAGAGCCCCTGCCCTGTCGCCCGCTCGGTGGATATTATCGGCGACTGGTGGTCCCTGCTGATTGTGCGTGATGCCCTGAGCGGCATAACGCGTTTTGGTGAGTTTCAGAAAAGCCTCGGCATCGCCAAAAACATGCTGGCGACCCGGCTAAAGCTACTGGTGGACGAAGGCATACTGACGCTGCAACCCGCCTCCGACGGCAGCGCCTGGCAGGAGTATGTGCTGACCGCAAAAGGCCGCGAGCTGCAAACCGTGCTGCTGGCGCTCTCCCAGTGGGGAAATGAACACCTGTTTGCCGAGGGGGATACCGGTACGGTGCTGGTGGACGCGCGGGATCGCCAGCCGCTACGCAAGCTCACGATGGTGGCGAGCGATGGGCGGGAGCTGGAGCCAGGTGAGGTGGTGGCGAAGTATCCGCAGACGAAATAACGTGAGAGAAACAACACAAATGCCCGACAGGAGAGTCGTCGGGCATTGCGGAATCAATCGGGACGTTAAAGACCCAGTTCCGATAACCCCGGATGATCGTCAGGACGACGCCCCAGCGGCCAGTGGAATTTACGTTCGCTTTCCTTGATAGGCATATCGTTGATACAGGCGAAACGGCGCTGCATCAGGCCATCTTCGCCAAATTCCCAGTTCTCATTTCCATAAGAGCGGAACCAGTTACCGGAATCATCGCGCCATTCATAAGCGTAACGGACGGCAATGCGGTTGCCGCCAAATGCCCATAATTCTTTAATCAGGCGATACTCAAGTTCTTTTTTCCATTTGCGCTCAAGGAAGCCTTTGGCTTCTTCGCGATTATTCGCAAATTCTGCGCGATTACGCCATTTGGTATCCAGAGAATAGGCCAGCGCGACTTTTTCAGCGTCGCGGCTATTCCAGCCATCTTCAGCAAGCCTGACTTTTTCAATGGCTGATTCAAGCGTAAACGGAGGCAGTGGCGAACGAATTTGTGCATCAGACATGGTTAAGACTCCTGTAAATTGGCAGAGAGGGTTAAAACGCCTTTTCGATATAGACATATAGACTAATTCCCCTGTTATTTAACGTCCTTTTCATTCATAGCGGTTTTGCAAAATGCCGTCGCGCCAATATCCATTTACCAGAGGGTTCTTGTTGTCCATGCATTCATGGTAGAACGATCGTTCTACCTCGTCAAGCGCGAGTCTTTAAAATGATTAAAAAAAATAAAAAATGTCATTATCGATATAATTATTTTACCGTCCCCTTACAAGCAAGCCGACAAAATACTTTTACATACAATAGGATATGATTATAGCATCTTAATTTTATGGCCTTTGAGGTACGAAAATCGCACCCGGTCAGAATAGAAAAAAGGCGGCAGGGAATAGCGTCGGGAATTAATATCCGACAAGGGAGGAGATATTTTATGAAATTTCATATTCTGTTCATAAAAACAGAATATAAGTGTGAAAGGTATGAGGATGAATTATTTCTGTTTCAGTGTCTGTTTCCCTGTGAGTTCAGGTCTCTTTTACGAGACCTGTTTCAGTAACAATTGAGCAATATCTTTTGCATCATCGGCGGCGCTGTATTCGCCCATGACGCGTGATACGGTTATAGCGCCTTCAATCAATAACAGCAATTGCCTTGCCAGGGCTGAAGCGTGCTCAATATTCAGTTGCCCGGTTAGCTCAAGAGCGTAATCCAGTATTTTCTGTTTATGCAGCCTGGCAATCTGGCGGATGGGATCGGCACTGTCCCCCACTTCCCCGGCGGTATTGATGAATGCACACCCGCGATATCCTTCCGACTCAAACCAGCCTTTAAGCACGGTGAACATATTCAGGATACGTTCCTGCGGCGTGTCCCCTTTGTCGCACTCGCTCCTGAACCACTCCATCCAGCGGACATCCCGCGCGTTCAGCGCGGCAGCCGCCACTTCGTCTTTGTTCGCGAAATAGCGATAGATGCTTTTCCGGGCCACACCTGAGGTCTTCACCAGAAGGTCCATACCGGTGGCATGGATGCCGTTCTGGTAAATGAGTTCTTCAGCGGACGCGAGGATTTTTTCTCGTGTGTCAGTCATATTTTTGTTCATAGAGTAATGGTAGAACGATCGTTCTCCTCAGTCAATTCTCTTTTCGTCCAGAATCGCTACGAATTTTTCCTGTTCCGGAATGCCGCTACCTTCATGCGATTGCCGCACGTCGCCATACTGCACCAGCGGCGGCGATGGGATTTACTCAAATCATGAAACAGCAAAATACAGTTATGCGCTTCACATTGCCGCACGTATTCAAACTTATCGTCAGCGATGAGTTTCACCAACGCATCCGCAACAGGCCAGAGCAGGCCTGCGGGGCTGAGCACCTCCGGCCGAACAGTAATCCGGTATCGCTGCGTCTCTTTGTCCCACTGCAGAGTCGTCTCAGGACGCCCCGCCTGGAGTACGTGGTTAATCACCGTCAGGTCAGCCGCAACGGACTTCATCGCGGCATGCACGACTGCCCTGGCGGCATCGCGCAGCTGCCGGGCTTCCGCCACGAGCCCATCAGGTGCCTTAGTACCTTTCGGCACAAGCCCCGCTATCACCAGCCAGTCGATGACGCGGGTATCGTCTTCAAAACAGTCGTGCCGTTCATCCCCTGTCCCGTATTCACTGTTAATAAAATCCAGCGCAAGGTTGTCAGCCAGGAAGAGGGGCTGAGAAGAAGGTGGTTTAAATTCCATACCGCTCCGTAACTCATAAAATCATTTTGACAGGTTACCAGATTTACATGTAACCTTCAAATAACCACTTTAAAGGTTACATGAGGCTTATCATGATCTCTTCCACTACGGATTTATCTGCTCCCGCTACGCCGGTGCATTACCGCTATAAACAGGCAGGTGATGTTAACGTTTTCTACCGTGAGGCCGGCGATCCGGCATCGCCTGTATTGTTGTTACTTCACGGCTTCGCAGGCTCATCATTTATGTTTCGGGATCTTTTTGCCCAGCTGGCGGATCGTTATCACTTAATCGCGCCAGATTTGCCGGCCTTCGGTTTTACCGAGGCGCCAGCGCGCGGTGAATACGCTTATACCTTTGACCAGCTCGCGGAAACCATTGACCGGTTTACCGAAGCACTTAATCTCAACCGCTATGCGCTGATGGTTCATGACTACGGTGCCCCTGTCGGATGGCGGCTGGCATTAGCCCATCCGGAGCGTGTGACAGCGCTTATTTCCCAGAATGGCAATGCCTACGAAGAGGGCCTGGGCGAGGCCTGGGAACCCATTCAGAGATACTGGCGCGAGCCCACGCCTGAAAACCGGCATGCGCTGCGTGAGTTTCCGACCCCGGCTTCAATCAAATGGCAATATCTGGAAGGTGTTGCCGATCAAAGCCTGGTTTCACCCGATGGTTATTCCCTTGAAGGAATGCAGGTATTACGGCCTGGTAATGCCGAGATTCAGCTTGACCTGTTACTGGATTACGCCTCAAACGTGAAGATGTATCCTCTGTTTCAGCACTATTTTCGTCAGCATCAGCCCCCGTTATTGGCCGTGTGGGGTAAACACGATCCCTTTTTCATGGCGGCGGGCGCTGAAGCCTGGAAACGCGATCTGCCAGACGCGGAAATCCGCTTCTACGACACGGGCCACTTTGCCCTTGAAACGCACGCCAGAGAGATAGGGTCTGATATTCGGGACTTCCTTGACCGCCACATCCGCCAGACCTCTTTACCGATTGGCGATGTAAACGTCAGGTAAAACACTTTATTGCCAGAGAACACGATTTTGTGTCATTAACGCTATTATGTCGCGCATATATCATTGAAATGATATTCGCCTTTCTGGTTAAATTCCCCGGCTTGCTTTCGCCACGTCCGCTTGTAACCAAAGCGGACGTGCTTATGATAATGGGCTTACCACGCATATCAAAAACCTGAGTTATATACTTTCTTCTTGTAGAAATCATGCCGATATTTATGCTTCATTACAGAGTAAAAAGCCAGGCTTAATAACCGGCCTGTTGCTGCGTGACGGGCTTAGACCAGGCGTCAGTGTATTTAATCACGCCATCCAGGTAAAACCATTCGATACTTTGATAACGTAAGCTGAGGGTTTCAATCATATTATGACTGTTCGACCCCGGAATATAGGTATGGTTAGCATTAACCGACATAATAACCACCCCTTCCATGGTGACCCGGTAGATTTCCCGCTCGAAACCAGCATCATTAACTTCGTAATATTTGATTTCGGCTTTTTGCAGCCGACGACCTTCACAAACACAATTGGCGAGATAAGGTGATAATTTGTTGACTTGCTTATGGAGAACATAAGGGGCATGCTGCCGCGTCCCGCCCAATCTTCCGGTGTGCGGATCGACCGGCTGGCTGACGCCATAGCTGCTGCTCATGACCTCCACCGCGCCTTCGCGACCCAGCGCCAGACTGCCGCCGTTTAATAACATTCCATTTTCATCATAAAGAAACAGATAGGCGGGTAAGGACATGGTTACGCTCTCCTGATATATCAAGTTATAAAGATGGTGATGTAGGCACCGCATTCCACATAGGCTGGATCGTTCATTACCAGGGAACAAGACTCATATAAGGGCAATCGGTGTAGGTCCATAAATATATCACGCGACCGTTATTATCTTTGATAAAGATATCATAATAGTCTTCATTATCCAGCGTATAAATTGCTCTGTAGATCACTCCCTTTTCCAAAGGGGCCATAAAACAACTTTCTGGATAGGAAAGATGCGTTGAGCGACCACTTAGTAATATTTTCAGTTTTCTACCTACAGCTGTAAACTCATAGTTACTGAGCACCTGCTTATTATTAATGGTGAAGCAGACACGATCCCCATCGATAAAGACACTTCCCATTTTTCCATATCGTGGGGCTTTGTTATCTTTACTGACGCATCCGGTCATAAACACAATCAGAATAAATAATAGGGTTTTCGTCATTCCTGATAAGTCCTTCAATTCTTCTCTGCTCGCATGGATGAGAATTAAGACGCATTAGTCGGATAAGGACACACAGCGCTGTCGCCTAAATCTATGATCTGACCATCCTTATCAATAAGGAAAGTGTAATAATACATTTTTTGGTTAAGCGTATAGCGTGTCCCATATACCACAGCCTTTTCAAAATTCACATTAAAGCAGGTGTCAGGGTATTTCAAGTGTGTGGAATAGTTACGAAGCAACTTATTAAATGCATCGTGGTTGGGCGACAAACTATAACTGTCCAGCACATCATTTTCATTCAGCGTAAAGCAGACGCGATTGCTCTCAATATGAATAGCTCTTCTTTCACCATATTGTGCGCCCTCTTTTCCTTTACCGGGACAACCTGTAAGTATAAGAATCAAAGCAATCAACAGTAAATTTTTCATCCCGGGAAACTCTCTAACACCTTTTCATATTTTCTCATCAACGCCAGGAAGGGTTCAGAGGGGTCATAATCTTTGTAGTCATGCAAATGTTCGTTGTTCTGAAATCCATAGTGCTTCAATAACCAGTAATCGCTGACAATAGAAGCTTGCTGTTCAAGCCCATAATCAAGCAGATTTGTCTTATCGAAACTGTAGCTATAATCCGCTATCCATGAAAACGCGCCGCGCATCCGTACCCACATACCGCGTTGATGCTGCCAGACGTGCATCATTTCGTGCAGGAAAAGATGTTGGGCGACTGGCGTTTCTTCCTTGACTGGCATAGAAAAATCATCCTCATATTTTTCGGAACGAAACCACATTTCCCCATTCGGAGCCATAGCCTGGCCGGGATTTTGCAGATTGAACGGAAGGTAACTCTCACGATGGATCCATACTTTATGATAATGAATACTGAAACCGTAAAGCGTACTGGCTAAATTGATCTCACCCAGTCTCAACCTTCTTAGCCCGCCCTCTTCAGTTTTTGGCCAGTCGACAGAATTCGGATAATACATTTTATGCCCCAAAGATGATATCCAGGCCAAAAATGTATATCACGTGGACTTTTAATTTCGGGATAACCCAGGCGTTACCTTCAAACTCAGAAAATATTCATAAATATATTTTTAATATGAATCATCACTGCTATTATATATTCAAGACTTATTACAATGTATAAAGATGTGCCCGGTTAACCGGGCAGGTAATAAGATAAATTAAAGAACCAGAATGCGCGAGTCATCAAAGCATCACTTTATTCGCCACATACGCAACCCGATAATTCTCCTTCCCCTCCTGCGGCGTCTCGCCAAAATTTACCTGCAACAGTTGCCAGCGGCTGACATCCCACCCGCAAAGCGGGGCATGCAGTTGCAGTGCCGACAGGTCGCTGTGCGCGGGGATCGTCTCGCGGGCAATCGATAGCCAGGCGGCACTTTTCACCTCTGCCACAGCCGGCAGGCGCAGCGCCAGCCAGGTGTCGATCTGCGGCCAGCCAAAATCCCGCGTCAGCCTGCGAAAACCGGGGCTCTGTAAAAACTGCGTCATCCCGGCGGCACTCTCCCAGACGTAGAGCGGCGCATAGCGGTTTTCCACGCTAAAAGCGGCATCGCGTCTGGCAACAAGGAATGCCTTAAACAGCAGGCCGGGAAAGCCGTTCAGCTTCGCGCCATGCTCCGCAATACGCCGTTCAATAATGGTCATATCGTAGTCGGCTGGCAGCGTGAAGCGATATTGCATAACGATCATAACCCCTCCTCAGACAGCATCCTTCCCCGACTAAAGCTCCACTCTTCGGCGGTATTGAACTGGATCATCACCATGACGTCATCCGGGTGAATAGCCAGCGTCCTGTGCAGCTCTTCACACAGCCGGCGGCAGAGATTTTGCTTTTGCGCAGCGGTGCGGGGCTTGCCCGCCAGAATATGAAACTGAATAAATTTGTCGCTGCGCCCGCCGCTTTTATAGTGGCGATCGAACAGGTGCCGCGTGGCCGGGAGCTCCTCAAAAATCTGGAAGCGGTCCCCCGGCGGAACCGCGAATTCTGCCTCCAGGCTCTGCTGGAGGAGGTTGGAGATCTGCGCTATCTGCGCGTCGCTGTACCCCGGCCGCAGGGAGACACGTGTAAAGGGCATCGGGTTACTCCTCTTCCAGGCAGCCGAGGGCGGAGACCGCCGCAGGCCAGCCGGCGTAGAACGCCAAGTGGGTGAACACTTCGGTAATTTCCTCCCGGGTCAGGCCGTTTTGCTGGGCAAAGTCGATATGCCAGGGCAGTTGCTGTACCCGCCCCAGCGCCGTCAGCGCGCCCAGGGTGATGAGGCTGCGATCCCGCGGGGAGAGCGCGTCGCGTTTCCAGATGTCATTGAACAGCACCTCCTTGCTCAGCTCGGCCAGTTTCGGCGCGACGCGGCTCAGGGTTTCAGAAGTAAGGGATGTGGCCATGATGTTCTCTCCGCATTGACAGTAAGGCGATTCTGGCCCCATAGTTTCATCCTGAAAATCAAATTATATTTGCACCATCATCCCGTATTTCAGGACATTTATGAACAAGCTCCCTCCGACGCTCGACCTCGATGCGCTGCGCAGTTTTGTCACCGGCATTGAGTGCGGCAGCTTTGCCCTGGCCGCCACCCATCTCTGCCGCTCCACCTCGGCGGTGAGCGCCCAGCTCAAAAAGCTGGAGCAGCAGTGCGGTGCAGAGCTGGTGATGAAAAAGGGCCGTGGCCTGACGCTGACCCGCAACGGAGAGATCGTCATGAGCTACGCCCGCCGCATGCTGGCGCTGAATGACGAGGTGCAGTTTGCGCTGAAAGGCGAGCTGCTGCAGGCGGAGATCCGCATCGGCATGCAGGAGGATTTTGGTGAGTCGCTGATGCCGGGCATTCTGGGCGAATTCAGACGCCACCATCCGGGAGTGCGGATCGTTGCCAGAGTGGATCGCAACCGGGCGCTGCTCAATGCCTTTGACGATCACGCCCTGGATATGGTGCTGCTGTGGCAGAACGAGAGCGAGCCACGCAAGGGACGGTCGATCGGCCAGAGCCAGATGGTGTGGATCCAGCCTCCGGAGATGGAGATCCGTTCCCTGCTTGCCCGGGGCGAGCCCCTGCCGCTGGTGATGTTCGACACCCCCTGCCTGATGCGCACCCACGCCATCGACTGCCTGAACCGGGCGGGCATCCCCTGGCGGGTGGTCTTTGTCAGCCACAGCCTGAGCGGGATCTGGGCGGCGGTGCAGGCCGGGCTCGGCGTGACGCTGCGGACCCGGATCGGGATGCCTGCCAGCCTGCGGGCGGCGGGAAGCGTGCTGCCCACGCCGGGCAGGCTGGGGATCACCCTCGAACAGCACGGCAGCGAGGCAGAACCACGGGCGCAGGCCCTGCTGGCGCAACTGATGGAGCAGGCTCTGCTCGGAGTGAAATAAATGGCGGATCCTCGCCACAGGTTGTCAGTTTTGCGCCAGTACCCTGCTCCGTTCTTCGCCAGGATAAAAACAGAACATCACCTGGAGAACCCCTATGTTGCGCAACCCTTCGCAAAAGTACGTGGCCTATGCCCCCATTTCGTTACCCGACCGTCAGTGGCCTGATAAGAGGCTGACCCACGCCCCGCGCTGGCTCTCAACCGACCTGCGCGACGGCAACCAGGCGCTGGCCGAACCGATGGATATCCCCCGCAAGCTGCGCTTCTGGGAGCAGTTGATCAAATGCGGCTTCAAGGAGATTGAGGTGGCGTTCCCCTCCGCCTCCGAAACGGACTTCCAGTTTGTCCGCCAGCTGATTGAGGAGCAGCGCATCCCGGATGATGTCACCATTCAGGTGCTTACCCAGGCCCGCAGCGATCTGATTGAGCGCACCTTCGCTTCCCTCGACGGGGCAAAACGCGCCACGGTGCATCTCTATAACGCCACTGCGCCGCTGTTCCGCCAGCTGGTCTTTCGCCAGAGCCAGGAGGAGATTGTCCAGCTGGCGGTCAGCGCCACGCGGCAGATACGTGCGCTGTGCGAGACCAACCCGCAGACGCGCTGGACCTATGAGTATTCGCCGGAAACCTTCTGCTTTACCGAACCGGAGTTTGCCCTGCACATCTGCGAGGCGGTGGCGGATGTCTGGGAACCCTCTGCCGAACGGCCCATGATCGTCAACCTGCCTGCCACGGTGGAGGTCAACACCCCCAACGTCTATGCCGATCAGATCGAGTATTTCTGCCGCCACTTCTCCCGTCGGAGCGAGGTCTGCATCAGCGTCCATCCCCATAACGATCGCGGCAGCGGCGTTGCCAGCGCCGAGCTCGCCCTGCTGGCGGGTGCCGACCGGGTGGAAGGTTGCCTGTTCGGTAACGGGGAGCGCACCGGGAACGTCTGTCTGGTGACCCTGGCGATGAATCTCTACAGCCAGGGGATTTCGCCGCAGCTCGATTTCAGCGATATGAAGCAGGTGGTGGAACTTGTGGAACAGTGCAACCAGCTGCCGGTGCATCCCCGCCATCCTTACGCCGGTAAGCTGGCCTTTACCGCCTTCTCTGGCTCGCATCAGGATGCCATTAAAAAAGGGTTTCACGCCCGGGAACAGTCCCTTTCCCCGCGCTGGGAGATGCCCTATCTCCCGGTGGATCCGGAAGATATCGGCTGTAGCTATGAGGCGGTGATCCGCGTTAACAGTCAGTCCGGCAAAAGCGGCGCGGCGTGGATGCTGGAGCAAAATCATGGCCTGGCGCTGCCCCGGGCCCTGCAACAGGACTTTAGCCGCCACGTTCAGGCGCACACCGATCGGGAAGGTACCGAGATGACGCTAAGTGCGTTGTGGCAGCTTTATCGCGAGCTGTATGGGCCGCATCAGCACGCCCCACGGCAGCTGCTGGATTACCGAACCGAAAGCCAGGCCGACGGCGGGCTGCTGCTGTGGGCCCGCGTCCAGACCGTCGACGGGATTGTGATCCTGGAGGGGAACGGCAACGGCCTGCTCTCTGCCGCCGCCAGCGCGATAAAAGCCAGTTTTCATCTGGCCTTCGCCATTGAGGATTATCACGAGCATACCCTCGGCAGGTGCAGCGAAAGCCGCTCGGCGGCCTATATCCGCTGCAGCTTTAAGCAGGGAGCCAGCCGCTGGGGAACGGGCATCGACAACGATGTTTCCCGGGCGTCGCTTCAGGCTTTGCTGAATGCGTTGCCGGAGAGCGCCTCGGGCGGGAAGTAGTCGCTCGGCGCCACGCCGAGCGTGCGGCGGAACATGGCGCTAAAGGCGCTGTGACTCTCATAACCGAGGTCCAGCGCCACCCGTAGCACCGATTGCCCCTGCGCGAGGCGGTTCAGCGCCTCCATCAGCCGCGCCCGGCGCAACCATTCGCTGAAGGCCAGCCCGGTCTGCTGGCGAAAGTGCCGCAGCAGGGTGCGTTCACTAATATTGAGCGTTTTTGCTGCCAGCGCCGTCGTCCATTTTGTTCCCGGCTCGGCCTGGATCTGGCGGCACAGGGCCAGCAGCGCGGGGGCCTGGGGTTCCGGCAGGTTAAACGGCAGCACGCCGATCCCCCTGATTTCATCGAGGATCAGCTCGTAAATGCGCTCCGCCCGGCTGCCCGCGGCGTAGCTTTCCGGCAGTTGCAGCGAGGCGACGATCAGCTCGCGCAGCAGGGTGGAGATTTGCACAACCTGGCAGACTGAGGGTAAATCCGCCCGGGCGAAGGGATCGATAAAGAGCGTCCGGGCCGCCACGTCACCGGTGATCAGCAGCCGGTGCTGCGTCCCGGCAGGCAGCCAGACGCCTCGCCCCGGCGGTACAATCCAGATCCCCTGCCCGGTCTCTACCCGCACCACTCCGCTGAGGGTATGCAGAAGCTGGGCGCAGGTATGGCTGTGCCAGGGCTCCGTTTCACCATGGGTGTAATCATGGGCAAAAGGCACCAGCGGGCGGGTGGCAAAGCTGAACTGCTGTTGGGTTGTCATCGATTATCTATTTTGCGCTATCTGCGCGTTGATAAAGTCAAACACGTCCGCGGCTTCGTTTGCTGAGGCAAATACTCTCTCGGGTATCACCACACAATTATCACTCCGCATATGGATAAAAATAAAACCCCCTTTTCTGTAGCTTTCCTTCACTTTTTCCCAATAGATTTTAACGCTGGCGGTGTTAGTGATATTTTCAATAAAGAAGCGGTTGAGCTTCACTTTCTGTAAAGTCTCCTCGTCTTCCTGCTCAGCCTGCTGCTGCTTTTGCATGACCTTATTCATAACTACATCATAGAGTTTGAACAGCGCCAACCCGACGCCAAACAGCACGAGCAGCGCGATACTGAACATTTTTGCTCTGGCGAGAAAATCACCGTCGGGGGCAGTTTGCAGGCTTAACTGCAACAGGGTGATAAAATTAAATAAGGCCGCCACCGCTAAAACAGAGACCGCAGCCTTATGAATGAGAAAAAGAGAACCGTAAGGTTTGAGGTGTTCTTTTTTATGATCGTTGATGAGCTTGCCCGCTTTAGTACGTTCCAGTGCTGATAATGAATATTCCACAACGATCCTGTTTTTTCTTATCATGCCTCTCCCTCTCTCTTATTCGCGCCTGATTATTTATCCTAACATATTGCCCCATCATTATTAGCGTTTCCCTCAGCTTATTACCCTCTTACACAGGGTTGCATGATGTCATCCAGGGTACGGAGATCTGTTTTTGCCCCGGCAATGAGCGTGATATTGATCTCTTCTGACCCGCGCACATGGTACATATCTACCTGAGCGATCCGCTGCTGCGCTTTGCTGATATCAAAAAAGTTAGGGTTATCCGCCTCAGGATAAATCACCTCAACGCCATAGCCCTCTGCCGACAAGGCATCCCGCATACAGTGGTAGCGCCCCACCAGCCCCGGGTGAGAAGAGACCGAATAGACCTGATACACCGTCGCATCACCAAAGGGATGGATAACACTGCACGCCGTCAGGATACCCGCTAACGCTATCAGTCCAATGATTTTCATACTAGTTCCCACTTTTCAGAGGCTCCCGGGAAGGAAGCCCGCCATCAGTGGCGGTGAATTTACCCCTGCAAAAACCATAAATCAACTTTTTGTTGATAATTAAACATTATGACTATAATTTAAGACTGCCAGCCCATTCTCCCCTACAGAGGCGAAGGTTCGGGTGGCAAATGGTAAACTCGTGGCCCTGACAATGACCCAGACGAAGGAAAAATGATGAAGTCAGAATATGCAGAACAGATTGAGCTAATTTCCGGGCCACTGGAAGCCGCCATGGAGGCGCTGGCGGGTACGCTCTCCGCCAATCAGGAAGCCGTTTTACACAATCTCACCACGCCCGAATGCTCGATTGTCAAAATCATTAACGGGCATGTCAGCGGCAGACGTAAAGGCGACCACCTGTTATCTGGCCCCGAGAAAGATAAGGGATTTGCCCTGTTGCTCGGTAAAAACGAGGGACGTAAGTCCTTGACGGTTAAAGATTATAAAACCGTGACCGCCTCGGAGAAGATCCTCAACAGCGCCTCCACCATCTACTACAGCGATGACGGCCATCCGCTGATGGCTTTCTGCATTAATGTCGACACCTCGCCGTATGAACACATTCGCAAAAGTCTCGACATCATCATGGCCACCGCGCCTGCCGAAACGGATGCAGCCGCTCTCAACCTGGGTGGCCTTGTTGAGCAATCAATTCAGGAAATTATTGAAAAACATACCGTTACCGGAAAGAAAATTCAGAAAACGCAACGCCTTAAAATCGTTGCGGAGATGCGCGATAAAGGCATTTTTAAAATGAGGGGGGGCGTGCAACATGCGGCCCAGGCGCTGGGTGTGACACGTTATACGGTTTATAACGATCTTGAGGTGATGAATGAAAAATAGTTATCCGCAACGCATTCCTTTTTACCAGGTGGATGCTTTCTCTCAGGGGCCGTTTACGGGTAATCCCGCAGCGGTTTGTCTGCTGGAAGCGTGGCCGGAGGATGCGCTGTTACAGCGTATAGCCAGCGAGAATAATCTCTCCGAAACGGCGTTTGTTGTTAAGCAGGGCCACGATTACGCCCTTCGCTGGTTTACCCCTGCCGTTGAAGTCGACCTTTGCGGTCATGCGACGCTTGCCGCAGCCAGTGTGCTTCTGCGCCATGAAGAGTCGGGCAAGACGGTTCGTTTTTCCACCCGCAGCGGTGAGCTGACCGTTACCTCGGATAATGGAAAATTCACGATGGATTTTCCCCTCGTCACCCCCCGCAGGATTGCGGCCCCGGACGGGCTTTTGTCAGCACTTGGCATCGTTGCCGGGGCGACTGAAATCTGGCAGGCCTCCGATCTGATCGTGGTCATGGATGACGAAGCGCAACTCGACGGCTTAACGCCAGATTTCACCGCCCTGGCGAAATTCAACACCCGCGGCGTGGTCGTGACGGCGCCTTCTCGTCAGTTTGATTTTCGCTCCCGCTGGTTTGGGCCCCAGGTGGGCGTCAATGAAGATCCCGTTACCGGCTCGGCGCATACCTTTCTGGCCCCGCTGTGGAGCGATAAGCTGGCGAAAAAAACGCTCCATGCACAACAGGGCGGCAGCCGTAAAGGAGAGTTGATCTGCCATATTAACGATACGGGCCGCGTGACGCTGACGGGCGAGGCCTGTCTGGTCCTTGAGGGGATATTTATTATTTAAACAGAGCTATTTAAAAGTATTCATTTAATTCACCGAGAATAGAATAAGCGGATTAAATTCTGCCCGGCATCCTGTTACCTGAACCAAACACTATTGGTGACTTATAACCAAGGATAATCCAATGACTTTAACCAGGTGCGTTACTGCGCTTATTGCTGCCGTATCCATTGAAATCGTCGCGACAACATTATTATCGCTTTCTGACAGTTTTAAAATTATCTCCGCTGGCGTACTGGCCATTATCTGTTATGGCGTTAGCTACTATTTTTTATCTCTCGCCCTGAGGAGGATTCATATAGGTGTGGCCTATGCTATCTGGTCTGCGGTCGGGATCATTAGTATTACCTTTATACAAACCCGTTACTTTGATTTCACCCTGACACAGGATTCGTGGATAGGTGTGTGCATGGTTATTATTGGCACATTAATTCTCAATCTTGCTATCAAACAAAAAAGATAACAGTGTGGTTTTAAATGGTTAATATATTATTTGGCTTTTTCTGGCTTTTTATTTCCGTCTCAATAGAAGTGATTGCCACCTTAATGCTGCCGCAAACCAATACATTCAAAAATACGCTGATAACGGTTCTCTGCCTGATCTGTTACGCGACAGCCTTTTTTGCCCTGTCGATGCTGATGGGCTGGATTTCACCGGTTGTCGCCTATGCGGCCTGGTCAGGAACCGGCATTGTGATGATTTCACTCCTGAGCAGCATCTTTTATCAACTGCGCAGCAGCGCCCTGGAAAAGGTGGGGATCGGCTGCATCGTCGCCGGACTCATCGTGATTGCGTTTTAAAGGATCGACAGTATGAATAGCAAACCCCTTCCATCGCGTGTGGAACGGCTGCGCGACGCCTTTTTACAGGCGAAGCCCTTTATTTCTGCCCATCGGGCTGTCAGCGTCACCCGGGTTTATCAGGCCAATCCGGGAATGGATAATATTCTGCTCAGGGCGTTAGCGTTTCGTCATGCCTGCGAGAACGCGCCTTTATATGTCGCCGAAAACGAGCTTATCGTCAGCCACCCTGCGGGCGGCGCGCGCGGGGGTGAAGTTTCGCCGGAAATAAACTGGCGCTGGGTGGCCGACGAGCTGGATAACCTCCCTTTCCGGGCCCAGGATCCTTACCAGATTGACGACGAGACGAAACGTCTCCTGCGGGAAGAGGTATTTCCTTACTGGCAAGGCCGCTCTCTGGATGAGATGGCGGAGACGCAGCTAAAAACCGTCGGGCTGTGGGAGTGGTGTCATGACGATGCGATATGCGACGTCACGATTAAAACCCAAAACGGCGGCGGTGACGCTTGCCCGGGCTACGACAATATTCTGCTGACCAAAGGGATAAAGGGAATACGGGATGAGGCGGCCGCGCACCTGGCCGCCCTCGATCCCGCCACCTCCGACGGCATCGAGGCGTTTAATTTTTATACCGCCGTGCAGCACGCCTGTGACGGCGTGATGGCTTACACCCGGCGCTATGCGCGTTATCTGCGCCAGCTGGCCGGGGCCGAGACCCGCCCCCTTCGCCGGGAAGAACTGCTGCAGATTGCCACGATTTGCGAGCGTGTCCCTGAACATCCTCCGCAACATTTTTACGATGCCCTGCAGGCTATCTGGTTCGTGCATTCGCTGTTTATGCTGGAAGAGAATCAGACCGGTATCTCCCTTGGCCGCGTCGATCAATATCTCTGGCCGTTGCTGGAGCGCGATCTCAGGGACGGGACCTTAACGCATGCCCAGGCTGAAGAGCTGCTTTGCTGCTGGCTGATTAAGATGGCGGAAACCCTGTGGATTTGCAGCGAATCGACGGCAATGTACTTCGCCGGGTATCAGCCCTTTATCAACCTCGTGGTCGGCGGACAGAAGCGTGAAGGCGGCGATGCCACCAATCCGCTCACGCTGCTCATTATGGACTGCTCCGCGCGATTAAAAATTTATCAACCGGGCCTGGCCGTGCGAATTCACAATCAGTCGCCGCAGTCCTTTATGCGCAAGGTGGTGGATGTGGTGCGCGGCGGAATGGGGTTTCCGGCGTGCCATTTCGATGATGCGCATATTCGCATGATGCTGCATAAAGGGTTCAGCTATGAAGATGGCCGGGACTACTGTCTGATGGGCTGCGTCGAGCCACAGAAAGCGGGGAAAATGTACCAGTGGACCTCCGTGGGTTATACCACCTTCACCGCAGCGATCGAGATGGCGCTGCATAACGGCCGCTCGCGCGCCGGGAAGCAGACAGGCCCCCGCACCGGCGAGGTGTCGCAGTTCCACTGCTATGAAGATGTCAAACGTGCGGTTATGGCCCAGTTATCCGCTATGGTCAGAAAGGCCGCGCAGGTCACGCTCATCGTACAAAAACTGCATGCGGATCATGCCAGAAAACCGCTGATGTCGAGCCTCATCGAGGGTTGTATGGCCACCGCGAAGGATGTCACCCAGGGCGGCGCGTTTCTGAATGCGGGGCCGGGTCTTATCTGGACGGGGCTTGCCGACTTCGTGAACTCTCTGATGGTCATCAGGAGGCTGGTATTTGAAACCTCCCGCTTCACGCTGCAACAGATTGTTGACGCGCTCGACCATAATTTTGTCGATTATGAGGCGCTCCTTACTGCATGCCTGCGGGTGCCGAAATACGGTAACGACATTGCCGACGTGGATGAGATGGCCCGTGAAAGCGTTCACTTTCTGGAAAAGGAGCATCATCAGTATCGGATGCTGTATGCACCTTTTGCATTCGGCACGCTCTCCATCTCGAACAATACGCCGTTCGGGCTAATAACCGGCGCCCTTCCATCCGGTCGCCTTGCGGGCAAGCCGCTGGCGGATGGAATAAGCCCTGCCCAGCAGACGGATTATCTGGGCCCCACCGCGATCATCAACTCGGTCAGCCGAATCAATGTTGAAGAGATGGATATCGGCATGGTCCATAACATCAAGCTTATGTACGGCATGCTGGAAACGCCGGAAGGGCAAAACAGCCTTATCCATCTGCTGCGGACAGCCAGTATCCTGGGAAACGCGCAGTTGCAGTTCAGCTACCTGGATGATGAAACGCTGCTGAAGGCGCAGCAAAACCCGGCGGAGTACCGCAACCTGATGATCCGTGTCGCAGGATACAGCGCCTTTTTCGTTGAATTAAGTAAAGAGGTGCAGGATGAGATCATCAGCCGAACCACTCAACGTCGCTTCTGAGCCGGCATCCGGCTGGATAACACATATTCAGCGGTTTTCGCTGCATGACGGACCGGGTATTCGCAGCGTTGTGTTTCTGAAAGGCTGCCAGATGCGCTGCCGCTGGTGCGCCAACCCGGAAGGGCTCAACCCTGGCTGCGAGATCTTCTGGCATGCTGAGCGCTGCCTTCACTGTGGAAAATGTGCCCTGCACTGCCCGGCCGGCGTACATCGTTGGGTGGACGGTGTGCACACGCTTGATCGCTCGCGTCAGTGTCAGGGTTGCAGGCGATGCGAAGAGTGCTGCCCGGCTGGTGCACTTAATGTGACAGGGGAAAAACTGACCTCAGAGGCCGTTTTTAACCGCGTCATGGCGGATGAAACCTGGTTTCGTCAATCCGGGGGCGGCATCACCCTCAGCGGGGGTGAAGTGTGCACTCAGCCCGAGTTTGCCAGACAACTCATGCAAAAAATTAGCGCAGAGGATATTCACACGGCAATTGAAACCGCCGGATACGCCCCGTGGCGCGCCGTTAAACAGATCGCATCGGTTTGCGATCTGATTCTCTTTGACCTGAAAAGCGCCGATGACGAGCAGCATAAACGCTATACCGGGGTGAGTAATACGATCATCCTGCGTAACCTTGAAAGATTATTGCAGGGAGATCGACAGATCGTTATCCGTATCCCCGTTATTCCAGACTTTAACGATAGCCCCGAACAGGCTGAAAAATTGTTCATGCTGATACATTCCCTGACCTGGCACCGCCCTGCGTTCAAATTTATCGAATTACTTCCCTACCATCGTTTTGGCACCGGGAGATATGCCTTACTTAATAAGGCCTACGAATGGAACGACTCTGCTGCACAAGTAGAAAACTTCTTACAACATACCCACAAATATAACCTACCGGTAAGGGTTTCAGGGGTAATGGTGGGCTAACGAAAAGAGGTAATCATGTTAAATAAACCAGAGAAGAGTTCTGAAAAAAATAGTTTGGTTCTCGAACGCCGCGTCGTTATCGGTACGCTCTTTTTCATGTTCGTGATTTATGCTGCACTGCTTCTGACGCAATTTAACTAGCGTGCGGCATCATTGTGCCTGTGACAGGCTTGAGTAAATAAGGAGTTGTAATGAAGAAAGTTGTGGCTGTCATTAGCCTGGTGCTATTGAGCCTCACCGTCGCCGGATGTTCAAGCGATTATGTTTTACAGAAGAAAAATGGTGAGATGATTATTACTCACGGCAAACCCGAAGTTGATGATGATAATGGCCTCATTACTTATGAAGATATCGCGGGAAATGAACATGCGATCAACCGGGATCAGATTATCCAGATGATAGAGAAATAACGTAGCACAGCGGGCAGAGGATCGCCGGAAACTCTGCCCTGCTTACATGCTCGTTCAGGAGAGAGGCTAAAGAGGATGAAGAAGATCTTATTTCCCCTCCTCCTTTCAGGCGCGTTGTTTATTCATGGCGATTCAGGCGCCCTCTGGCAATATCGCTCGGGCAGCCAAAAGCCGATCCTCCCGGAAGCGAATAAGGTCGTCGTCGATCCGGCAAAAATCAACGCCACACGCAGGCGCTCACCTAAAAAACATCTCAGACGCTTCATTTCCGGTATTACCCGTAAACGACAGCAGAAATAATCTCATCCGCCCTCATGCTTGCAGCCAAAAAAGGGGGCGCGTGTTTAATAGCCTTACAAAGTGAAGATAAAATCAAAAATATATCCAGAAGAAGAATAATCTGAATTATCCCTTCCAGAAAGGTGCGTTCCGTCACAGTGGCTACGCTTTAAATTCATTGATAAAGGAGGTCGGGATGACATCAGGAAACACCACTTCAAAAAACTACCCACAACCCCCGTTTGTGGAACAGCCGCAGCAAATGCCCGGACTGGCGTCAGAGATGAAGCCAATCCCCGATCATGGCGAGACGAGTTATACCGGCTCGGGCAGACTTTCTGGTAAAAAAGCGCTGATTACCGGCGGCGATTCCGGGATTGGTCGCGCGGTGGCGATTGCCTACGCCCGTGAAGGGGCAGACGTGGCCATAGGCTATCTGCCGGAAGAGGAGTCCGATGCGGCAGCCGTTATTGCCCTGATTCAGGCGGAAGGACGCAAAGCTGTCGCGATCCCGGGTGATATTCGGGTGGAGTCGTTCTGTGAGACACTGGTTGAGCGCGCCGTGACGGAGCTCGGCGGGCTCGATATTCTAGTCAACAATGCGGGTAGACAGCAGTTCTGCGAATCCATTGAAGATCTGACCACCGCCGCTTTCGACGCGACCTTCAAAACCAACGTTTATGCCCCCTTCTGGATCACCCGCGCCGCCCTGCGTCACCTGACGGAAGGCGCGGTGATTATCAATACCTCTTCGGTTCAGGCCTTTAAGCCCAGCGAAATCCTGCTCGATTACGCCCAGACCAAAGCCTGTAACGTGGCGTTTACCAAATCACTGGCAAAACAGCTTGGGCCGAAAGGGATCCGCGTGAATGCCGTGGCGCCGGGCCCTTACTGGACGCCGTTGCAGTCAAGCGGTGGTCAGCCGCAGGAGAAGGTGCAGCAGTTCGGGGCAGATACGCCGCTGGGCAGACCGGGTCAGCCCGTGGAGATTGCACCGCTGTATGTTCTGCTGGCATCTGAAGAGTGTTCCTATGCTTCCGGTCAGGTCTGGTGCTCTGACGGCGGTACCGGCGTAGCCTAATTCTGTTGCCTTTATTTTGACGCGCCTGACGACGACAAGACTTATTATAAAATCCGTTATCCGAAGCGGTAACGGATTTTTAAAGCTGAAAAGCCGTCCGGCGCAAAATTATCAACTATTCTTAGATCGTTGATTTTTGTTTTTTATTTCGGTCAGTTTTACAGCCTTCCTCGTTATAAATGACATCATCCGGTCCCTGAAGGGCTTAAACGTTCACGTTGATAATGTTTCCTGTTTTTCAATCAGTTCCTGGTTCCGAACGCAAAGATTAATTAAAGGACAACAGCTATGACTCACATTCATGAACACGCCACGGTTAACACAACCTATCCCGATTCGCGGCTGCCCCTGCCCACGACGAACAGCAGTGCCGTATCATGGGGCGCCATCTTTGCCGGCGCAGCGGCAGCGGCATCCCTGTCGTTAATTTTGCTAATGCTGGGCACCGGGCTGGGCCTGACAACGATTTCACCCTGGGAAAACCGCGGGCTCGACGCCGGCACGGTGGGCATTGCCGCCATCGCCTGGCTGACGTTCACGCAAATCGTGGCGTCTGGCATGGGCGGCTATTTAGCCGGGCGACTGCGTACCAAATGGGTCGATACCCGTACCGATGAAGTCTACTTCCGCGATACTGCCCACGGGTTTTTAACCTGGGCTGTCGCTGCACTGGTTTCTGCGGCGCTGTTTACAAGCACCGTGGGCGCCCTGATTGGTGGCGGCGCTAAAGTCGTGGGTACCGTTGCCGGCGGGGCTGCGACGGCCACAGCAGCTGGCGCGGCGGGTATGGCGAACAGTTCGTCTGAGGCGCCGGGTTCATCCATGGACTATTTTGTAAATTCGATGTTCAGGGCCAGTAACCCTGCCACACCGGCAAACGGTGCTACCGATCCTGTTGATCCAACCGCTGCACCTGCTCCCGCCACGCCAGCCGCACCTGCTGAGCCATTAACGCCTGCGCAGGTAAGTGAAGTGACCGGTATTTTTGCCAACAGCATTTCCACCGGTACCTTACCGCCGGAAGATCGTCAGTATGTCGCCCAGCTGATTGCACAAAAGACCGGTATCAGTCAGCAAGAAGCTGAGCAGCGTGTACAAACCACCTATGACAAAGCCCAGGCTAAATTAAAAGAAACGAAGGAGAAAGCGCAGCAAGCTGCTGATGCCGCACGTAAAACCACAAGCTATCTGATGCTCTGGACATTTATTGCGCTGCTGGCCGGTGCTTTCGTTGCCAGCCTGTGTGCGACCTTCGGTGGTCGTCAACGTGATTTATAATTCTTAATTAAGCAGGAGGTTTAAAATGCGCTCACTATTACTCTTCTTTTTAGGCGTACCTATTCCAATCATTATCCTGATTGCACTGTTCTTCCATTAATCGCTTTTTAAAACATAAATGCCCTGACGGGCATTTATGTTTTTTTCTTTTTTCACCACACCTTCATCCGGCCACGCGATTTATCCGTTGCGGATCCTGCCATCGATTCCCGGCTGCGGTTTACCAAACAGATAACCCTGCGCGAGATCGCAACCCAGCGCCTGGAGACTTTCCAGCTGTTCCTGCGTTTCGACCCCTTCGGCAACCGCCTTCATATTAAGGGACTTCGCCATCCCGGTAATCAGTTTGATGATGGTCAGGGCATCGTCCTGGTCAGAGATCGAATGGACAAAGGATTTATCGATTTTAATTTTATCGAAGGCGAGCTTGCTCAGCCGCGAAAGGGAAGAATACCCCGTACCAAAATCATCAATGGAGATTTGCACGCCACGGGCTCTGAGCGTGTTGAGGGTATTGAGCGGAGTATCGTTATCGGTAAAGAGAGAGGATTCCGTCACCTCCAGCTCCAGACGATCGGCCGCAAGCCCTGTCTCTTCGAGAATGGAGAGCACGATGCCGGCAAAGGCTTTGCTGCTGAGCTGGATAGGCGAAACATTTACCGAGATTTTTGCCGGAACCGCCCAGGTCGCCGCTTCCCGGCAGGCGAGTTCAAGCACCGACCTTCCCAGCTCATTAATCATGCCTGTCTTTTCCGCAACGGGAATAAAGCTGTCCGGCGACAGAAGCCCCTTTAATGGATGCACCCAGCGAACAAGGGCTTCATAGCTGTAAATTTCCCGGCTGAACGAATCGACAATGGGCTGATAATAAACCACGAATTCTTTATTCGCTAAGGCCATCGCCAGATCGTGCTCAAGGGTTCTGCTCTCCTGCAGCTTTTGTAACATGATCGGCCGGAAGACTTTTATCTGTCCGGGGCCCTCTTTTTTGGCTTCATACAGGGCCAGATCGGCAAATTTATAGAGAAAGTCGGAGCGGCGCTCCGTGTCCGAGATAACAATGCCGACACAGGTGGCGATATTAATGATGGTGTTATAAATGGTGTACGGCTGGTTGATAGAAGCACATATTTTTTGCGCGCGCGAAACGGCGCTACTCTCTGTCAAACCGCTCGAGAGAAAGGCAAACTCATCCCCGCCTAAGCGATAAAGGGTATCGGTCGTCAGGCTCATGGCAATCAGGCGTTCGGAGATCTGGCGCAGCAGCATATCGCCAACATCATGACCGTAGGTATCATTGATCTCCTTGAAGCGGTCCAGATCAAACAGCATGACGGTCACAGATTCATTATTTTTTTCCGCCACCTGAATGATTTTCTTTATATTTTCCCAGAAAAACTGGCGGTTATTCATGCCTGTCAACGAGTCATGGTAAACGTCATATTCCAGCTGTGTATTCTGGATTTGCAGTTTCTCCTTAGATTTTTGCAGCTCTTCAGCAAGGCTTTTGACCTGAAGATGCGCCGTCAGAATATTTCTGTTCTGGAAGAATATCAGCACGCCAAGAATGGCACTCAAAATGATTAACAGTAGAGAAGCCGCTGAATAAATATAATATAACGTTTGTATTTTGAGATTAGCTTTATTGATCGAGTTAATATCATTGTCTAACGCACTGGATGACAGGCGGCTTAAGGGGGCATCAAGCAGGTGCATTTTAATCAGGTAGGTCTGGAGCGCTGGACGGTCCATTTTCTCAAGGTTAGCGTCCAGATCTTTGAGAATATTTTCTATATTTACCGCCAGTTCATGGTGCGCTTTATTGCTGGCAATATAGCGCCCCAAATCACCTTCTTTCATTAAACCGCTCTGGCTGAGCATAATGTCAAGACGCAGGCGCACGTCGTCAATCGTCAAAGCGTCAATACCGTTGGCGTAAAGACCGAGCGTTGATTCGAATCGATAAAATTCTGATACCAGCTGAGCTGCGGACCATGAGTCCGTATAGTGCGTCAGTTTTTGTAACTCTTGTTGCCTCTCGTGCACAAGGAAAGAGATATATCCCGTAGAGATAAAAAGGAAAAAAATGATGCCCGCCAGTATCCTGTTCATGTTGCGCTTCTGAACTCCTACTCAATATTCATTTTGCTGACCTGCCATGCCGATCGTGAATAATAAATTTGATTATTCAGTTCGTGCAGACTGTCATAGGGATACACAATGAATAACGGGCCTTTGTCACGGATACGCATGTATTCACCGTTGACTTTCAAGGCAAGGATAACGTTGTATTTTTTAAAATCACTGAGCGGGATAACGGTGGTGTAGTCATTGAGCGCAATGACCTTAGCAACGGTGCCTTTTGCCCCAACGTAATCCATAAGCTTTTGCAGCGGCACGCCCGTAAAGGTTGTGCGCCCATTATACCAGGGTGAAGTAGTCTGGAAACTGACCATCCCGAGTTTCTCAAGGCTGGCGACATCGAAAACGGCTTTCCCGTCTTCGTTTGTATTTTGTATATTACCGGACAGGGTTAAAAGGGCTTTACCGGCGGGTTTGGGCAGTTCACCTGCCCAGGCATGGGTGGCAACCACAACGCTTAAGAACATGACAATAAACCGCATACTAACCTCACCTATCTGCCGGATATGAAAGAATTATAATTTAGTTAACGTGCTATTAATATATGCTCCTTGCCTATTATTGCAGCAACAAAACCGTTTATACAATAAATCATTAAAATCAATAAGTTAAATTTTCCTTCTTATAAAAATGATTAACTAAAGTCTGTACATTTATTTCATTTAGAGCAAATTTTATTGAATCTGTACAAAAAACAATCTACCCACTTATATAATGCAATTAAACACACAAGAATATAAAGGTTTTATTTTTTATCCCTGCTCAGTAGAAGCGAGATGACAGCGGGAGAATGATGACCTCCTTCCCGTTCAGAAACCGTTTTTTTCCGGCTGCTGCCGCTTCTTGTTATCAGCGGCGATAACCAGTGCTATTCCGGCCAGCACCGCCAGCGTGCAAAGCAACATCCGCAGATCCGGTACCTCACCAAGAAATAACACGCCGCCTGCCGCCGCGATACACGGAACGCTCAGCTGCAGGGTGCTGGCGGTTGCTGAAGAGAGCGTGGTGACCAGGGCATACCAGAGCACGTAGGCAACGCCAGATGCCAGCCCGCCGGAAAGCAGGGCCAGGATAATGCCGCTGGCGTCAATATGGACTGGCGTCTGTCGTACCAGGCTCAGGAGGAGAATAACCGGCAGGCTGAGGATGAAATTACCGCTCGTTGTTCCCGCCGCAGCCTGGATATTTTTGCCGCGCAGCGAATAGGCGCCCCACGCGAAGCCAGAGGCTACCATCGTAATGGCCGCCGCAAGCGGAGGCGCGGTCGCCCCAGGAAGCAGTAATGTAATAATGCCCCCTACGGCAATGAGTATCCCGCAGGCCTTATAGCCGCTCAGTCTCTCGCCTTTTACCACGCTCCAGCCGATCATACAGACCTGGACTGCGCCAAACAGCAGCAATGCGCCTGTCGCCGTATTGAGCTGAACATACGCCAGCGAGAAAAACAGGACATAGGCGCACAACAGCAGGGCGTCGATAATTTTCCAGCGTATCTCTTGCAGCCTTCCCCGCGCCAGATGCCAGACAAACAGCACTGCCGCTCCCCCCAGTAATCTCAGCATGCTGAAGGTTTCAGGATCGGCATGGCCGTTCTTCAGGGCTACGCGGCAAAGAATGGAGTTCGCTGCAAATGCAGTTAAGACAAAGAGAACCAGCAACAGCTTTTTCATACCCTTCCTGAGAGAGACCGTTCCGGACCGACGGTGGGATCGTGAGTTTGTCTATTTACTTTACTGTAAAACCGCACTTTTGCGGACGCGCATCTCCACCGCCCAACGCAGGGATCAAAAAAATTCGCTGACTTGGTTGCATAATAAAACCAAATGGCGCACAGTTTATTTAGTTTCATATTAAAACCACTATCTCCCATTACGAGGTACGACAATGACTACGCAACGTTCAACAGCTTTAATTACAGGCGCATCTTCCGGCATTGGCGCGGTCTACGCCGACCGTCTCGCCGCTCGCGGTTACGATCTGGTGCTGGTGGCCCGCCGGGAGGCGCGTCTGCTGGCGCTGGCGGAACAGCTCAGGCAGCGCTATGGGGTAAAGGTCACCCCCCTGACGGCGGATCTTACCGATGAAAGCGGGATCCGCGCCGTGGAAGAGATGTTGCGCAACAACGCCGCTATCGACACCCTGATCAACAATGCCGGTACTGCGCAGATGGCGCCGTTCCTCGCGGGAGATGTGGCGCAGCATCAGGCGATCAATATGCTCAACACCACGGCGCTGATGCGTCTCACTTATGCCCTGCTGCCGCGTCTGGCGCAAAACAACCGCGGTACCCTGATTAATATCGCCTCGGTACTGTCGATCCATGCCCGGGCGGGCAGCGCGCTCTACAGCGCCACCAAAGCCTGGGTGCTGAATTTTACGCGCGGATTACAGCAGGAGTTTGCCGACAGCCAGGTGCGTATCCAGGCGGTATTGCCCGCAGCCACGGCCACGGAGATTTGGGAGCTGTCCGGCATCAGCGCCGACGATCTGCCCGCCGGGTCGGTGATGACCACCGACAATATGGTGGATGCGGCGCTGGCGGGGCTCGACCAGGGTGAGCTGATCACTATCCCGCCGATGCACGATGAAGCCCTGTGGACGCGCTACGAAGAGGCGCGCCTGGCGCTGTTTGCCAGCGCCCGCACCGGCGTACCCGCCCCCCGCTACCTGACGCGCTGAGGATTGCGCGGATCGCCCCTCTGGCTCAGAGGGGCGTTTTAGCAGGCGACGGTCAGCGCGTTAAATCCCGAAATTTGCGGTATATTTTCTCTTTACCTTCTCTCACGTTGATAAAGGGATAAGACAATGCCGGTCGACTGTATTATTACTGCCGCAGGACTCTCCTCCCGCATGGGGACGTGGAAAATGATGTTACCCTGGCGCGAGGGAACCCTTCTGGATGCCAGTATCAACAACGCCCTGCAGTTTTGCTCGCGCATTATTCTCGTCACCGGTTTTCGCGCCCAGGAGCTACAGGCGCGATATCAGCACCGGGAAAATGTCACCCTGGTTCATAATCCCGATTATGAAAACGGACTGGTCAGTTCGGTGATAACCGGTGCCCGGGCGGTGAGCACGGATTACTGTTTTATTACCCCCGGCGATCTGCCCTGCCTGGACGGGGAGATTTACCGCCAACTTTGGGCATTACGCACCGGGGGGGCGATCCTGCCGTACTATCACGGTACGCCCGGCCACCCTGTTTTGATTGATCGCGGCAGCCTGCAACAGGCGATCTCCCGTCCGGCTATCCGCAGCATGCGCCAGGCCCTGATGGAGGGTAAACACCAGTGCGTGGCCCTCGATCGCCCGGAAATTATTGTTGATATCGATACCCCTGACGATTTCAGAAGCGTGCAACAGGGGAGTTAACGCTCCCCGCGTCACGTTACTATTATGCTGTCGCGGCTTTTTTTACTCTCTGGCATAGTAAAAAAAGGCCACTAACCCAACAGGATAAGAACCATGCTTGAACTCCGCCCGAACTGCGAATGGTGCGATCGTGACCTGCCTCCTGATGATCTGGACGCGCGGATCTGCTCCTTTGAGTGCACCTTCTGCGCGACCTGCGCCGACACCCACCTTAATCATCGCTGCCCTAACTGCCAGGGGGAGCTGGTGCGTCGCCCGGTGCGTCCGGCAAATAAGCTGATGAACGCGCCTGCCTCCACCGTGCGGGTTCATGCGCAAAAAAGCGCCTGACCCGCCTTCTGATGACGAGAGAAATCATGATCCAGCTGCAGACTATTCCTGCTCCGCGTACTTTCACCGATGTGGCTCCGGTATTGCTTACCGATGCCACCCTGCTTGAGCGCAAAAACAGGGTGCTGGCCCGCATCAACGAGGCGGGCTATGATGCCCTGGTGATCTATGCCGACAAAGAACACGGCAGCAACTTTGAGTATCTGACCGGGTTTGTGCCGCGCTTTGAGGAGGGTCTGCTGATTCTGGAAAAGAGCGGCGCGGCGACGGCGATCCTCGGCAATGAAAATCTCAAGATGGCCCGCCATTCCCGCATTCCGGTTACCCTCAGACACTGCCCGTTTTTCTCGCTGCCCAATCAGCCGATGGATAATGAAACCTCGCTGGAGTCGCTGTTTCGCGAAGCGGGTCTGCATGCGCATGACCGAATCGGGGTGGTGGGCTGGAAGATGTTTACCGCAGCCGGGGCGGATAACAGGCAGCTTTTCGATCTCCCTTATTTTATCGTCGAGGCGCTGAAAAACAGCACCGATGCGACGCTTGAGAACGCCACACACCTGTTTATCGGCGGCGAAAACGGCGCCCGCATCACCAACAACGAGAATGAAATCGCGCATTATGAATATGGCGCGAACCTGGCCTCGACCTGCATCCTGAACGCCATGAACGCAGTGGAGCCGGGGATCCGCGAAACCGAGCTGGGGGCGCGGCTGGCGGCAGAGGGGCAGTATCAGACGGTGGTGACCATTGCCGCCGCCGGGCAGCGCTTTGAGAAGGCAAACTTCTACCCCACCTATAAAAAGCTGGTGCGCGGGCAGCCGCTGTCGCTGACCACCGGGTTTAAGGGTGGGCTGTCCAGCCGGACCGGGTTTGTGATTGCTGACGAGAGCGAGCTGCCGGACGGCCAGAAAGATTATCTGGATCGGGTGGCGAAACCCTATTTTGCCGCCATCGCCAGCTGGCTTGAGCAGATTAAAATCGGCATGCCGGGCGGCGAGCTGTATGCCCATATCGAACAGGTGCTTAATAAAGCGCAGTATGGCTGGCATCTTAATCCCGGGCACCTTAGCGCCGACGAGGAGTGGATGTCCTCCCCCATCTACCCGGGCTCTGCCGAGACGCTAAAAAGCGGCATGATCCTGCAACTCGATATCATCCCCTCTGTTCCCGGCTATACCGGCGTGAGCGCTGAGGAGAGCGTCGCTCTGGTGGACCAGGCCTTGCAGGAGAAAATTCAGGCGGCGTACCCGGAACTGTGGGCGCGGATTGCCAGCCGCCGGGCATACATTCGCGAGGTGTTAAACATTAATCTGGCGGATGAGGTGATCCCGCTGTCGAATACCGTGGGTTATCTGCGTCCGTTCCTGCTGGCAAAGGAGATGGCGTTTACCTGTTGAAGTTTGTTTCTGCCACTTTACAGGCCCGGCAGCGCTACGCTTGCCGGGCCTTTCAGGGCATAAACCTTACTGCAATGCTGCAAGAATGCGGTACGCAGCCTTGACCCGCTCGCTGTTGGGGTAACTTTTATTCGCCAGCATCACAATGCCGAGGTTCTTCTCCGGGATAAAGGCGATGTAGCTGCCAAATCCGCCGGTCGAGCCGGTTTTATGTACCCATGAGGCTTGCACCGGCGGCTGTGGAGGCGCGATAGCCGTGGTATCGTGGGCAGCCAGGGCATATTTATTATCCGCCTCCTGCTCCAGCGTCCGGGAGGAGACCGGCCAGTTGAGCATCTCCCAGCCCAGCCCCTGATACATCTCGCCTACCTGCCAGTAGCGTGACTGGGCAATCTCCACCCCTTTCTTCAATGAGGCGTCTTTAATGCTGTCCGGTTGCAGGTTGGCCTGTAGCCAGCCTGCCATATCCACGATGGAGGTTTTTACCCCGTAGGCTTCAGCATCAAGCATCCCAGGCGAGACGTGCACCGCCTTACCGTCCCGGTAGCCCCAGGCATAGTTCGCCTGTTCGCTTGCCGGTACGGTTACCCAGGTGTGGCTCAGCTTCAACGGTTCCAGCACCCGGCGGGTGAGCGCCTGCTCGAAACTCATCTTTGAGGGCTTGACCGCAAGGGCGCCGAACAGGCCGATGCTGGCGTTGGCGTAGAGGCGTTTAGAACCCGGCGTCCATGCTGGCTGCCAGGTCTGATAGTACGTTTGCAGCGCTGCGGCATCGGTCACGTTCTCCGGCACCTGGAGCGGGAGTCCCCCTGCGGTGTAGGTCGCCAGATGGAGGAGGCTGATGCCCTGCCACTGCTTGCCTGACAGCGCGGGCCAGTAGTTGCTGGCCGGATCGTTGAGGGCAATCTCCCCGCGCGCCACCGCATCGCCGCCGAGCACCCCGGTAAAGGTTTTGCTCACCGAGCCCAGCTCAAACAGGGTTTGCCGGGTGACGGGCTTTTTCCCGGCGACATCCGCCAGCCCTTGCGTGAAGAAATAGGTCTGTCCCTTATAGATGACCGCAACGGCCATGCCTGGGATCGACTGGTCGTGCATCAACGCGGTCATGGTGGGGTTCACCGCCTCCGCGATCAGCGCCTCCTCCGGGGTGGCGGCGAGAGCGGAACCAGACAGGCAAACGAGGAGCATACAGAGCAGGGATTTTTTCATCGTTATGATCTTTAGCGAAAAGTGAGAGCGCTATTTTGCAGGCCTGACGGGAAGATGTAAAACGGGCACGCATGAACCGACGCCCGTTCGCAGAAGGCTAGTTATACTCCAGCGCAAAGGTGGCAGTGGTGTTTGCCCACCCCGCCGTCACGGTCGGGTCAGTCTGTACCAGCTGGGCAACAAAGTGGAAAGGCTGGGCGCTGGCGGCATTTGTCGCGGTCACCTGTCCCAGACCCGGCAGGTTTCCGGCCTCGTTGATGTGCAGGGCAGTGCCCGCGACCGGCGCACTGGCGCCATTATTGCCGTAGCTCAGCCTGACCCCCACGCCGCTGGCGCTCGACGGCGACGGGGTAATGGCCAGCGTATCGGTGATGCCGGTGGCGGCTGGCGTGCCAAAAAAGCCAATTTTGATCTGCGCTGGCTGCGAACAATAGACCGGAATGGTCAATCTCTTCGCCGTCCCCGCCGTCTGCCCCACCCCTTTAAAATCGGCGCGGTTAACCTTGCCTAAATCGACAAAAATGGTCGGGGTGGTGACATTACAACTGCCCACCGCGCCGATATCCACGTTCATCGCCGTCAGGTCGGCGCTGATGGGCGTGCCGGTTGTGCCTGAGCCGGGAATATCGACATAGAGTTTACCGACCGCCCCCAACGGCGAAGCGTTGGTGTGGTTGCCGCTGACGAGGCTGACGTCACCGGTTTTAAAGAAGGTGATAAACGCCTTCACCACGATATGTTCCTGGTGCAGCAGCGCGGGGTTTTCGCTGCTGTTACAGACCTGCGTCTCATGCATACCGGAGCCGTCCAGGTAGTGGATCGGCCCGCCGCTACACTGGAAGCCCAGGGCATAGCCGATACCCGGAATGGCCGACTCAAACACCATTCGGCCATTGATAAAGGTCTCATTCCCGGTGCGCTCCTGTTCATATTTCACCGCTATCGCCCCGGCCTGCCGGGCCTCCTGATCGCAGCTAAAACGAAACCCGCTGCCGCTGTCGGCCATGATGCTGGTCATCTGGGTGTTGTTACGCAGCGAAGGGAGATACTTGATGTTCTGAACGTTGATGGTCATCTGGCCGGTATCGCCATTGCAGGCTGCCGCCCATACGCCAGGGCTGAACAGCCCGGCAACCGTCAAAAGTAAACAGACTAACCGCATGGTTAATATCCTCATTGTGATAAACAGGCTGCCTCGATACGCTTCACCGCATCCGGCTGGTCGGCGGCGATGTGGAAAGGCAGCGTGCAGCGGTGGGCTTCCCCTTTGTCATTCCAGTTCACCTCCAGGGTGCCGGTATCCGGAATACCGCTCAGGTAGACCATTCCGCCGTCGGCCACCATGCCGGTGGCGGCATTGCGATCGCCAACCAGCTGGGCGCTGGCGCCAAACGGCACTGGCCCCGAACGGTCATGCAGGGTAAACAGCACGCGATGGCCGATATGGGTCCGGAAGTTTGCCTCGACCACCGCCCCACCGCCGGGGATCACCGTCGCGCCGAACTGTTCTACGTCGGTGTCGCTGGTCATCGATTCGGTATCAAGGGTAATGACGTTTTTGTGCCAGGCCGTCAGCGCAGGCACCACCGCGTAACCCCGCCAGTCGGTATGAACGTTGCTGCCGTTCTGAACAGCCACGTTGACCGCCCCCGGCGCACGCACGATGGCAAAGCTGTCCCCCAGACTCTGCCCCAATGTGATGCCATGCGGGTGCGCAACGATGGAGCCCGACGTTCCCCAGGTGAGCTGGCTGCTGTCGCGATCGTGTCGGTAACCCAGCTGCGCCTGCCCATAGCCGCCGTGGTAGTCGAGGGATGCGCCGCTGTTACTCCCCTGCCCCTGGCTGGCGTAGCCCTGCTGCACGGCGTAGTAAAGATTCGGGCTCTTCGGCACCGAGCCATACATCGACACCTGGTGCGAGGTATAGCCGCGATTATCCGACGAGGTGGTGTAGCTCACTGAACTGCTGGCAAGCGAACCACCCAGCGGAATGGTGATATTGAAGGACCAGGAGCGATCGGGATTATTGTGTCCGCTTGACTGGGTATAGTAGTAGCCCAGCCCCCAGGAGATCCCTTTCCAGGCGCTGTAAAAGCCGGCATGGAGCGTTTTGTCGCTGCTCTGGTTGTGCCAGTAGTCCTGAACGTAAGCGGACAACGACAGGTTCCCCACCTCGCCGAGGGTCTGGCTGATGGCAACCTCTTCCCGGGTGCGTTTGTTATCCACCAGCCCGTAACGTTGCTCCAGCCTCATCGCCTCACTGAAGTCGTAAAACCCGCTAGAGGAGTAGCGGTAGCTGGCGAGGCTGAACGAGGTGCCCGCCCGGGCAAAACTTTTCTGATACTGCGCCCGCAGGGAGTGGCCGCGGTAGCGCTTGCCGGAGGGGGTTGTGGTGTCTGCCAGCGTCACGTCGGTACCCAGCGAGCCCAGCTCCCCTAAGCTATGCCCCACCCCGAGGGCCAGCGCGTAATAATCATCGGCCAGTTGCGTGCCGCCAGACAGGGTAAAGGCTGCCGGTAAACCGTAAAACAGCGTGCTCTGGATAAACGCCGGGGTGCGGCTCTCATCGTGGCCTGGGTGAAAGCGCCCGGCGCTGAGGCTGTATTTTACCCGCTCCTCCCGCAGCATAAACGGCACGGACGAGAACGGCTGGGTAAAGGTGCGCTCCGAGCCGTCGCTCTCCTTCACGTTGACCTCCAGGTCGCCGCTCTGCGCGGTCGGATAGAGATCCTTAATGGCAAACGCCCCCGGGGAGACGTAGGTTTCGTAGATCACATAGCCATGCTGGGAGATGGTCACTTTGGCGTTACTGTGGGCGACGCCGCGGATCACCGGAGCAAAACCGCGCAGGCTGTCCGGGAGCATCTCTTCATTTGACATCAGCTGGACGCCGCGAAACTGCACGCTGTCAAACACCTCCCCGCTGGTGTAGGTATCCCCAATCCGCAGCTGGCTTTTCAGCGGGGCGACGTCCCGTTGCAGGTATGTACTGAGCGACTGCCAGCGCCGGGTGGAGTCGTACTGCATGGACGAGGTGTTGCGCAGCCGCCACGGCCCGAGGTTCACCCCGCTGCGCAGGTTGAGGAAGGTGGAGCGCCCGTTATGGGTGGATTGCCCGGTTTGCGCGCCGGAGAGCGTGTAGTCGACAAACACCGCCGGTATCCCCTCATCCCAGCGTGCGGGATCAATATACCCCTCGCGCTGAACGTTCATTGCCGCCTGGGGAATACTCAGGTTCAGCCGCTGGGTCGGGAAGTCGAACCGGCTGCTGGCATCCGGGATGTACTGGCCGATACGGGTGAAGGTTTCCCCGTCGTGCAGGCGTTCAAATGAGGAGAACGCGCTAACGTTGACGCCATATTCCGCCAGCTGGGCCGCCGTCAGCACTGGCACAAGGGTACCATTCTCCTCCACGAAGGTGATATTCCCCTCGCTGACCTGCTGGTCATTGACCCAGATGGTGACCGGCCAGGTGCCGGGCTGCTGCCCGCCTGCGGTGGCAAAATAGTGCAGATCGGCGGTTTTTTGCTGCGCAGAGCTCAGTTCCAGCGCCGCCGGATCGAAGTAATCTTCTGCCCGCACCACCCCGGGCCTCGAGATCATCAACAGCGCAGTGGGGAGCGTTGCCAGCAGTAACGCACCGTCGCGGCGTGAAGTGTTCGTTTTCACCCTCGCCCCCGGTTACTGCTGCGCGGCGTCAGTGATACCGCCAGAGTCGTTAATGGCGCGCCACGTCACCTGCCCGGTGCCGACCCCCGTCCATATCTGGCTGCTCTTAGGCGCGATCATGCCCGGTTCGGGGATCGCTTTTCCGCCGACCGTCAGGCTGTAGAGGGAGACATAAAACGGCGTCGGGTTATGGGCCACCAGCCGGTTACCCTGCCGGGTAAAGGTCAGCTTCTGCCAGGCGTCTTTGGCCTCGCCCAGCCCTTTTGGCCGCCAGAAGAGCTTGAACTTCGATTTCACGTTGATCTGGAGCTTGTTGGACGCCGCTTTTTGCGTCGGGGCGATGTTTTTCACGCACAGCCAGTACACTGACTCCCGGTCTGTAGGCAATGCGCCCCCGGTGAAGCTGATCCGCAGGACGTTCTCCTGCTCAGGATCGAGGCGAAAGAGCGGCGGCGTAACCACAAAAGGCACCGGGCGTTTATCGTCTGCGGCCTGGTTTTCAACCCACGACTGCACCAGGTAGGGAACACGGGTATCCATGTTCGTCACCGTAATGGTGGCTTCGCGTTTCCCTTCCTCATAGATCACGCGGGTTCCGCCCATCACTACCCCGGCCTGAGCGGTGGCGCAGACCAGAAGAAAAGCGGCCATCACAGCGGCAAGAAGCTGTTTCATCGTGCAGATACCATTGGACAAAAAAGAAAATGAACAGGCGCAGGGCCTGCTCATGCGGGGATCAGTTATAAACCATCAGGAAGTTTGCAACGCCATTAGCCGCACCCGGGGTGACGGTCTTCTCCGTGGAGACGTAGTCGGCAAAAAAGGGCACCGTGGCTTTACCGGAGGCTACCGGAACGCTCGCTGAAACCGTCCCCAGGGCAACCTGAGAGCTGGAAGCGCCGTTGTTATACAATTTAATACCCACACCTTTCGCTCCACCGGCCACCGCCAGCAGGGTGGCATCAAGGGCATCTTTTTGACCATCGAACAGCACGGCAACCGTCGTCACCGACGCCGGACAGTTATCTACCTCAATTTTGAAAGGAGTTTTAGTCGTTTCGGTGCCTGCTGCGGTGAAATAGCTTGCGCCCCATTTCCCCAGGTCAACCTGCACGTCTTTGCTTTTGGTGGTGATATTGCAGGAGGCGTCGACGATTTCACCGCTGAACTCCACGATCCCGCCGGTGTTTTGCGTACCCGCGGCAGCACCCGGATTCGTGGTCATATTATTAGAAAATGCGGCACCAGAGGCCAGCGCGCCCGCCAGAATTGCAGCTACGCGAATTTGATCTTTCATTATTACGCTCAACTTTACTTGTTATTCATGATGAGGTGGACCGATGCCCTTCGGTCATGATATTCATCCCTTCTGCGTTTCCCTTTAAACAGAATGCCGCTACTGGTTAACCAGAATGCATTACTCTCCTGATTAATCGCCCTTTATAAAATAATAAAATGCGTTTAATACACCTACGCACAGAAAATAATATTTCCCGTCACCCTAAAAAACAACCGGGGATCTGCTGCGCAAACTAGCCGTCCCGGCAATGTTGACATGTCAACATTGATATCATTGATTAATCTTAATATTTTTGTATTTTATTGCACTATCATGGTGAGAAATGGCCACATAAAAATAACATTCAGCCCTATAAATTGGCTACCTTTGCAATTATACCCATGAGGAAAACTAGCAGTGAAATTAATATTAAGATAAATCTTATAACGAACCAATAAACAAAAATCGAATATTAATGTTTACTTTAAAATAACTATACAGACAACTGAAGTTTTATTTCAAATGCTCTGGACAGGTTTTTAAATAAAGCCCGCACCATGTTTTACTGCCATTATCTGGAGCAACAATAAAGCCGCCCATGTCACGGCGCGCATCGCGCCTCCCGCCACATACTCACGGCACACCCCACCCGCAGGAACAGCAAAAAAGTGAAAGTGATTGTCGATTTTCTGATGGCGCATCTTTCAGCAACGTCGCAAAGTGAATAGCGTAATCATTAAAGCGTTGCGTCTGACGCAGCGGACTTTTGCATAAACGGCAGGTTCAGTTATCGTTATCTCTGCGTTATGTTGATGAATATATAAGGGTAAAAATCGCCCTCCCCTGTTTCTAACGCTGCAATCTGGAGTGACATGTATGTCTCAACCCAAGCTGTTTACACCGTTACGTATCCGCAATCTTGAACTCGACAATCGCATCGTGATCGCCCCCATGTGTCAGTATTCTGCCGAAGAGGGCTGCATGAATGACTGGCATACCCTTCATCTGGGGCAACTGGCCCTTTCCGGTGCGGGTCTGCTTACCATTGAGGCGGCAGCCGTCTCCCCGGAAGGCCGCATTACCTACGCTGACGTCGGGCTCTACGATGACAAAACCGAGGAAGCGATGGGCCGGGTGCTGGATACCCTGCGTAAGTGGTCAGATATTCCTGTTGGCATCCAGCTGGCCCACGCGGGCAGAAAAGCGTCAACGCACAAGCCGTGGGATCATCGGGGGCAGCAAATCCCACCCGACCAGCAAGGGGGCTGGCAGACGTTAGCCCCTTCTGCAGTGCCTTACAACGAGGGCTATGTCCCGCCAACCGCTCTCGACAGCGAGGGCTTAGCCGAAATCCGCAACCAGTTCGCTGAGGCCGCAAAACGTGCTGCCAGACTGAATATCGATCTGATCCAGATCCACGCCGCCCACGGCTATCTGCTCCATCAGTTTTTATCGCCGCTCTCTAATCAGCGCACGGATAATTACGGCGGATCGCTGGAAAACAGAGCCCGGTTCCCACTGGAAATTGTCGACGCGGTGCGGGAAGCCTTCCCGGCGGAGAGAGCCATCAGCGTGCGTATCTCCGGGACGGACTGGGTGGAAGGCGGATTTAACCTTGAAGAAGCGGTCGAGTTCTCCAGAATGCTGGAAGCGCGTGGCGTTGACGTGATCCATGTCTCCAGCGGCGGTCTGCATCCGGATCAGAAGATTGAGGTCTATCCGGGCTATCAGGTGCCGCTGGCAAGGGCGGTGAAAGCTGCGGTAAATATTCCGGTGGTGGCGGTGGGATTAATTACCGAGCCCGAGCATGCGGAATCCATCGTAGCCAGCGGGGATGCTGATTTTATTGCCATCGCCCGCGGCGCACTCTATAACCCGCGCTGGCCATGGCATGCGGCAGCGGCGCTGGGCGCCCAGGTCCATGCGCCGGAACAGTATCTTCGTTGCCAGCCGCACACCCTGAAGAACCTGTTTAAGTCCTGATGTTTCGGATACCCGTGGCATCACGGGTATCCTTCCCCGTCTGAAAGCATGATCATTTACAACTCGTTAACCTAGTCACAATTTATTAACTTTCCCCGCGCATCTCTTGACTGTTTCTGTATCAGTCGTAAAACTCTTGAAAAAGTAAAACGTTTTACTTTTTCATAAAACTGTCGCGGTATTCATGCATTTTCCGTGATTTTCAGTGGGTTAAACGCTACTGGGATACATCATGAAACACGTAGAAGAGTTCGATAGTACGCTGGCCGGTGTGAGTGTTACGCCTGAGCCAGGCCAAACAGAAATTTCATCGCTGGCAAGGGGGGCGATAAAAAAAGCCAAATTTCGGCTGATGCCCCTGATACTGCTGATGTATCTGCTTGCGTTTATAGATCGCTCAAATATCGGCATGGCCGCGTTAACCATGAATCAATCCCTGGGGTTAACGCCTGAACATTTTGGCTTTGCTGTGGGGATATTCTCCTTCGGTTATATCCTGTTTGAAATTCCCAGCAATGTGCTGCTGGAACGATACGGTGCACGCTTCTGGTTAGCCCGAATCATGATCACATGGGGCATTATTTCCATGGCGATGGCGTTTGCACAAGGCGTGGTGACGCTTAGTATCCTGCGCTTTTTACTGGGCGTGGCCGAGGCGGGACTGGCGCCAGGTATTGTTTTCTATCTCACAACCTGGTTTCCCAAAAAGGAGCTGGCTAAGGTCTTCTCCATTTACTATTTGGGTGTTCCGCTGGCTGCTATTATCGCCAATCCGATCTCGGGTTATATTCTCGATAATTTCCATAATGTTGGGGGGCTGGAGAGTTGGCAGTGGCTATTTTTAATTGAAGGCTGCCCGCCTGTCATCTTATCCGTTGTGGTTTTTCTTTATCTTACCGATAAACCGTCCAAAGCGTCCTGGCTTAAACCCGAAGAGCGTCAGGCTTATCAGGACCTGATGGAAAAAGACCAACAGGCGACCTTGTCCGCCGGACACTCCGGTTTCAGGGAAATGATCAAAGACCGACGAGTCTGGCTGCTGGGGATGGCCTATTTCTTTACCGTCATTGGTCTCACAGGCCTCGGTTTCTGGATGCCGCAGTTTATCAAGCGCTTCGATTACTCTGATACTGTTGTCGGCATGCTGGGTACGATTCCCTATATCGCAGGCGCGGTGGTGATGTGTTGGTGGTCGAATCACTCTGATAAAACCAATGAGCGAACCTGGCATTTTATTCTTCCATCGCTGCTCTTTTCTGTCGGATTTGTGGTCGCCGCTATCAGCGACTCACCCGTGATATCCATGGTGGGGTTAACGCTTTCGACGGTGGGTATGCTGTCATGCGTGCCGACGTTTTATACCCTTCCAGCATCCTTTCTTACCAGCCGAGGCTGTGCCGGTGGCATGGCACTGATTAACTCAATTGGCAATATTGGTGGGTTCTTCGGGCCCTTCCTGGTTGGCCTCGTTATCTCGATTTCCGGTAAATCACAGAGCGGTCTCTATCTGTTAGCTGTCCTGGTTTTGTTCTCGCCGTTGCTGATTTATCTCATGAGCAGAAATCGCCGTCAGATTGCTGGCTGGCGTTAATCCATCCCCCTTAAAGGAGAAGAAAATGAACTTAGCAGCATTGTTAGCTGAGCGTGCCTGTGCCGCAAAATCGGGTTCAGCACAGCCTGTTCGTGTGGGCATTATCGGCGCCGGCAAATTTGGTTCGATGGTACTTGCCCAACTGCGACACCTGGAAGGGCTGCATGTGGTGGCCGTTGCAGACCTGGATGTCCCGAAAGCCCGTGCTGCCCTGGCGCGTGTGGGATGGCCAGAATCGCAGTATCAGGCGCATAACATCGAAGCAGCTTTACGCGAAGGCACAACCTGCGTCGTTGAGGATGCAGAACAGCTGATCCGGTGTGAGCAAATCCATTGCATAGTTGAAGCGACGGGGCATCCTCTGGCCGGCACTCGTCACGCTCTCCATGCGGTCGAAAATGGAAAACACGTGGTGATGGTAAATGTGGAAGCCGACGTGTTGTGCGGGCCTTTGATAGCGGAACGTGCGCGCCAGAACGGGGTGATTTACAGCATGGCTTATGGTGATCAACCGGCGATCATTTGTGAACTGGTTGACTGGGCTAAAGCCTGTGGCTTTGAAATCGTTGCCGCAGGTAAAGGGATGAATTACGAACCGCGATACCGCTACTCCACACCGGATACCGTCTGGGGATTCTTTGGCTGGTCTGACGAAGAAGTTGCTGCCGGGGACTTTAACCCAAAAATGTACAACTCGTTTACCGATGGTACTAAAGCGGCCATTGAGATGGCGGCTGTCGCCAACGCAACCGGATTAGACTGTCCCGATAACGGACTGGAATTTCCCCCTGCCGGGGTGCATGACCTGGCGCGGGTCTTCTCACCGGCATCTGATGGCGGGCGCCTGGGTCGCAGTGGGCTTGTGGATATCGCAGCCAGTCAGGAGCCTGACGGACGTGAGGTGCTTAACAATATCCGCTACGGCGTTTTCGTGACATTTAAAGCCCGGGATGAATACAGCCGGGCCTGTTTCAAACAGTACGGATTACTGACCGACCCAAGCGGCTGGTACGCGTCGATGTGGCGCCCTTTCCATCTGATTGGTCTGGAAACCAGCATCAGTATTCTCTCCGCGGTATTACGAGGAGAAGCTACCGGGACAGCATTAAGTTTCCGGGGCGATGCGGTTGCAACGGCAAAACGCGATCTCAAAGCGGGTGAGATGCTGGATGGTGAAGGCGGGTTTACTGTCTGGGCCAATGCCTTGCCAGCCAGCATCAGTGTGGCACAAGATTTTTTGCCAATGGGGCTGGCCCATCATGTCCGACTGGTGAAGGATGTCGCAAAAGATAAGGCGATTCGTTTCTCCGATGTTCATTTTGACAACAATCTGGATATCGTCGAATTGCGCAAGCAAATGGTCAATCTTGCGGGATTATAAACAGGGTGATACCCGCAACGGCTACTGTTGCGGGTATATCAGGAGGACAAATGAAAAGCGAAATGCGTATTGGCTTGTTGGGTACGGGGTTGATGGGACAACCAGTGGCGCGTCGACTTGTCGCTGCCGGATATTCGGTCACGGTGTGGAACAGGTCGCAAGAAAAAGCGCTGCAACTGGCAAGCGCTGGCGTAAAGATCGAACAATCTGCTTCGCTGTTACTGGCTGACAGTGAGCTCATCATCTGTTTGTTAAGTGATGCAACAGCGTGCGATGAGGTGATATTCAATCACGACTCACTTCAGTACATTGGTCCAGATACAATCATCCTCATGATGAGTACCCTGTCGCCGGACATTGTGGTTGAACAAGCGCGTAAGGCCCATAGTGTTCAGGCCCACTATGTCGATCTCCCTGTTTCCGGCGGAACAACAGGCGCAGAGAAAGGTTCATTATCCTTAATGGCGGGAGGAAACAGGCAGCTCATTGATAGCCTTCGTCCTTTGCTATCACACCTGGGGAAAGTCACGCATGTCGGAGAAGTTGGAGCCGGTCAGCTCACCAAACTTGCAAACCAGATTATTGTCGCCGGAACCTTAAGTTTATTGTCAGAAGCTTTTACTCTCGCGCAACGCGGCGGTGCCGATCCAGAAAAAGTGCGCGAAGCCCTACTAGGCGGGTTTGCAGATTCCACATTGTTGCAACACCAGGGCGAACGCATGGTTAAAGGGGACTTTAAAGCTCGGGGCGCTGCAAAGTGGCAGCTTAAAGACACGCGCAGTGCTGTAGCACTGGCGAAGCAGCTTAATTTGACCCTACCGTTAACAGAAACAGTGAATCAACTCTTCAGCCAGATGATTGATGCCGGAGAGGGTGACCTGGATCATTGCGCCATTATTAAGCAAATTCAGCGTTTAAATAATGTGGCTATTTAATCCTGGAAACACTTTCTCTTTTAACTAATATGCTATCCAGTTCGCAGGGTTTTTGCTGTTCACTGGATAAACTCAACAGTGCTTTACTGGCCAGTTCTTCAAGGGGATGTTTTATAACGCTAATGGACGGGCTCAGTAGACGACTCCAGTGACTGTCATGATAAACGATGACGGAAAGGTCATCGGGCACAGCCAATTTTAGCTCGCGGATCCGCGACATGATGACCGGTGCGATTGACGTATTGCCAATAATGATTGCTGTCGGTGGATCTGCAAGCGACAGCAATTCATCAAGCGACTGGCTGGCGAGTGGATCGCGAAAATTCTTCACTGCGATAAGCTGTTTATTACATTCAATTCCCTGCGCCTGCAGACCTTTCTTGTAACCTTCCAGTCTTTGCAAAGAAGTGGATGTATTGAGGGGCCCACTTATCCACCCAATACGCCGATGGCCTTGCTCGACCAGATAAGAGGTCGCCTGGCGAGCAGAGGTTTCATTGTTAAACCCAATAACACTGGCGCCTGTAAAATCCTCCAGATAGCGATCGATAAACACGATCGCTATCCCCATGTTACTGATCGATTGCCACATATCCTTATTAGCGCTTGTCGGCGTTGCGATGATGGCTTTGACCCGCTTTTGCATCAACATTTCCAGGCTTTCCCGCTCAAGCAAGGGATCTTCCTGCGTCGTGACCAGGATGACGTTCATCCCCATTTCGCGAGCGCGCCGTACAATGAGATCCGAAATTTCAGAGAAAAAGTCGTTACTGATGTCGGCCACAACCAAGCCGATGGTATTGTTCAGGTTTGTCTTGAGTTCACGCGCGGCGCTCTGCGGGGTGTAACTTAGGGTTTGCATGGCAGCGATAATCCGCTGCCGGGTACGTTCGGAAACTGAACCGGTTCCGGGATTCAATACACGGGAGACAACACCGATTGATACTTCGGCTAAAGCAGCGACATCTTTGATGGTGCTTTTCTTTTTATCATTCAATGTAGCACTTCGCCTCACGTCCGCAGAGTAGATAATTTTATGTTAGATCAATCATGTTTCGATGAAAATGATGTTAGTGGCAAAATCACGTATCGATAAAATTTATGACAGCGCTTACCTTCAACCAGGGAAATAAGTTGCGCAGAAGACGTCAACTTTTGCTGAAAAAGCACAAAAGCAAAAAACCCTGCGATATTGCTATCGCAGGGTTTTTAAATTTGGCGGAAGCGTAGAGATTCGAACTCTAGAACCCTTTCGGGTCGCCGGTTTTCAAGACCGGTGCCTTCAACCGCTCGGCCACGCTTCCAGAGTGAGGCGCACTATAAACATCTCTGGAGGTTATGTAAAGCAAAAAATTCAGGAAATTGAATGTGTTCGCCTTTTGTACAACCCCGCGCGCATCATCTTCTGCTGACAACCGTCAAATTCCAGACAAGAAAAAATCGCCAGACTCATCAGAAGCGGCTATTGTCTTTTATTCATAACTGGTATGACCACTCAACCAAGGTTTACCTATGCATTCAATGATGATACCGCTAAATGAAGGCGACTCTCTCGCTGCCACGCTTTGGGAGAGAGAAGATGCCCGCGCGCTGGTTATCCTTCACCCCGCGACAGCGGTTGTGCAGGAATTTTATCAGCGTTTTGCTGAGTATCTTTACGAGTATGGATTCAGCGTCCTGACCTATGACTTTCGGGGTACAGGTCGTTCAACGTCGGGGATGCTCCGCAGCTGCAATGTCTCCATGTCAGACTGGATCGAACAGGATGTGGGCTGCATTACGGCCTGGGCCAGGTCACGTTTCCCCGATCTTAGCCTGCTGGCTGTTGGGCACAGCGTGGGTGGGCACGCCGTTCTGCTGTCGACGGCTACCCGGCATCTTCAGGCTGCGGTCATTGTGGCATCCCACGCCGGGGTGACCCGCTCCATAAAACAGACGGCGGAAAAAGTGCGCGTCTGGTGCTTGCTGCGCGTTCTCGGTCCACTCCTCTGCCGTATATTTGGTTATATGCCGGCAAAACGCCTCGGGCTGGGAGAAGATTTACCGGCGCCTGTCATGCGGCAGTGGGGGCGCTGGAGCGCCATGCCGGGTTACTTCTACGACGATCCTGACTGGGATGCGCGTCGAAGAGCGGCTGAGGTCAGGCTCCCTCTGATGGTTATGGGGTTTGACGACGATCCGTGGGCTAATCCTGAGGCCATTACGCGCCTGATAGAGCCGGTCAAAAACGCAAAAATCGACCGCCGCGAGATCCGTCATGCGGATTTTGGCCTGCCCGGCGTGGGGCATATGGGGTTTTTCCGCACGCGCTGTGCGGAAAAATTATGGCCCATTGTCGGACAATGGCTGGCGAGTCAGTGCCCGGATTGAGCGAGCAGTGAATATAAAAAGGGGCCCACAGGCCCCATTATGATGACATTGCGCGTCGAGGAATTATTCAGGCAGGGCGTAAACCACAACCTGGTCGCCTACCTGATCCTTCAGGATCGTATTCCCGCCCGCGACAAACGCCACATACTGACGCCCTTTGTACTCATAGACCGACGGGTTCGCCACAGCCGGGGCTTCAACCTGATCGGACCATAGCTCTTCACCGCTTTCCACGGAATAAGCGCGTACTTTGGCATCCATAGAGGCACCGATGAAGATCACGCCACCCGCGGTGATAGCCGGGCCGCCGATGGTTGGGGAGCCCCAGCTTTCCGGCATAAAGAAGCCGTACTGCTGCGAGGCGCCAACCGGACGACGCCACTTCACGTCACCCGTATGCATATCCAGCGCGACGATCTCACCAAACGGCGGTTTCCAGCACGGCATGCCCAGCCAGTTATTGGCGACCAGCAGACGCATGCCGTAAGGCGCGCCTTCCTGCGGTGCAAAGCCGCTCTCGTTACCGGCGGTTTTATCGGCTTTATCGTAATCTTCGCGGCTGTAGAGCTTCACGTACTGCACGATATGCGAGGTGTTGACGATAGCGATCTGCTTATTCGGATCGAACGCCACCCCGCCCCACTGCACGCCACCGGCGCTGTCCGGATAGGTCAGCGCCCCCTCGCCTTTGGCGGTAGGCGGTGTGTACATCCCCTCATAGGTCAGGTTATCCCACAGGCGGGAACATTGACCGGCACCCACCATATCGGCCAGCTTCCAGATCTCCGGCTTTTTCGACTGATCGAGCAGCGGCGCAGGTTTGGTCGGGAACGGCTGGGTTGGCGAAAGTTTTTCCCCCTGCACTGAACCGTCGCCCTGCGGCACCGGACGCTCCTCGATAGGCCAGACGTCCTCCCCCGTCAGGCGGTTAACCACAAACAGGAAGCCCTGCTTGGTGGCCTGTACCAGCGCCGGGATCTGCTTGCCGTCTACGGTGATATCCATCAGCGTTGGCGCGGAGTTGATATCGTAATCCCACACGTCGTGATGCACCCACTGGCGGGACCAGACCACTTTACCGGTATTGATATCCAGCGCGGTTGTCGAGGTGCCAAGCGGGATCGCATCTACACGGTTACCGCCCCAGTAGTTAGGCGACGGAGAGGAGACCGGCAGATAAACCAGGCCGTTGGCCTCGTCGGCAGACATGTGCGTCCAGACGTTGGCCGTCCCGGTGCGCTGGCGAATCTCTTCCGGGATCGCCTCGAAGGACCATTCCCGCTCGCCGGTCTGGGCATTGATAGAAAATACGGTGCCCGGAGGTGCTTCGGCATAAGCCCAGTCTTTGCCGGCCCAGCCCACCAGCAGGTGGTTACCCACCACCGTTGGCGGTTGCAGGATGGAGAGCGGGAATTTGGCGTTAACGGTGTTCCACTGATTCACATCCAGCACGCCGTTGTCTGCAAAACCGGTGCAGGGTTTGCCTGAATCGGCATCCAGCGCAAAGAGCTTGCCGTCCACGGTGCCCATATAGACGATCTTCTGACAGGCTTCACCGGCGACCGGCTCTTTGGCCTGCCAGTAGGAGACGCCGCGGTTTTTCAGCACCGGCTGGGTTAGCGCTTTACGCGAAGACTTCGTGTCGTAGTGCCACTTCTCTTTCCCGGTGCCTGGATCCAGCGCAATCAGGCGATCGAAAGGGGTACCGATATAGAGCGTCTCGTTAGCAAAAATGGGCGTTGCTGACCAGACGGTTGCAGGGGTGTCGCCTTTACCATCCGACACGTCGCCGGTATGGAACTCCCAGATTTTGGTCAATTTACCGACGTTCTCCGCCGTGATCTGGGTCAACGGGCTGTATTTCTGCGCGTTAAGCTGTCCATGGAAGCTGTCCCAAGTGGCGGCAGAGGGCACCAGCGGGGTCGCTGGTTGCTCAGCCGAAGCCACTTTTTGTCCCTCACTCTGCCCGGTAGAGGCTTCATCGGTGGTTTTGGTGGTTCCCGGCGCCTGCTGATCCGCTGCATCCACGTTGAGCTCTTCTTGCGTTCCCTGAGAGGCCTCAGTGGCTTTCTCCTGCGCCTGCACAGAGAGTGGCGCGATCAGCAGCGCCAGCGCCGTCATGCTGACTTTCATAAAGGGGTAGTGTTTATCGTTATACACGGGTGGGACTCCTCAGGCTCTGACGCGGGTATTGTGGTGAACGGGCTTGCTGCTCAGCATAATCAGACCAATCAGGCCGACCACCATCGCTGCAGTAATGATGTACTGGTGCAGCAGCGCGGCGGCGAACCCAATACCAATGAGTACCACGAGGGTGACGATAATCAGAAAGATACGCGCCCCACGACCAGATGCGGCACGTAACATCAAGGTCAGTACCGCCAGTACCGCGCTGGCAATGGCGACGCCCAGCGCACCGATGGTATCGGTAACGCCGGTAAGAGGCGTCAGCCAGGCGTATAACGCCACCGCGACGCCAATGACCGCAGCCAGCAGCAGCAATATCGTGCCAGCGCGGGAGGATTGAGAATGTAACATACCAGGAACTCCCCCTATCAAAACAAAATTAACCAATAATTCAGGCTCGTGGATTTATGCGGCTGCGACTTGCATGGGCAATAGCGAAAAACTCAGGCAGTAAGAAAAACAGCGGCATAGATCACTAAACGTAACTGAGTATAGAAGAAGGATTTTAAAGGGGGCGTGCAAACACGGCATAGCCGCGTAGTTGGGCATAAAAAATGCCGCCTGAGGAGGCGGCATAATGATGTTAACGAACCAGATGCAGGAAGTGCAGATGCTTTTCGTACTGGTCGAGAATATCGTTGATCAGCTGCTCCTGGTTCCAGCTCATCACGTCGTAATTCTGTCCCCCTTCTTTGAGGTAGACTTCCGCACGATAGTATCGGTGTTGCTCCGCCTGCTGTTCGTCGTTGTCTATCGCCGACAGGGCAAAGGTCGGAGAGTTATAGCCCCGCAGCCTCACCTCATAGAGGAAGTTCAGTTCGTTGCCTAAGTCCACCTCAAGACGAATACGATCGTCGGAGGCATCGCTGATTCGGCTCACCGTGCCCTGCTTGCTCAACTCCTCCTGCACGAGGATCATCGCCGGTTTGATGACTTCGTCCATAAAGCGTTTCACCAGCGATCGTTTTGGCAGATAGGCAATGTTGCGTAAACGACGCTGCCACGGAATAGGATTGCGGGCCGCGGTCGGCGCAATCGTCGCCATGCTCAGGCTCTCGCGTTTGGTTAAATCCCGACGCAGCGCTTTGAGCAGCCCGTAGATGGAAATCAGCAGGATGATGGAAAACGGTAACGCGCTGGCGATGGTGACGGTTTGCAGCGCGCTTAACCCACCCGCGAGCAGCAGCGCAATCGCCACCACGCCCATCAGCGCGGCCCAGAAAATGCGCTGCCAGACGGGAGTATTGGCCTCGCCGCCGGATGCCAGCGTATCCACCACCATCGCCCCGGAGTCGGCCGAGGTGACAAAGAAGACGATGACCATCGCCATGGCGATAAACGACAGCACAGACGAGAACGGGAAGTGCTCAAGGAAGTTGAAGAGCGCCAGCGCAACGTCCTGCTGCACCGTATTCGCCAGATCGGTTGCCCCCTCGCGCATGATGAGATTGATCGCGCTGTTGCCGAAGACGGTCATCCACATCAGCGTGAAGCCCGCGGGAACAAAGAGCACCCCGGTGACGAATTCACGGATGGTTCTGCCGCGGGAGACGCGGGCGATAAACATCCCGACAAACGGTGACCAGGAGAGCCACCAGCCCCAGTAGAGCAGCGTCCAGCCACCCAGCCAGTTGCTGGATTTTGGCTCGTAGGCGTAAAGATTGAACGTCTTACTCACCAGCTCGGAGAGATAGCCGCCGGTGTTTTCCACGAAGGATTTCAGCAGCAGCACGGTTGGACCCAGGCACAGTACCAGCGCCAGCAGCAGTAACGCCAGCCCCAGGTTAAGCTCGGACAGGATACGAATGCCTTTATCCAGCCCGGAGACCACGGAAATTGTCGCGAGCCCGGTGATGACCACGATCAGGATAACCTGCACCGTTTCGTTGATGGGCACCCCGAAGAGATGATTGAGCCCGGCGTTCACCTGCAGCACGCCATAACCCAGCGAGGTCGCCACCCCAAAAACGGTACCGATAACGGCAAAAATATCAACGGCATGGCCTATCGGACCATGAATTTTGTCGCCAATAATGGGATAAAGCGCCGAGCGCAACGTCAGAGGCAGGCCGTGCCGGTAGCTGAAAAAGGCCAGGATTAGCGCCACAATGGCGTAGATAGCCCATGCATGAAGCCCCCAGTGGAAGAAGGTCAGCCGCATCGCCTCTTTCGCGGCGGTGACGGTCTCGGGCGTACCTACCGGTGGAGAGAGATAGTGCATAACCGGCTCGGCCACGCCGAAGAACATCAGGCCGATCCCCATACCCGCTGAAAAGAGCATGGCAAACCAGGAGTGATAGCTGAAATCGGGCTGGGCATGATCGGGGCCAAGTTTGATATCGCCGTAGCGCGACAACCCCAGGAAGGTCACGCTGAGTAAGATCAGCGCGACCGCCAGGATGTAGAACCAGCTGGCGTTGGTGAATATTTGCTGCTGTAGCAGTTTAAAATTTTTGTCAGCTACGTCAGGAAAAATCGCTGCAAAAGCAACTAGAAGGAAAATTAACAAAGCAGATGTATAGAATACCGCTTTGTTAATCTTGCTTTCAGACTTCTGGGGGATGGTGTTATTTTCACTCATATTTTATCTATTCCATTAATCCGGATGTGAGGAATCACCTCTTTGAGGTTAGCAAATTTACGCTGCTTATGCAGGTGCTGATGACATTGTCATCGGATTATCTCCTTGTGATTACTGGGTTTAATTTATTGAGATCGGGTCTTTAGTTGGCTGACATAATGTCATCGGACAGGTAAAACGACAAAAGAAAAAGCCCCGCGATATTGCTATCGCAGGGCTTATCTAATCTGGCGGAAGCGCAGAGATTCGAACTCTGGAACCCTTTCGGGTCGCCGGTTTTCAAGACCGGTGCCTTCAACCGCTCGGCCACACTTCCAGAATGAGGCGAACTATAAACAGCTCCTTGCGCCCTGTAAAGCGTGCCCGCGATCGTTCGCCTGAAAAATAGTCAAAATGCGGTTAATCGGTTGAATAGCCAACACCCTGACCATTTTATCAGCACAAAATCACGCGCTGACTGCTCAGTGTTTTTTGATATACATATCTTTGGTGAAGTAGTACCCCAGCTTATCCGGCGTAAATCCGCCCACCCACGGCTTCACCAGATGGGTGCGCACGTAGTGATAGACCGGAATAGCCGGGACATCCCGCGCCAGCAGATCTTCGGCCTGCTGGTAAAATGCCCCGCGCTCGGCGGTGGTTTTCGCCTTCGCGGCATTAGCCAGCGCCTCGTCATAGGCCGCATTACTGTACTGGCTGGTGTTCTGACTGTCACCGGTACGGAAGTTATTCAGGAAAGTCGCCGCATCGTCGAAATCGGCGATCCAGGCGTAGCGCACCGCGTCAAAGTTGTGGGTATGCATGGTGTCCAGCATCGTTTTCCACTCCTGGTTTTGCAGCTTCGCCTCCACGCCGAGGTTTTTCTTCCACATCGAGCTGACGGCAATGGCAATCCGCTGGTGTGACTCCGAGGTGTTATACAGGAGGTTAAAGCTGAGCGGGTGGCCGTCGTTAAAGCCTGCTTCGTTCAGCAGTTTTTTCGCTTCGGCGATGCGTTTATCCATCGGCCAGCTGGCGTAATCCGGATTTTTCAGTTTCACCCCGCCGATATCCGGCTGGCTAATCACCCAGGCCGGACGTTGCCCCTGCCCCAGCACCTTCCCGGCAATAATCTCTTTATCCAGCGCCAGGTTCAGCGCCTTGCGCACGCGCGGATCGTTAAACGGCGGCCGGGAGGTATTGAACTGGTAGTAGTAGGTTGCCAGCTGCGGGGAAACATCCACCTCTTTGCCCAGCGTTTTTTGCAGCTGCGCGAACTGGTTGATAGGCAGCGTATAAGCGATATCGATTTCACCCGCCCTGTAGCGGTTCACGTCGGCGGCTTCGGAGGTGATGGGCAGATAAGTCACCTTGTTGATCACCGTATGGGCATTGTCCCAGTAGCGCGGGTTGCGCTCGGCGACGATCCGCTCGTTGACCACCCACTGCTTGAGGGTATAGGCCCCGCTGCCAACAAAGTGCTCCGGCCTGGACCATTTATCGCCGTAGCGACCAATCAGGACCTTATCCACCGGCACCAGCGACGGGTGCGCCAGCATGGCAAGAAATGCCGCGTTGGGCTGATCCAGCGTCACTTCCAGAGTGGTGTCGTTCAGCGCCTTCACCCCCAGGGTATCAGGGGCTTTTTTCCCCTCGGCGATATCGGTGGCGTTGACCATATGCATGTTGCCTGGGAAGCTGGCATACGGCGAGACGGTTTTGGGGTCCACCAGCCGCTGCCAGCTCCAGACTACGTCCTGGGCAGTAATCGCTGTACCGTCACTCCAGGTAATCCCCGGACGGAGATGGAAGGTCCAGACGGTGTTGTCTTTGTTCTCCCATTTCTCGGCCAGCCGCGGCTGGATCTCACCTTGCGGCGAGACGCTCACCAGCCCGTCGAATATATCGCTGATAATATTGAATTCGACATCGCTTTCGACTTTATGCGGATCGAGCGATGCCGGCTCATTGCCATTATTCCTGACCAGTTCCTGCTTCTCTGCCAGCTCTGTTCCTGCCGGTACACTGGCGGCGAACGCCGTTGTGCTTGCGCACAGGATGCCTGCCGTCAGTAAAGAGAGGGTAAATGTTGCTTGTGATGAGGGTTTCATGTCCTTCGCCTTATAGTTTAGTTTTGACGATGCAAAATAACTCTTAGCGCTGGGGCTGGAATAAGGCAATATATTTCAGTGACCTATAAGAGCTTGATCTGATTAATCCTGACAAACCGGGGTTTGTGCTGCATTGAGCGCATTGCGAAACATTTCATGCTACCTCAATACCTAAGATGCTGAGTAAAGATGGGTAAAACCATTTTATAACCGGCGCGTCGTTTTCTATTCTTGCCGTCAATTACATCTGTCATAAGAGAGTGACTCATGGATCGTATTATTAGTTCTTCACGCGACCGCACATCGCTACTCAGCACCCACAAGGTGCTGCGCAATACCTACTTTATGCTCAGCCTGACGCTGGCCTTCTCCGCGCTGACGGCCACCGCCAGCACCGTGCTGATGCTGCCATCGCCGGGGCTGATCCTGACTCTGGTAGGTATGTATGGTCTGATGTTCCTGACCTACAAAACGGCTAACAAGCCGGTAGGTATTTTGTCGGCGTTCGCCTTCACCGGTTTCCTGGGCTACATCCTGGGGCCAATGCTTAACACCTACCTGTCTGCCGGTATGGGCGATCTGATCGGCCTGGCGCTGGGGGGGACAGCACTGGTCTTCTTCTGCTGTTCTGCCTATGTGCTGACCACCCGCAAGGACATGTCTTTCCTTGGCGGTATGCTGATGGCGGGCATCGTCGTAGTGCTGATCGGTATGGTGGCGAACATCTTCCTGCAGCTGCCAGCTCTGCACCTGGCTATCAGCGCCGTGTTCATCCTGATCTCCTCCGGGGCGATCCTGATGGAAACCAGCAACATCATTCATGGCGGTGAGACGAACTACATCCGCGCTACCGTGAGCCTGTATGTATCGCTGTACAACATCTTTGTCAGCCTGTTGAGCATCCTGGGCTTCGCCAGCCGCGATTAACCGACAGTGCTCTATAACCAGCCCCGCTTATGCGGGGCTTTCTTTTTTGGTAAACTGTTGCGGTTTTCGATAATTCCGTGATGATTATGCTGAACTTTGAAGGTAAAGAGATTGAGACCGATAGCGAAGGCTATCTGAAAGAGACCAGCCAGTGGAGCGAAGGGCTGGCGGCGATTATCGCCGAAAAAGAGTCTATTGCCCTGACGCCAGAGCACTGGGAAGTGGTGCGCTTTGTGCGCGACTTCTATCTGGAATTTAACACCTCTCCCGCCATCCGCATGCTGGTGAAAGCGATGGCCAATAAGTATGGCGAGGAGAAAGGCAACAGCCGCTACCTCTATCGTCTGTTCCCGAAAGGCCCGGCAAAACAGGCAACCAAAATCGCCGGTCTGCCTAAGCCCGTGAAGTGCATTTAATAGCGAATACCGAAGTTCACGTATTCCCGGCCGGGTTGATGCGGTTCTGACAGAACCTTTTCAACCCGTGCAATGCGCGGCCCGCCCGCCTTAAGCCAGGCGAGCAGTTTATCGACCTGTTCCGCCTCGCCGCAGGCCACCACTTCGACGCTTCCGTCATCCAGATTACGCGCGTAACCGGTCAGCCCCAGCTCCGTGGCTTCTCGCTGCGTGCTGTAACGAAAGCCCACACCCTGAACCGTGCCGTGAACCCACGCGATGATGCAGACATTTGCCATACTCCCTCCCCTTATCCATGCCTGACCTGAACCCAAAGAATAGCAAATTATGGCTCCAGGTTTAGCGTAGCGTTTTGGGCAAACAGCCGTAATGCTGGCGGAAACGGGCCGTGAAACGCGAGCTGGACAGGTACCCGCACTGCATGGCGATCTCGCCGATGGGCAGGCGGGTCGACTGTAGCTGCGAGAGCGCTACCGCCATGCGTACCTCCTCCACAATCTGGCGAAAACTTTGCGACTCTTCCCGTAAGCGTCGGCGCAAGGTGGGTACGCTTACGGCCAGACGGCTGGCGATCTCCTGCGCGGTCCATGCCTTACCGGGCGACACCATGATGAAATGCCGTACCTGCTCGGTAAGATTGATATTTCTCTCGATAAGCAGCGGCCCTGCCACCCCATCATGCAGCAGCGCCAGCAGGAGCCCGAAGGCCTGATGCTTTTGCAGCTCTTCCGGAAAACCGTGCCGCACCGCATGCAGCAGATTGCTCCACATAAAGGCCAGCCCTTCGCTGAGCGGAGCACACAACGAGTCCGTTCTGGCGCGCGGCCAGGATTGCAGGTAGCGCGTTTTAAACTCGGCGATAATGTCGGGGGATAACAGCAGCAGATCGGAATGAAACAGCTCCTGCGCGGGCTGATTAATGATCTCCATTGGGGTATTCGCCGGAATAATGATTAGCTCATCCGGCGTCGCCACTAAGCGCCGCTCATCCTGAATAATCACCTTGCTGCCGTGTGTAATATGGCAAATGGCCGGGTAAAAAAGCTTTACGTGGTGCAGGCGATGCATTTTGCTGGCATTGACCTCAGCCGCTGTCAGATGATTATGTTGAAAATGAAAATCCTGCACCGGACCACCTTTTATCGTGCGTATGTTGCGGTTAATTGCGCTTTAGCCAGTACATGGCTGTTGAGCATGAAACCGACCAGCGCGCCGCTGGCATTACTGTCGATTGGCAGTTTATCCACATTCAGCGCCCAGACGGTGAACTGATAGGGGTGCGGTTTATCCCCTTCCGGCGGACACGCCCCACCAAAGCCAGCATACCCGAAATCGTTCCGCCCCTGCACCGCCCCTGCGGGTAATTTATCGCTGTTCGTTTTTCCGGCGCCAGCGGGCAGGCTCAGCGTGTGAGCGGGAAGATTGACCAGGGTCCAGTGCCACCAGCCGCTGCCCGTGGGGGCGGCTGGATCGTAGGCCGTGATGGCAAAACTTTTTGTGCCCGCCGGGGGATGCTGCCAGGCCAGCTGTGGCGAGGCATTTCCTCCCTTGCAGCCAAAGCCAGTAAAAACCTGCTGTTGCGTTAAGGGGTGGCCGTCGGCGATATCCTGACTGCTGAGACTAAACGGCAACGCCGCAGACGCAGTAAAACTGATTGTCGCCAGCGTAATGGCGGCGATGGCAATGTGCTTTTTCATTGTGGTTTCCTTTTGCTGAACCGGAAACCTCACTGTAAAGCTCACGACGAATTCATAATGTGCCTGAGCGATTTTAAAATGTGCCGAAACGCTCAATAGTGTCCGCAGATGATTGCCACTGACCATCTGTGCTACTCTACGCGCCATTTCCCTGGAATCGACAGAACAGAAAATTATGAGTGTACGTTTAGTGTTAGCCAAAGGGCGCGAGAAATCATTGCTGCGCCGCCATCCCTGGGTCTTCTCCGGTGCAGTTGCCCGTATGGAAGGCAAAGCCAGCCTCGGTGAAACCATCGATATCGTTGACCACCAGGGTAAATGGTTAGCGCGCGGCGCATACTCGCCTGCGTCCCAGATCCGGGCGCGCGTCTGGACGTTTAATAAAGATGAATCCATCGATATCGACTTCTTTGTCCGTCGCCTGGAGCAGGCGCAGCAGTGGCGCGACTGGCTGGCAAAACGCGACGGGCTGGACAGCTATCGTCTGATCGCCGGTGAATCCGACGGTCTGCCAGGCGTGACCATCGACCGTTTTGGCAATTTCCTGGTGCTGCAGCTGCTAAGCGCGGGGGCGGAGTATCAACGCGCGGCGTTAATCAGCGCGCTGCAGACGCTGTTCCCTGAGTGTGCCATTTACGATCGCAGCGACGTCGCGGTGCGTAAAAAAGAGGGCATGGAACTGACCCAGGGTCCGGTAACGGGCGAACTGCCACCTGCCCTGCTGCCTATCGAAGAGCACGGCATGAAACTGCTGGTGGATATTCAGGGCGGCCACAAAACCGGTTACTACCTCGATCAGCGCGACAGCCGTCTGGCAACACGCCAGTACGTTGCCGACAAGCGCGTGCTGAACTGCTTCTCCTATACCGGCGGTTTTGCGGTTTCGGCGCTGATGGGCGGATGTCGTCAGGTGGTGAGCGTGGATACGTCCCAGGAAGCGCTGGACGTGGCGAAGCAGAACGTCGAGCTGAACAAGCTGGATCTCAGTAAAGCCGAGTTTGTGCGCGATGACGTCTTTAAGCTGCTGCGCAAATACCGCGACCAGGGCGAGACGTTTGACGTGATCGTCATGGATCCGCCGAAGTTCGTGGAAAATAAAAACCAGCTGATGGGCGCCTGTCGTGGGTATAAAGACATTAATATGCTCGCCATCCAGCTGCTTAATCCGGGCGGAGTGTTGCTGACCTTCTCCTGTTCCGGCCTGATGACCACCGAATTATTCCAGAAAATTATCGCGGATGCCGCTGTAGATGCTGGTCGTGATGTACAATTTATAGAGCAGTTCCGTCAGGCGGCCGATCATCCGGTGATCGCTACCTATCCGGAAGGGCTGTATCTGAAAGGATTTGCCTGTCGCATCATGTAACTTGAAAAGTGGAATGTTGCCCACACCTATAGTGTAAGTAACGTTTCCCGGGAGGTGACTATGAATGCCAGCAAATTCGGTATCGGCCAGCAGGTCCGCCATTCCCTGTTAGGTTATCTGGGTGTGGTCGTGGATATCGACCCGGAATATTCTCTCGACGAGCCGTCAGCGGATGAGCTGGCGGTGAATGCAGAACTCCGCGCCGCGCCCTGGTACCACGTGGTGATGGAAGATGACGATGGCCAGGCCGTGCATACCTATCTTGCCGAAGCCCAGTTAAGTAGCGAACAGCAGGATGAACATCCTGAACAGCCATCGATGGATGAACTGGCGCAAACGATCCGCAAACAGTTGCAGGCGCCGCGCCTGCGTAACTAATGAAAACCCGGTAGCCCACGGCTGACCGGGTTTTTTATTACTTCGCCATCCCGAGACGGGGGATCTCAATGGCCGGGCAGCGATCCATCACCACATTCAGGCCTGCATCCCGTGCCAGCACCGCCGCCTGTTCATTGATTACCCCGAGCTGTAGCCACAACGTTTTCGCCCCGACCGCAATGGCTTCCTGCGCCACCCCCCAGGCCGCTTCAGAGTTGCGGAACACATCCACCATATCGATTTTTTCCGGTACTTCCGCCAGGGTGCCGTATCCCTGCTGGCCCAGCAATGTTTTGCCTGCCACTTTTGGTGATACCGGGATCACGTGATAGCCCTGGTCGAGCAGGTATTTCATCACCCGATAACTCGGGCGATCGGGCTTATCACTCGCCCCTACCAACGCAATGGTTCGGGTGGTGGTAAGGATGTCAGCTATGTTGTTCTCTTTCATTTATCTCCTCCTGGCTCGTTCAAACCGGGTATCAGCGCCGTTAAGTATCTTCTCATCCCATACGTCTGTATGAGGGCAAATTGCCGGACCCTGTCTATATGTTAGTAAATATGATTAACGAAAAATTTTGATACATTATTCAAGACGCATGTCTTTTAAGAGGGCTCTCTATGAAAACCGGCATTGCCTGGAGTCTGTTTGCGCTGCTCATGCCGGTTTGCGTTTTCGCCACAACGCTGCGGCTCTCTACAGACATCGACCTGCTGGTACTTGATGGCAAAAAAGTCTCCAGTTCCCTGCTGCGCGGCGCCGATAGCATAGAGTTGGACAACGGTCCGCATCAGATTGTCTTCCGGGTAGAAAAAACCATTCGCCTTGGCAATCACGAGGAGCGCATCTATATCTCCCCTCCTCTGGTCGCCAGCTTTAACACCCAGCGGATCAGTCAGGTTAATTTTAGCCTTCCGCGGCTGGAAACAGAAAAAGAGTCACAACTTTTTGATAAATCACCGCAAATCGAATTGCTGGATGGTGACGCGACCCCGATTCCGGTCAAGCTGGATATTCTGGCGATCACCAATACGCCGAACGGCGTCAATTACGAGTACGATACCGAGCGCTATAACAAAGCCGGGCAGAGCGCCTCGATACCGCAGTTTTCTACCACCATGGCCGATGACAGCACGCTCTTGTCCGGCGTGTCTGAACTGGATATGCCGCCACCGCAATCCCAGAGCATGACGGAGCAGCGCCTGAAATACTGGTTTGCCCAGGCCGATCCCGAGACCCGAAGCCGTTTCCTGCAATGGGCGAAGCAACAACCCTCGTCCTGAGCCGCATTTTTTATCCCTTTCTCTTGCAGCGTCAGGTGCTTCCAGTAATCTGTAGCCAGTTAACTAACGGATAGAGACTATGGAACTCACAACCCGCACACTGCCGGAACGCAAACATATCGCCCTTGTCGCGCACGATCACTGCAAACAGATGCTGCTCAACTGGGTTCAGCGTCATAAATCCCTGCTGGGACAACATCAGCTTTCGGCCACCGGAACAACCGGCAACCTGATCCATCGTGAGACCGGGCTGCAGGTGAATGCCATGCTGAGCGGCCCTATGGGGGGCGATCAGCAGGTGGGCGCCCAGATTTCGGAAGGAAAGATTGATGTGCTGATCTTCTTCTGGGACCCGCTCAATGCAGTACCGCACGATCCGGACGTAAAAGCCCTGTTGCGTCTGGCAACGGTGTGGAATATTCCGGTCGCCACTAACCTGTCGACGGCGGACTTTATTATCGAATCCCCACAGTTCAACTCGCCGGTGGAGATCCTGATCCCGGATTATCAGCGCTATCTGGCTGAACGTCTGAAGTAAATGCCCGTCCTGCCGGGTGGCGGCTTCGCCTTACCCGGCCTACGGTTTCCGTGCCACCGGCACATCGATGTTTTTCAACATCTCCACAAAGCGTGACGGCTGCTGTTTATTGAACAGCAACCAGACCCGGTGGCGGGCGCGGGTCATCGCCACATATAACAATCGCCGCTCTTCGGCATCGGGAAAGTCTTCAGTCACAGGCAGCAGAGCCTGCTCCATGACCGATTCGCGCGCAGGCGCCGGGAAACCGTCGCTTCCTTCCTGTAACCCCACGACGATGACATAGTCCGCCTGCTGCCCCTTGCTGGCGTGGATGGTCATAAAATCCAGCTGCAACTTTGGCCAGCGGGTCGCGGCTTTCTCCAGGCTGGCGGGCTTGAGATGGTGATAGCGCGCCAGCACCAGAATGCGCTCCTCCGGTCTGGCGTAACCGCTGAGCTTATCCAACAGGGCATCAAGCTGATCGTCTGCCAGCAGCGTGACCGCTTTTTTGTCCCCTGCCGAGAGGCTGTTCAGCGGTTTTGCCAGCTGATGCGGGTTCTGTTGGATAAAGCGGTTGGCAATCTCACCGATCCGGTTATTGAACCGGTAAGTCGTATCGAGATCGCAGCGATCGCCTTCGCCAAAGTAGTGATGAAACGCGGTAGTCAGCGACAGCTGTGCGCCACTAAAGCGATAGATCGCCTGCCAGTCGTCCCCCACGGCGAACAGAGTGGTGTGCTTGTTCTGTGCCCGCAGCGCCGCCAGCAGCGCCGCACGCTGAGGGGAGATATCCTGAAACTCATCCACCAGTATGTGTTTCCAGGGGCTGATAAAACGACCTTTTTCCAGAATAACGATCGCCTGATGAATCAGGCCGGAAAAATCAACGGCGTTTTCTGCTTTCAGGGCAGCTTTCCACGCCTTAAGCAGCGGTGCCATCAACTTCACCCGCTTTGAAAACAGCGCCTGCACCTCTTCAGGGGCGCCGGCAATCATCTCTGCCTGAGCGCCACCGTGCATGCGCATCAGGCTTACCCAGCGATCGAGCCGGGGTGCCAGTCGGCGCGCCAGCTTCTCGTTTTGCCAGAAACTGCCCTCCGGCACGTCCCAGTTCAGCTCCTCTTCCAGCCACTGGCGCCAGCCTTTGGCCTGCGCTTTTTTATCGCTACACTGCTGCTGCCAGGCATCGATAAATAGCTTCTGCCGCGCCGCGGTGTCATTTTCAAGCTCGCTGACCACGGGCACCTTTTTACTCCCCTGCTGAATGATGTGCAGGGCAAGGGAGTGGAAGGTTCGGGCGGTAATGTCGCGGGTATGCAGCCGCGCCTCGATCCGCTCATCCATCTCCTGGGCCGCCTTACGGCCAAAGGCCAGGAGTAAAATCTGATCGGCAGAGGCTTCATTGCGGGTCAGCAGCCAGCCTGCCCTGGCCACCAGCACCGAGGTTTTGCCACTACCGGCACCGGCCAGCACCAGCAGCGACGACTCGCCATTGACCACCGCCCGGGCCTGGGCCGGATTGAGGGGGGAAGACTCAATACCGGCAAAAAAGTCGGCATACTGGCTGAGCATGGCGTCGGTCCACGCCTGATTGTGCGCCAGCCTGCTCTGGTCAATGTCTTCCAGCCAGGCCTGACACTGACGCCAGGCTTCCCGGCAGTTATCAAACTCGTCGAGCCGTGAGACGGACAATGGCAAGGCCTGTAACGCCTGGCGAATTTTTTGCTGCAAACCGAGCGTTTTTTCCCGCGTCAGCCAGCTGTTTTGCTCATTTGTTGCGGCAATGTCATTCAGCGCGTTTTGCAGGACCTGCGCCGCCACCTCACTCATTTCAGCACTCCACTGCTGCCAGAGCGTGTTCAGATGGTGGTGAAAACGCTGGGTTTCCGCCCACTCGGTGCCATGCAGACGGACCACTTTTTCATCGGGCAGAACAAACTCCAGCTCCCCCCAGACCAGGCCGCGTTTGCAGTGAATGGCCAATAGCTGGTTGAAAGGGATGAGATATTCATGACGTTCGCCTGAGACCTTGACCCCGGCGTTGAGCAGAACGACTTTGTCGTACGGATGTTGTGCCAGGCGCTTGCCTAACGATGTTGCTTTCAGTTCCATGTCCAGCCTGATCCACGACGTGAATAATTGCATAACAGTTTAACTGCCAGTTTTCAGGTGCTCCAGCGCAAAAAAACGTTACAATCAGCAGGGCTTCAACATTACGGCAAGAATTGAGGTTTTATGCGTACCGTTCTGAATATTTTGAATTTTGTGCTGGGTGGTTTTGTCACTACCCTCTCCTGGCTGCTGGCGACGCTGGTCAGCGTGGTGCTGATCTTCACCCTGCCGCTGACGCGCTCCTGCTGGGAAATCACCAAACTCTCGCTGGTGCCTTACGGTAACGAAGCGGTTCACGTGGATGAACTGGAGCCTGACAGTAAAAGTACGCTGATGAACACCGGCGGAACGCTGCTCAATATTCTGTGGCTGATCTTTTTCGGCTGGTGGCTGTGTGTGATGCATATTGCGGCGGGGATCGCCCAGTGCCTGACCCTGATTGGCATCCCCGTCGGGATCGCCAATTTCAAAATTGCCGCCATCGCTCTATGGCCGGTCGGACGCCGGGTTGTGCCGGTGGAAGTGGCCCGCGCCGCGCGGGAAGCCAACGCCCGCCGTCGTTTTCCGTAACAAGGACTCCGCGCGCCCATGCTAAGCCCCCTGCTTCGCCGCTACACCCTGAACAGCGCCTGGCTCTACAATGCCCGGATCTTTATTGCCCTGTGTGGCAGCACCGCCCTGCCCTGGTGGCTGGGCGAAGTAAAGCTGACCATCCCGCTGACGCTGGGGGTGGTTGCCGGTGCGCTGGCCGACCTGGACGATCGCCTTACCGGTCGGCTGCGCAATCTGGTTATCACCCTGATCTGCTTTTTTATCGCCTCTGCATCGGTTGAGCTGCTCTTCCCGTGGCCATGGTTTTTCGCGATTGGGCTGACGCTCTCCACCAGCGTCTTTATTCTGCTGGGTGGGCTGGGCCAGCGCTACGCCACCATCGCCTTTGGCGCGCTGCTTATTGCCATCTATACCATGCTGGGGGTGTCGCTGTATGACCAGTGGTATCAACAGCCGGTGCTGCTGTTGCTGGGCGCGGTCTGGTATAACCTGCTGACGCTCGCCGGGCATCTTATTTTTCCCATTCGCCCGTTGCAGGATAATCTGGCCCGCAGCTATGAGCAGCTGGCCCACTATCTGGAATTAAAGTCCCGGCTCTTCGATCCGGATATTGAAGATGATGGCCAGGCACCGCTGTACGATCTGGCCCTGGCGAACGGGCAACTGGTGACCACACTAAACCAGACCAAAGCATCGTTACTCACCCGTTTACGCGGCGATCGCGGTCAGCGCGGCACCCGCCGAACCTTACATTATTACTTTGTGGCGCAGGATATCCACGAGCGCGCCAGCTCATCGCATATTCAGTACGCCGATCTGCGCGAAAAGTTTCGCTACAGCGACGTGATGTTCCGCTTCCAGCGTCTGTTGTCCATGCAGTCGCAAGCCTGCCAGCAGCTGTCGCGCTCCATTCTGCTGCGCACCCCTTATCAGCACGATCCGCGATTTGAACGGGCGTTTACCCACCTGGATGCAGCGCTCGACCGCGTTCAGGCCAGCGGCACCTCTGCTGAGCAGATGAAAGCGCTGGGTTTTCTGTTAAATAACTTACGCGCCATAGATGCCCAGCTCGCCACCATCGAATCTGAGCAGGCGCTGGCAACACCCGGTAATGATGTGAATAACCAGCTTGCGGATGACAGTCTGCATGGGTTTAGCGATATCTGGCTGCGTTTAAGTCGTCATTTTTCTCCGGAATCGGCGCTGTTTCGCCATGCGGTGAGGATGTCGCTGGTGCTCTGTATTGGTTATGCTTTTATACAGATAACCGGGCTTAATCACGGCTACTGGATTTTGCTTACCAGCCTCTTTGTCTGTCAGCCCAACTACAACGCCACCCGCCATCGGCTGGCGCTGCGTATTCTCGGCACCCTGGTAGGGGTCGCTGTCGGGTTACCCATCCTTTACTTTGTCCCTTCGCTGGAAGGCCAGCTGATCTTAATTGTGATCACCGGCGTGCTGTTTTTTGCGTTTCGCAATGTGCAATATGCCCACGCCACCATGTTTATCACCCTGCTGGTGCTGCTCTGCTTTAACCTGCTTGGGGAAGGCTTTGAGGTAGCTTTGCCGCGCGTCATTGATACGTTAATTGGCTGCGCCATTGCCTGGGCTGCAGTGAGTTTCATCTGGCCAGACTGGCGGTTCCGTAATCTGCCTCGGGTGCTGGATCAGGCGATGAATGCTAACTGCCGTTATCTCGATGCCATCCTTGAGCAGTATCACCAGGGGCGCGATAACCGTCTGGCGTACCGTATAGCCCGGCGTGACGCCTATAACCGCGACGCGGAGCTGGCTTCTGTGGTGTCGAATATGTCCACGGAGCCGCGGGCAACCGCAGAAACCCGTGAAATCGCATTCCGTTTGCTGTGCCTGAACCATACTTTTACCAGCTACATCGCCGCGTTGGGCGCACACCGCGAGCGGCTCAACAACCCCGCAATCCTGGGGTTGCTCGACGATGCGGTCTGCTATGTTGATGATGCGCTTCATCAACGTCCGGCGGATGAGCCTCGTGTTCAACAGGCACTAAGCGAACTGGCGCAACGCATTTCACATATTGAGCCAGGCGCAGAGAGCAAGGCGCCTCTGGTGCTGCAGCAGATTGGTCTGCTCATCGCGTTGCTGCCAGAAATTTGCCATCTACAACAGCACGTTAATCAACTGCCGGAGTGACGGGCGTCTCAACCGGCAGCTTTTTGTACCACTCCACCAGCTCCTGGCGTCTGACTTCCGGGAGCGCAGCGACGTGGAGCCCGGTGATCGCCCCTTCCAGCGCAAACAGCACCTTGTAACTGAGGTGCTTGTTCAGCGCTCTGATCTTCAGCCAGCACTGTTCTGCTCCCAGCTCACGTAATGCCTCTTCATTGGTGATGCCCGCTTCATAGAGCAGGATCTCCAGCTGAAAGGTGAGATTGGGTAAATCTTTCAGCCTCTCGCGCTTGTAGCGTTCGCAGCGCTCCCGCCGCGCCGCCTCCAGCGCAAACGACGAGAGCTGCAGAAGCGTTTCGCGATCCTGCCAGAGTCCTTCATCGACGCGAAAATAGTTTAACAACACCGGCCGCCCCCGCTTCACCAGCGACAGGAAAGACGAGGCATGCTTTACGCAGTAGGGTGCACTCTCTTCACAGGCCCGCAGGTATAACTCCCCTTCCGACACCATGGCAAATACCGTGTCATCTACCGCCAGAGTGTAACCGCCAAACAGGGCACGATACTGAACCTCGCCCAGAGGAGACAGGTATTCTGCTGATTGATAGATCCGTTCATACGATAACTTTTTCATGATATTTCCCTTTTAAATCATGGAGTAATGATGAAGTCGCTTGTTAACGGATCCGTTAGCCAAAAAATAGGTAACTTATGATTGAACGGCAAGCTGATTTTTCAATACGACTGAATTACAAACCAAATTTGCGAGGAGCTTTCCGAAAATGAGGTTGATCTTTAGTCGCACAGGGGTTACTGTATATCCATACAGTAACTACAGGGCTGGATTGATTATGTACTCTTCAGGCTATGCAAACCGTTCAACTACTTTCTCTTCTACCGCAGGTAAAAGCGCGCTGAATTCCACTGCGCCTGTTTCCACCGGGCTGATTAGTGAAGTGCTCTACCGTGAAGACCAGCCCATGATGACGCAGCTGTTATTGCTGCCACTGTTACAGCAGCTTGGTCAGCAGTCGCGCTGGCAGCTGTGGCTTACGCCGCAGCAGAAATTGAGCCGGGAATGGGTGCAGTCCGCCGGCTTGCCGCTCGCAAAAGTGATGCAGATAAGCCAGATGGATCCATGCCATACTGTAGATTCAATGGTGAGGGCGTTACGTACCGGAAATTACAGCGTCGTGATCGGTTGGTTTACGCACGAGTTGACGGAAACGGAGCAACATCGTCTGGCTGAAGCCGCCGAAGAAGGTAATGCGCTCGGCTTCATAATGCGTCCCATTCGAATGAATGCTCTGGGCAACGGACACCTTTCTGGGCTAAAAATTCACTCCAATTTGTATCATTAAGTAAAAATAAGAGTATTCCTGGAATTTTTTTTGCGCCCTCTGTACGCCGTTGGTTCTCTATAAAAAAGCCGCGAAAAGTCTTGTCTGCCGCGGCTTTCTTCATTTTAGCACGCCTTAAATTGCGCAATAAATGTTAAATATTGTGTATACAAAACTTTTTTTTTCATATGCCTGACAGAGTTCACACTTGTAAGTTTTCAGGTACGTTGTAGACTTTACATCGCCAGGGGTGCTCGGCCTAAGCCGAAGATATCGGTAGGTTTACTCTTTGTCCCCGCCCCCCGGTGAAGGATTTAACCGTGACTCTCATTGAGATTCTCATGGCGATTTTTGGATGATAACGAGGCGCAAAAAATGAAAAAGACAGCTATCGCGATTGCAGTGGCACTGGCTGGTTTCGCTACCGTAGCGCAGGCCGCTCCGAAAGATAATACCTGGTACGCTGGTGGTAAACTGGGCTGGTCTCAGTTCCATGACACTGGTTGGTATAACGACGCTCTGAACAACGACGGTCCAACTCATGAAAGCCAGCTGGGCGCAGGCGCGTTCGGTGGTTATCAGGTTAACCCGTACGTTGGCTTCGAAATGGGTTACGACTGGCTGGGCCGTATGCCTTACAAAGGCGACAACGTTAACGGCGCATTCAAAGCTCAGGGCGTTCAGCTGACTGCTAAACTGGGCTACCCAGTAAATGACGCTGTAGACATCTACACCCGTCTGGGCGGCATGGTATGGCGTGCAGACTCCAGCAACAGCATCGCTGGCGACGACCATGACACCGGCGTATCCCCAGTATTCGCTGGTGGCGTTGAGTGGGCTATGACCCGTGACGTTGCTACCCGTCTGGAATACCAGTGGGTTAACAACATCGGCGACGGCAACACCGTTGGTGTTCGTCCAGACAACGGCATGCTGAGCGTGGGTGTTTCCTACCGTTTCGGCCAGCAGGAAGAAGCAGCGCCAATCGTTGCTCCAGCTCCAGCACCGGCTCCAGAAGTACAGACCAAGCACTTCACTCTGAAGTCTGACGTTCTGTTCAACTTCAACAAAGCAACCCTGAAACCAGAAGGTCAGCAGGCACTGGATCAGCTGTACACCCAGCTGAGCAACCTGGATCCTAAAGATGGTTCCGTCGTGGTTCTGGGCTTCACCGACCGTATCGGTTCTGACGCTTACAACCAGGGTCTGTCTGAGAAACGTGCTCAGTCCGTTGTTGACTACCTGATCTCTAAAGGTATCCCGGCTAACAAGATCTCCCCACGTGGTATGGGCGAATCTAACCCAGTTACCGGTTCTACCTGTGACAACGTGAAAGCTCGCGCTGCACTGATCGACTGCCTGGCTCCAGATCGTCGCGTAGAGATCGAAGTTAAAGGCATCAAAGACGTTGTAACTCAGCCAGCGGCATAAGTTATCGTCTGACAAAAAACCCCGCCATGTTGCGGGGTTTTTTATTGCCTGAAGTAAAGTAAAACGCTACTTTTTACCGGCCAGCAGCGCCTGGAGATCGGTTTTCAGGGTCGACATCTGACTGGCGTACTTCTCTTTATGTTCCGCATCTTCAATCAGCTGTACGATGGTTTCTGACAAGGTTTTCCCCCGTCGCTGGGCGAGCCCGGCCAGACGCTGCCAGACCATGAACTCCAGATCAATCGACTTTTTACGGGTATGTTGATGCTCAGCATTAAAGTGCCGTTTGCGCCGCGCACGGATAGTCTGCTTCATTCGGTTCAGTAAGGCAGGATTAATATGCTTTTCAATCCAGCCATTGACCAGAATGGGTTCATTTTCGAGGGTCAGCAATAAATCTACAGCTTCTTTTGCAGCACTGGCTTCGAGGTAGCAGGTGATCAACTCCCCTTCACGGTGTTTTTTGACCAGATACTTCCATTTCCAGCCGCTTTCGAGATTTTCCAGTTGTTGATATTTCATTGCGATCTCAGTGTGACCGTGTAACTGTGTTCAGAATATCAGTTTTTTAGCAATCTGCTGAAAAGAAATCATATCCTGTGACACGCGGTGACGCATTCCTGCCCGGAAACCCCGATTCCCTCATGTGCAGAGCCTGCGCCTTACGGTATACTCCATCGTTTTACTTCTGACTAAAAAACATCAACTTTGACCATTACGAAACTTGCATGGCGTGACCTTGTTCCGGATACCGACAGTTATCAGGAACTGTTTGCACAGCCAGATCTCGCGAAAGAAGACGAATACATCCTCAGCGACACTCAGCCCCGTTTGCATTACGCGCTGGAGCAGGTGTTAAGCCCATGGGCTACCTCACCATTCATGTTGTTGAAAGCGCCAGACGAAGCGGAGTATCTGAATCTTCTGGCAGATGCCATGCGGCAGCTGCAGCCAGAAGCCGGAACGGTCTTTGGTGGTGAGTACCGCATCGATGGGCATACCGTTACCTTTGAACCCGCCACCGTACCCGATGGCCGTTTTGCTGTCACCGGCAACATCGTCCAGGCGGGCTGGACAGAAGCAGAGCAGCTGTTCGGCTGTCTGCGCCAGTTTAACGGTGAACTTACCCTGCACCCCGGTCTGGTTCATCAGGCAAACGGCGGCATGCTGGTTATCTCCCTGCGCACGCTGCTTGCTCAGCCGCTTCTGTGGATGCGCCTGAAAAACAGCGTTAGCCAGCAGCGCTTCGATTGGGTGGCCTACGACGAGTCGCGCCCTCTTCCGGTCGCTGTGCCCTCTATGCCGCTCACCCTGAAAGTGGTGCTCATCGGCGATCGCGAAGCGCTGGCGGATTTCCAGGAGATGGAACCCGAACTGGCCGACCAGGTGGTCTACAGCGAGTTTGAAGAGAGTACCCAGATTGCGGATGCTGAAGATATGCAGCAATGGCTGCAGTGGGTTTACGCCGTCTGCCAGCGTGCGCAGCTGCCAACGCCTGCTGCCGATGCCTGGCCGGTGCTGATCCGTGAAGCGGTCCGCTATACCGGCGATCAGGAGACTCTGCCGCTTTGTCCTCTCTGGCTTGGCAAACAGCTGCGTGAAGCCGCAGCCATGACCGAAGACGATACGGTCACCGGCGAACAGCTCTCCCAGATGCTGGTGCAGCGCGAATGGCGTGAAGGCTATCTTGCCGATCGCATGCAGGATGAGATCCTGCTTGAGCAGATCCTGGTTGAAACCGAAGGCGAACGCGTCGGGCAGATCAACGCTCTGTCGGTAATTGAATTCCCTGGCCACCCGCGCGCCTTTGGCGAGCCGTCGCGTATCAGCTGCGTCGTGCATATCGGCGACGGTGAGTTTATCGATGTCGAACGCAAAGCCGAGCTGGGCGGGAATATTCACGCCAAGGGCATGATGATCATGCAGGCCTTCCTGATGTCGGAACTGCAGCTCGAGCAGCAGATCCCCTTCACCGCCTCGCTGACCTTCGAGCAGTCCTACAGCGAAGTGGATGGCGACAGTGCGTCGATGGCAGAGCTGTGTGCCCTCATCAGCGCCCTGGCCGATGTGCCGGTGAATCAGAGCATTGCGATCACCGGTTCCGTGGACCAGTTTGGTCGCGCGCAGCCGGTCGGCGGTCTGAATGAGAAGATCGAGGGCTTCTTTACCGTTTGCCAGCAGCGTGGGCTGAGCGGTAAACAGGGTGTGATCATTCCTCTTCCGAACGTGCGTCATCTCAGCCTCAGTCAGGAACTGCTGAAGGCGGTAGAAGAGGAACAATTCAGCCTCTGGGCCATCGAAGACATTACAGATGCGCTACCCTTACTGACAAACCTGGAGTGGGACGCCGAGGGGCAAACCACACTGATGCAGACTATCCAGGAACGTATTGCGCAGGCAACGCAACAGGAAGCGCGCCACCGTTATCCCTGGCCGTTACGCTGGTTGAACTGGTTCACGCCAAACTGATCGGACTTGTTCAGCGTACACGTGTTAGCTATCCTGCGTCCTTCACTAAAATAAGGCATACTGAGAACATGGTAGATAAACGCGAATCCTATACAAAAGAAGATCTTCTTGCCTCTGGTCGCGGTGAACTGTTTGGCGCGAAAGGCCCGCAGTTACCGGCCCCGAACATGCTGATGATGGACCGTGTCGTGAAGATGACGGAAACCGGCGGCAACTTCGATAAGGGTTACGTAGAAGCAGAGCTCGATATCAACCCGGACCTGTGGTTCTTTGGTTGCCACTTTATTGGCGATCCGGTGATGCCAGGCTGCCTGGGTCTGGACGCGATGTGGCAGCTGGTTGGCTTTTACCTCGGCTGGCTGGGTGGCGAAGGTAAAGGCCGCGCGCTGGGCGTGGGTGAAGTGAAATTCACCGGTCAGGTTCTGCCGACCGCGAAAAAAGTTACCTACCGTATTCACTTCAAACGCATTGTTAACCGTCGCCTGATTATGGGCCTGGCGGATGGCGAAGTGCTGGTCGACGGGCGTCTGATCTACACCGCGAACGACCTGAAAGTGGGTCTGTTCCAGGACACCTCCGCATTCTGATTGTTGCTTTTACCAGAGCATATAAAGGCGAAACCTCCGCAGTGCGGAGGTTTCTTTTTTTAAAGAGACGCTATCAAGCAAGTACTGCCCTGTCTCCGATGGCTTCTCGCCAGCCCCCTAACCATTGTGACCTCTGATTCAAGGTCTGATAGGGACACATTTCTTTTGAACGTCCGGCGATGCCAGCCTGATAACCACGTTGATGAGCCCTTTCAAGGCGATCTCGTTTCTGTCTCTTCATGCCTCGTTTCCCTCATTATTTGATCTGGTGGAAAAGAAAACAGTGATTACAAAATGTGCAATCACAGATAACGAATACCCTGATTACCGCCGAGCGTCAATGCGCAAAATTCACGCCAGTGTCATAAATGTGAGCTACACAAAAGTTCATTTGTACAAAAATTGTGACGCGGCACAAGTAACCGCCTGAGGGGCAAACGAAAAAAAAGCCGCAATTAGCATCAAGCCAAGTGCGGCTCCGTGCGATGAATTTTACTTATGGCAGTCGGGAGATCTCTCTCGCAATGCTGGCAGACTCCTGCGCCCAGCCCTGGGCCAGCACTTTTACCATCTCATCGTAACCATCTTTCTGCTGGATCAGCTCCAGATGGAAAGGTCGTTTGATCAGCTGACCCTGATGGTTTAGCAGCCACTCCCCGCTGACGATCACCCTGCCATCATAGCGCCCGTGGAAGCCAGTGACATTGACGTTAAGCGTATCCTGGTCGCTTCCCAGCGGCTGCGAGGCTACCACCCATCCCGGCAGTTGGCTGCCAAGGTTGGCGACCAGCGTGTTACGCAGCTGCTGATCCAGCGGGCTGGCCCAGAGATTGTTGCTGGCGATGACGTACTGCACATCGCTGGTCTGATAGACCACGCCATTACCGGCGAGATAATCAGGGACCGCTACCTGTTCGACCCACAGCAGGCGGTTCCCCTGGCTGGCCGTCGTTTGCCCGCCCGCCTGCGCTGCCAGCGGCAGCTGATAATAGCTCTTGTTCTCTGATGCGCTACAGGCGGTCAGAAGCGCCACTGCGGTGATGATTAGCCATTTTTTCATTATTTAGCCCCCTTCGGCTCAGGGTCCTTTTTCTCTTTTGCTTCGAATACCAGCGCATTGCTCTTGGTATTCAGCGTTTTCAGTACCGGCTGGAGCTCACGCAGAACCTGATCGAGGCGCTGCATATCCGCCACCATCTTGTTATATGCCGCGGAGCCCGGCTGGAAGCCCTGCATACTGCGGTTCAGTTCACGCAGCGTCTTCTGCATGTCCTGCGGCAGCTGCTGCATCGACTGGCTGGCGGTCAGCTTGTTGAGATTATCCAGCGTGGCCTGCAGTCGGCGCATCGTCGCCTGGCTTTCACTAAGCGTGTTGGTGGCCTGCTGAATCATCGGATTGAGCGGCAGGTTGTTGATCTTATCCAGCGTTTCCATCAGACGCTGTTGGATCTGCGCCAGGCCACCGCTGACGGTCGGGATAATTTTATACCCGCCAAACTCGCGGATCGCTTTTAGCGGCGGCTCTTTCGGGAAGAAGTCCATATCCACATACAGCGCCCCGGTCACCAGATTACCGGTTTTGAGCGAGCCGCGCAGGCCGCGCTTCATCAGCCCGTCGATATGCTGAGCAATGTCCGGCGTATCGCCAACCTGATTAATCAGCCGCTCCGGCTCAATGCGGATCAGCACCGGAATACGGTAGTCATCATCCAGCACCTGGCGCATACCCGGCGCAAAGAACGGCACCTTAGCGACGGTTCCGAGACGGATACCGCGGAATTCAACCGGCGCGCCCGGCTGCAGGCCGCGGACAGAATCTTTGAAGAACATCAGGTAGTCGATATGGTCGGTATAGAGCGAATCCTGAATGCTTCTCTGATCGTCATAGAGCTTGAATGCCGTGTGCTGCGCCACCGGCTGGCCCTGATCCAGCCCTTCCGGCACGTCAAAACTGACGCCACCGCCGAAGAGCGTAGAGAGTGAGCCCATTTCGACGCGCATACCGGCTGAGGTTAAGTCTACGGCGATACCGCTGTCTTTCCAGAAACGCACGTTGCTGGTCACCAGGCGATCGTTAGGCGCATTGATAAACAGCTGGTAACTGATGGTGCGTTTTTGGGTGTCAAACGTGCTGGTTTCAACGGAACCCACGCGATAACCGCGGAACAATACCGGATCGCCCGGACTCAGCTGGCCCGCTTTTTTACTGTCGAGGATGACGCGGATCCCCTTCGCATCGGGTGGCGCCAGCGGCGGTGAGTCCAGCAGTTGATATTCCGCTGGCTGGACGCCCTTTTTCCCCGGTTGCAGTTCAATATATGCCCCGGATAATAACGTGCCCAGACCGCTGATGCCTTCACGGCCCACCTGCGGTTTCACCACCCAGAACACCGAGTCGCCGTGTAGCAGCTTCTCCATGCCAGCGTGGAGACGGGCTTTGATCTCTACGTGTGTCAGGTCGTCAGTCAGGGTCGCGCTTTCGACGACCCCCACATCCACGCTGCGGCTTTTGATGGTGGTTTTACCGCCCTCAATCCCCTCGGCGTTGGTGGTGATTAACGTCACTTCCGGACCCTGATGGCTGTAATGATAAAACAGGATCCAGGCACCGATCAGGGCAGTCACGATGGGGAAAATCCACACCGGCGACCAGTTTCTGACCTTCTGCACTTTCGCCTCTCCGCTTCTCTTTTCCATGCTTTTATTCATCCTCATGGCTCGACGCTGACTCACGATCCCAGGATAACCGAGGGTCGAAAGTCATGGCCGCAAACATGGTCATAATCACGACCAATGCAAACATTACCGCTCCGATGGCGGGATAGATACTCATTAATCCGCCTATACGCACCAGCGCAGAGAGGACGGCAATCACAAAGACGTCAATCATTGACCAGCGCCCGACAAACTCTACGACTTCATAGATCAGATGCATCCGCTCGCTGTCACGCTTGCCGTGTCCTTTGGCATCCCAGCAGAGCCAGGCAATCGCAATCATTTTGAGCGTGGGAACCATAATACTGGCGATAAAGATCACCAGCGCAACCGGATAGGAGCCTTCACTCCATAGCAGTACAACCCCGGCCATGATAGTCGATGGCATTCTATCGCCCAGCAGGTCGGTAATCATAATCGGCAGTATGTTGGCCGGGAGATAGAGGATCATGGAGGTAATAAGCAGTGCCATGGTCCACTGAAGACTGTTTTTACGCCGCACATGCCCTTTTGTTGCGCAACGCGGGCAGACATACTGGTCGGCAGGAAGGATCGCTGTGCAGCAGGCGCATAAGCGCAAATTTTGGTTGATTCCCGGCACACCGGGTTGCAGCGTTTGCGGCAATACGGGCGCAGGAGCGATATCGTCCCATGCCCAACGGCGATCCACGCACTGAAACGCGCGTAGTTGCAGGATACAGAACAGGCACCAGGGAATAAAACTGCTGCCAATGCCGATATCGCCGTAGGCCATCAGCTTAACAAAGCTCACCAGAATACCGGCTAAGAAAATCTCCGCCATCCCCCAGCTTTTCAACTGGAACAGGATCCGCGCCAGCCTGATTTTCAGTGCTCCGGGCATATGCGCCCGGTTCACGAGAAGTAAGATAACCACCAGGCAAAACGCCGGTACGATCTGGACGAAAAGTAAAAAGAATGTTCCCAGACTGGCGTAATTCTCTGAGAACATCACGCGGGGTATCTCCAGCAAATGGACTTCGCTGGTGATCCCCCCCACCTTCATATTAATAAAGGGGAAAAGATTGGAGAGAAAGAGCATAAACAACGCAGCAATGGCATAAGCAGTAGGACGCTGCCGCGGCGCGTCCCACTCTGTTGTCAGCGTTGTCCCGCAGCGCGGGCATGCCGCTTTGTGGCCATGCTCGAGCACCGGAAGCGCCACGAGCATATCGCACTGTGAGCATAAAATATGCCGGTCGGCATGGTGATGTTCACACATACTGGCTCCATGTTTAACTTATGCGCCGTTTTTCAGAGCCTCAAGATATTCCCAGCGTTCAAATGCCTCTTCCAGCGCCTGCTCAGCCTGGGCCATATCGGCCAGAACTTTTTGAGTATAGTCATGCGGCTGGCTGAAGAATGACGCGTCTGCCACCTGAGCCTGCAAACTTTCCAGACTGGCTTCGAGCTCTTCCAGACGCTGCGGCAAGCCTTCCAGTTCGCGCTGAAGGTTATAGCTTAATTTGGCCGTGGTGCGTTTGCTATTTTCTGCTTTTGGAACAGCAACTTCCGCTTCCACCTTCGCTTTTGACTGTTTTGTCGCCTGCGATTGTGCCTGCTGCCCACGGGCATCGTGATAACCGCCCACATACTGACCAATTCGTCCCTGGCCTTCGAAGATCCAGCATTCGGTGACGGTGTTATCCACGAACTGACGATCGTGGCTGACCAGCATCACAGTTCCCTGATAACTATCAATCAGTTCTTCCAGAAGTTCCAGCGTTTCAACGTCAAGATCGTTGGTCGGTTCGTCAAGAATAAGCAGGTTGCTGGGTTTCAGGAACAAACGCGCCAGTAACAGGCGGTTACGCTCCCCACCAGAGAGGGCGCGCACCGGGGTCATCGCCCGTTTGGGATGGAACAGGAAGTCCTGCAGATAGCCCAGCACGTGGCGCGGCTTACCGTTCACCATCACTTCCTGCTTGCCTTCGGCGAGGTTGTCCATCACCGTTTTATCCGGATCCAGCTCAGCGCGGTGCTGGTCGAAGTACGCCACTTCCAGCTTGGTACCGCAGTGGATGCGGCCGCTATCTGCCTTAAGTTGATCCAGCATCAGCTTCAGCAGCGTGGTCTTACCGCAGCCGTTCGGGCCGATAAGGGCGATTTTGTCGCCGCGCTGAACCTGGGCGGAGAAGTCCTTCACCAGCACCTTGCCGTCGACCTGGTAGTTGACGTTTTCCATCTCAAAGACGATTTTGCCTGAACGGCTCGCCTCTTCGACCTGCATCTTCGCGCTGCCCATCACCTCGCGGCGTTCACTGCGCTCGCGGCGCATCGCTTTCAGGGCACGGACGCGGCCTTCATTACGGGTACGACGCGCTTTAATGCCCTGACGGATCCACACCTCTTCCTGCGCCAGCTTGCGGTCAAACTCTGCGTTTTGCAGCTCCTCTACCCGCAGGTTTTCCTCTTTTTCCAGCAGATAGGTGTCGTAATCGCCCGGATAGGTCACCAGCTTGCCGCGATCGAGATCGACAATACGGGTCGCCATATTGCGGATAAACGAACGGTCATGAGAGATAAAGATAATGGTGCCGTTGAAGGTTTTCAGGAACCCTTCCAGCCAGTCAATGGTTTCGATATCCAGGTGGTTAGTCGGTTCATCGAGCAGCAGCACTTTCGGCCCGCTGACCAGCGCCCGGCCCAGCGCCGCCTTACGCAGCCAGCCGCCAGAAAGAGAGGCCAGCGGCATGTCCGCTTCCAGACCTAACTGCGCCAGCACTTCGTTAATGCGGTTTTCCAGCTGCCACAGGCCATGATGATCCAGCAGCTCCTGCAGGCGCGCCATCTCATTCAGGTTTTTGGTGCTGGGATCGGTCATCACCAGATGTGAGATCTCGTGGTAGCGCTTCAGGTATTCGGCCTGCTCTTCGATGCCTTCGGCGACAAAATCGTAGACGCTGCCCTGAACGTTGCGCGGCGGATCCTGCTGCAGACGCGCCACAACCAGATCCTGTTCGTAAATAATGCGCCCGTCATCCAGCCCCTGCTCGCGGTTGAGGATCTTCATCAGCGTCGATTTTCCGGCGCCATTACGCCCCACCAGACAGACACGTTCGTTATCTTCGATATGCAGCTCAGCATTATCGAGAAGCGGCGCGTCGCTGAACGACAGCCACGCCCCATGCATACTAATTAATGACATTTACTTTTCCTTTCAGACCGCGGTAATCAGCCAGCAGTTATGGATCTGACGGTTACGGGCAAAATCCTGGGACAGGGTTTTTTGACTAATCTCTTGTGCTTTCAGCCCCAGTTTTTCCAGCCCTTCATGATCCATGCGGAAACCGCGTTTGTTGTTCGAGAACATGATCGTGCCGCCTTTACGCAGCATACGTTTGAGATCTTTCATCAGCGCAATATGGTCGCGCTGGACATCGAAAGACTCTTCCATGCGTTTGGAGTTAGAGAAGGTCGGCGGATCGATAAAGATCAGATCGAACTGCTCTTCGGTTTCACGCAGCCAGCCCAGCACGTCAGCCTGCAACAGGCGGTGCGCGCGGCCGGTCAGGCCGTTAAGGCGCAGGTTGCGCTCCGCCCACTCCAGATAGGTGCGGGACATATCCACGGTGGTAGTGGTACGCGCACCGCCCAGGCCGGCATGTACGCTGGCGCTGCCGGTATAGGAGAAGAGGTTCAGGAAGTCTTTACCTTTACTCATCTGGCCCAGCATGCGGCGGGCAATGCGGTGGTCGAGGAACAGCCCGGTATCGAGATAGTCGGTGAGGTTCACCCACAGGCGCGCGTTGTATTCGCCTACTTCGATAAACTCGCCCTTGCTGTTCATCTTCTCATACTGGTTTTTACCCTTCTGACGCTCACGGGTTTTAAGGATCAGTTTGTTTGGCGCAATATTCAGCACGCTGATGGTCGCGGCAATAATATCAAGCATACGCTGACGGGCTTTCTGCGGATCGACGGTTTTAGGCGGGGCATACTCCTGCACAACCACCCAGTCGGCGTAGCGATCGACCGCCACGTTGTATTCCGGCAAATCGGCGTCATACAGGCGATAACATTCAATGCCTTCCTGCTTCGCCCATTTTTCAAATTTCTTCAGGTTCTTGCGCAGGCGGTTGGCGTAATCTTCCGCGATGGTGGCAGGTTTGCTGTCCGCCTCTTTCTCGGCCAGATGGTAATTTTTCTGCACGCAGTCCAGCGGACCGTTTTTGGCCTTGAACTGGCGCTCGGCGCGCAGTTGCAGGCAGCTCAACAGCTCAGGGGAGGCGCTGAACAAAGAGAGGTTCCAGCCGCCAAACAGATCCTTCATGGTGCGCCCCAGCAGGCTATGCAGGGCAATCAGCGCAGGCTCGCTGTCCAGACGTTCGCCGTAAGGCGGGTTGCTGATTACCGTGCCGTACGGGCCTTTTGGCAGCGGATTGGTGAGCTGGGAAACGTCTTTAACCTCAAAGGCGATCAGCTCGCCGATCCCGGCGCGGCGGGCGTTGCTGCGCGCGCGTTCAATGACGCGGGCGTCGCTGTCAGAACCATAGAAGCGGGATTCATAGGCTGCCAGCCCGGCACGTGCGCGCGTCTGGGCTTCGGCTTTTACCTCCTGCCAGATGGCCTCGTCGTGCTGAGCCCAGCCCTTAAAGCCCCACGCGCCGCGATGCAGGCCAGGCGCGCGGGCGGTTGCCAGCATCGCCGCTTCGATAAGCAGGGTACCGGAACCACACATCGGATCGAGCAACGGCGTACCCGGTAGCCAGCCGGAACGCATCACGATGGCGGCCGCCAGGTTCTCTTTGATCGGCGCAATACCGGCACGATCGCGGTAGCCGCGCTGGTGCAGGCCTTCGCCACACAGATCCAGCGCAATGCTGGCAACTTCTTTATTCAGGCGAACGTTGATGCGCAGGTCCGGATTTTCACGATCGACGTTCGGACGCTCCAGATTTTTGCGCGTGAAACAGTCGACGATGGCATCTTTGACCTTCAGCGCCCCGTACTGGCTGTTACGGATCTCATCGTTCAGGCCGCTGAAGTGCACGGCAAAAGTGGCGCCTGGGGCAAAAATCTCTGTCCAGTCGATAGTCTGCACGCCAATATAAAGATCGAGATCGCTATAAACCTTGCACTCTCTCATCGGCAACATGATGCGTGAGGCCAGGCGGCTCCACATCAGGCTCTGGTAAATAAGCCGCGTGTCGCCCTGAAAATGGACACCACCCTGAACCACCTGGCACTCTTGCGCGCCCAGATTTTCCAGTTCAGTTTTTAACAGCTCTTCCAGCCCACGGGCCGTACTGGCAAACAGAGAATTCATATCGTCACTTTTACTCTAAGAAAATTGCTGCGCATTATAGCCAATCTGGGCTCTATGTCATAAAGTTGAGGGCTTATTTTCATTTGAGGGCTGCGCCGTGGCGACGTTATCCAGGCTTTTCATTCATCCGGTTAAATCCATGCGCGGTATTGGGCTCACGCATGCCCTTGCCGATGTCAGCGGTTTTGCCTTTGATCGCATTTTTATGGTCACAGAGCTGGATGGCACATTTATTACCGCACGCCAGTTCCCGCAAATGGTTCGCTTCATCCCGGCGCCGGTTCAGGATGGTCTCCATCTGACTGCGCCGGATGGTTCCAGTAGTATCGTCCGTTTCAGCGATTTTGCGCCAGCGGATGCGCCCACCGAAGTCTGGGGCAACCACTTTACCGCCCGTATCGCCCCGGACGCGATCAACCGCTGGCTGAGCGAATTCTTTTCCCGCCCGGTTCAGCTCCGCTGGGTTGGGCCGGAGCTGACGCGACGCGTGGCTAAGTTTGCCGCGGTGCCGCTCTCTTTTGCCGACGGATTCCCGTATCTGCTCACAAACGAAGCCTCGCTGCGCGACCTGCAACAGCGCTGCCCGGCCAGCGTGCAGATGGAGCAGTTCCGCCCGAACCTGGTGGTGACAGGCGCTGCCGCCTGGGAAGAGGACACCTGGAAAGTGATCCGCATCGGCGAGGTCATTTTTGACGTGGTGAAACCCTGCAGCCGCTGCATCTTTACCACCGTCAGCCCGGAGAAAGGGCAGAAACACCCGGCTGGCGAACCGCTAAAAACCCTGCAATCTTTCCGCACCGCGCAGGATAATGGTGATGTCGATTTCGGCCAGAACCTGATCCCGCGCTCCAGCGGAGTGATCCGCGTGGGCGACGAGGTGGAGATCCTCTCGACCGCCCCGGGCCGTCTCTACGGTGCAGGCGCCGAAGAAGAGGCCAGCGACGTGGAAGTGCAGCCTGCAACGGCGGTGACCATCCAGTGGCAGGGGCAGACCATTCGCGGTAACAATCAGCAGGTGTTACTGGAGCAGCTTGAACAGGCCGGGATTCGCGTGCCCTACTCCTGCCGTGCGGGGATTTGCGGATGCTGTCGCATTACGCTGGTTGAGGGGGAAGTGAGCGCGCTGAAGAAATCGGCCATTGGCAGCGACGGCACAATCCTGTGCTGTAGCTGCGTACCGAAAACGTCGTTACAACTCGAGGCTTAAACGGCCTGTTCCAGGCTGAAGCTGACCGGTTGCGGTTTCAGCCTGTCATTCATCACTTTAATCGGGTCGCCCAACTGCATGGTGCGCCCGGCAATGGTCACCGCGGGCTGCGCCAGTAAACAGAGCGCAGCGTTGTCGCCCGGCTCCACCACCAGCAAATTCACCTGCTCACCATTTTCGCTCAGGCTGACACAGGCGGCATCACCGATAACCGGCGTCCAGCGTTCACCGTGGGCAAGAAAGTGCCAGCTTTTTGGCATCTGGGGTTTGAGGAAGCGGATCGCCACCAGCGCATTGAGCACCAGTTCAGCACGCTGCTCTTTCGACAGTTCCAGGTCACGGCACTTCTCTTCAAAAGAGAAATAGAGTGCGGCATCATCGACGCAAAAACCGGTATCGGCAAAGGCGTCCGGGGTTAACATCCGGCGGGCAAAACGCGAACGAAACAGCATACCATTGGCCAGATCGAGCATCATACGATCGTGCTCTTCGCAGAAATACCAGCGCCAGTTATCGTCAGGTTTAATTCGCATCTGTCTCTCCCGTGCCCGAAACGTCCTGTCGTAAGAAAGTCCTTATTGCCGCTTCGTTTTTTTAACCTCAGTAATCAAAGACTACTATGTCTAATAAAGCAACAGTCCGGGAATATAAAACAACCAGAGCTGGAAATAAAGCCCTGGTTGTCAGTCATGCTAAAAGGTTAGAGGTGATTAACGATTTCTTTAATCAGCGGCGGACCTTTAAAAATAAAGCCGGAATATATCTGAACAAGCGAAGCGCCAGCAGCCATTTTTTCACGGGCGGCGATGACTGAATCAATCCCGCCAACCCCAATAATCGGTAAGCGGCCATTTAATTCCTGCGACAGACGACGAATTATTTCGGTGCTTTTTAACTGCACCGGGCGTCCGCTCAAGCCACCCATTTCATCGCAGTGCTTCATCCCCTGAACTAAAGTGCGGTCGAGCGTGGTATTGGTAGCGATAACACCATCAATATTATGACGAACTAAACTGTCGGCCACCTGAATCAGCTCTTCTTCACTCAGATCCGGCGCAATTTTAACGGCGACCGGCACATATTTATGGTGCGTCGCCTGGAGTTCATTTTGCTTATTTTTGATGGCGGTTAATAAGTCGTCCAGCGCTTCGCCGTATTGCAGGGTACGCAGACCTGGCGTGTTAGGCGAGGAGATATTCACCGCAATATATCCGGCATAAGCGTAGACTTTCTCCATGCAGATCAGGTAGTCATCTTTGCCCTGCTCGACCGGCGTGTCTTTATTTTTGCCGATATTAATGCCTAATACACCGTCGAAATGGGCCTTTTTCACATTTTCAACGAGATGATCGACACCGAGATTATTAAACCCCATGCGGTTAATCAGCCCCTCGGCTTCTACCAGGCGGAACAGGCGTGGCTTGTCGTTACCCGGTTGCGGACGCGGTGTGACGGTACCAATTTCGATGGAGCCGAAGCCCATCGCACCCAGTGCATCAATGCACTCGCCATTTTTATCCAGCCCTGCCGCCAGACCCAATGGGTTTTTAAAGGTTAACCCCATACAGGTGACCGGCTTATCCATCACTTTCTGGCGCACCAGCGCTTCGAGCGGGGTTCCCGTAATACGGCGTAACTGCTGGAATGTTAATTCATGAGCGCGCTCAGGATCGAGCTGGAAAAGGGCTTTACGAACGAAGGGGTAGTACATGAACTCTCCTGGATTCCCGGTGTGCAAACCGGGGGCGTATTATCTGCGATCGCAGCGGGAAAGGGAATTGACCTGAGGCAAAAAAAACCCCGTGCCGCGCAATCGTTTACTTTTCACTCCTCCTTTATTCAATTTTCGGCATTTATCTTGCGGATAAATCATTTAGCGGAATAAGCCAGCGGTGCCACACTGCCAACAAATGTTATCAATGTTAGATAAAAGCGAATAATTGGTTATAAGGAGCATCTATGCGCGTCATTACGTTGGCCGGCAGTCCGCGATTCCCTTCCCGCTCCAGCGCACTGCTGGAGTACGCCCGGGAGCAGCTTACCTCTCTGGATGTGGAGGTGTTCCACTGGAATCTACAAAATTTTGCCCCGGAAGATCTGCTCTATGCCCGCTTCGACAGCCCTGCGCTGAAGGCGCTGAATGAACAGTTAAAAGAGGCCGATGGGCTGATCGTCGCCACGCCGATCTATAAAGCCTCGTTCTCCGGTGCCCTGAAAACCCTGCTGGATCTGCTGCCGGAGCGCGCGTTAGAGGGCAAAGTCGTCCTGCCGCTGGCGACGGGCGGCACTGTGGCCCACCTGCTGGCGGTGGATTACGCCCTGAAACCGGTGCTCAACGCCCTGAAAGCCCAGGAGATCCTGCACGGCGTCTTTGCCGATGATTCTCAGGTCATCGATTACCAGCACAAGCCGCACTTTACCCCAAACCTGCAAACCCGCCTCGACAGCGCGCTGGAGACCTTCTGGCAGGCGCTGCATCGCCGCGACGTGCAGGTTCCAGCCTTCGGTCTTCAGAAAGGAGTCGCCCATGTTTAAATCTCTCGCACGCCTGAGTCTGGCAGGTCTGGTGGCTCTCTCCGCCCTGGCGCATGGCGCAGAGCCCGCGCCCGACAATCTGCGTATTGGCTATCAGAAAGGCAGCGTCAGTATGGTGCTGGCGAAAAGCCATCAGCTGCTGGAAAAACGCTACCCGGACACCAAATTCTCCTGGGTCGAGTTCCCGGCCGGCCCGCAGATGCTGGAGGCGCTGAACGTAGGCAGTATCGATCTCGGCAGCACGGGCGATATCCCGCCAATTTTCGCCCAGGCCGCCGGCGCGGATCTGCTTTACGTCGGCGTTGAGCCGCCAAAACCGAAAGCCGAAGTGATCCTGGTGCCTGAAAATAGCCCGATTAAGAGCGTGGCGGATCTGAAAGGCCACAAAGTGGCTTTCCAGAAAGGCTCCAGCTCCCACAACCTTTTATTGCGCGCGCTCCAGCAGGCGGGCCTGACCTTTAAGGATATTCAGCCGGTCTATCTCTCCCCGTCGGATGCCCGCGCCGCCTTCCAGCAAAAGAGTGTCGATGCCTGGGCTATCTGGGACCCTTACTACTCTGCGGTGCTGCTGCAGGGGGAGGTGAGAGTACTGAAAGATGGCGAAACCCTGAAACAGACCGGCTCTTTCTACCTTGCCGCACGCCCCTATGCCGAGAAGAACGGTGCCTTTATTCAGGGCGTGCTGGATACCTTTAGCGAAGCGGACGCCCTCACCCAGAGCCAGCGCCAGGCCAGTATCGCCCTGCTGGCAAAATCGATGGGTCTGCCGGAGCCGGTCATTGCTACCTACCTTGACCATCGCCCGCCAACCGTCATCAAACCGGTGGATGCGAAAATCGCCGTGTTACAGCAGCAAACCGCCGACCTGTTTTACGACAACCATCTGGTACCGAAAAAAATCGTTATTCGCGACCGCATCTGGCAGCCCACTGCATCGAAAGGAGATAAATCATGAGTCTGAATCTGTTCTGGTTTTTACCTACCCATGGCGACGGTCATTACCTTGGCACCGACGAGGGTGCTCGTCCGGTGGATCATGCTTATCTCCAGCAGATCGCCCAGGCGGCCGATCGGATTGGTTTTACCGGGGTGCTGATCCCGACAGGTCGTTCCTGCGAGGATGCGTGGCTGGTGGCGGCGTCGATGATCCCGGTGACCCAACGCCTGAAGTTTCTGGTGGCCCTGCGTCCCAGCGTGACCTCCCCGACGGTGGCCGCACGCCAGGCCGCGACCCTCGACCGTCTGTCGAATGGCCGCGCCCTGTTTAACCTGGTGACCGGCAGCGATCCGCAGGAGCTGGCGGGAGATGGCGTCTTTTTGGATCACACCGCGCGGTACGAAGCCTCCTCTGAATTCACTCACGTCTGGCGTCGTCTGCTGGAGGGGGAGAACGTCACCTTCGAGGGCAAGCATATCCATGTGCGTGACGCGAAACTCTACTTCCCGCCGATCCAGCAGCCGCGTCCACCGCTCTATTTTGGCGGTTCATCGGACGTTGCCCAGGATCTGGCCGCCGAGCAGGTGGATCTCTACCTTACCTGGGGCGAGCCGCCGGCGCTGGTAAAAGAGAAAATCGAACAGGTGCGCGCCAAAGCCGCGGCGCGGGGTCGTAAAGTCCGCTTCGGTATTCGTCTGCATGTGATTGTGCGCGAAACCACTAAAGAGGCGTGGCAGGCCGCCGACCGCCTGATTTCGCATCTGGACGATGACACCATTGCCAAAGCGCAGGCCGCGTTTGCCCGCACCGATTCCGTGGGGCAACACCGAATGGCCTCCCTGCACAACGGTAAAAGAGAGAATCTGGAGATCAGCCCGAACCTGTGGGCGGGCGTCGGCCTGGTGCGCGGCGGCGCAGGTACCGCCCTGGTGGGGGATGGCCCGACCGTGGCAGCGCGCATTAATGAGTACGCTGACCTCGGTATCGACAGCTTTATTCTCTCCGGTTATCCGCATCTGGAGGAGGCGTACAAGGTGGGCGAACTGCTGTTCCCGCATCTGGATGTCGCCATTCCGGAGATCCCGCAGCCGCAGCAGCTGTTGCAGCAGGGCGAAGCGGTCGCCAACGAATTTATTCCGCGTAAAGTCGCCCAGAGCTAAGGAGAACGCATGGCTCATTCTTCCCGAAAATGGCTGCTGCGCATTGCACCCTGGCTGCTTCCCGCAGGCATTGTGCTTATCTGGCAGTTGGCCTCCTCCGTGGGCTGGCTCTCCAGCCGCATCCTGCCGTCGCCGGAGGGGGTTGTGGAGGCCTTCTGGTCGCTGAGCGCCAGCGGCGAGCTGTGGCAGCATCTGGCGATCAGCGCCTGGCGCGCGGTGATTGGTTTTTCCATCGGCGGGACGATTGGCCTGACGCTGGGGCTGATCAGCGGTCTCTCCCGCTGGGGCGAGCGTCTGCTGGACACCTCGATTCAGATGCTGCGCAACGTGCCACATCTGGCGCTGATCCCGCTGGTGATCCTCTGGTTTGGTATCGATGAGACGGCGAAGATTTTTCTCGTCGCCCTCGGCACGCTCTTCCCGGTCTATATCAACACCTGGCACGGCATCCGTAATATCGATCGCGGGCTGGTGGAGATGGCGCGCAGCTACGGTTTGTCCGGCTTCGCCCTGTTTATCCACGTTATCCTGCCGGGCGCCCTCCCCTCCATTATGGTCGGCGTGCGCTTCGCCCTCGGCCTGATGTGGCTGACGTTAATTGTGGCGGAAACCATCTCCGCCAACTCGGGTATCGGCTACCTGGCGATGAACGCCCGCGAATTCCTGCAGACCGATGTGGTCGTGGTGGCCATTGTTCTCTACGCCCTGCTCGGCAAACTGGCGGATGTCAGCGCCCAGTGGCTGGAACGCCGCTGGCTGCGCTGGAATCCGGCCTACGCGATAAAGGAGGCACACGCATGAATACAGCTCGCTTAAACCAGGGTACGCCGCTGTTGCTCAATGGCGTGACCAAACGCTACGGCGAAAACACCATTCTGAACGAACTGGAGCTGCATATTCCCGCCGGGCAATTCGTGGCGGTGGTGGGCCGCAGCGGCGGTGGCAAAAGCACCCTGCTGCGCCTGTTGGCCGGGCTGGAAGCGCCAAACAGCGGCGAACTGCTGGCCGGGAACACCCCGCTGGCGGAGATCCAGGACGATACCCGGATGATGTTCCAGGATGCCCGACTGCTGCCGTGGAAACCGGTAATCGATAACGTGGGGTTGGGGCTGAAAGGCGACTGGAAAGCGCAGGCATTACAGGCGCTGGCCGCCGTCGGGCTGGACAATCGCGCCGGGGAGTGGCCTGCCGCCCTGTCAGGGGGACAGAAACAGCGCGTGGCGCTGGCCAGAGCGCTGATCCATCGCCCGGGGCTGTTGCTGCTGGATGAGCCGCTGGGGGCGCTGGACGCCCTGACGCGGATTGAGATGCAGGATCTTATCGTCTCGTTATGGCAGGAGCACGGCTTTACGGTGCTGTTGGTGACCCACGATGTGAGCGAAGCCGTGGCCATGGCGGACCGGGTACTGCTCATTGAGGAGGGCAAGATTGGGCTGGATCTGACGATTGACCTTCCTCGCCCTCGCCGGGTGGGTTCGGCACGGCTGGCGGAGCTGGAAGCGGAGGTCCTGGATCGGGTGATGAAGCGTGGGGTAACGGAGCGGCAGTTGATTACGGCTAATGCCTGATGCCCTCACCCTGACCCTCTCCCACAGGGAGAGGGAGGGTAACCATAGGCCCGGTAAGCGTAGCGCCACCGGGCATCAGGCTGCACAGCACTGCCGGGTGGCGGCTTCGCCTTACCCGGCCTACAAAACAGAACCCAGGCCGGACCCGGCTTTCTGTCAGGCCAGCGCCTTGCTGATCTTCTCGTAGAGATCGCCGGAGAGGTTCTCCAGCCCTTTTAGCTGCTCCAGCGCGGCACGCATCTTCGCCTGACGCTTCTCATCGTAGCGTTTCAGACGGATCAGCGGCTCAATCAGACGCGACGCTACCTGCGGGTTACGGCTGTTGAGCTCGGTCAGCATCTCCACCATAAACTGGTAGCCGCTGCCATCTTCCGCATGGAAGGCGGCCGGGTTGCTGCTGGCAAAGGCGCCAATCAGGGAACGGACGCGGTTCGGGTTGCTCAGAGTGAACGAGCGGTGATTGAGCAGGCTGCGCACCTTGTTCACCACATCCGCCGCCGGGCTGGTGGACTGCAGGATGAACCACTTGTCCATTACCAGACCATCCTGATGCCATTTGTCGTCATACTCCTGCATCAGGGCATCACGGCACGGCAGCTCTGCGGCAACGCTGGCAGCCAGCGCAGCCAGCGCATCGGTCATGTTGTCGGCCGTGTGATACTGCTTGCTGACCAGTTCGTCGGCGAGCGCCGTCTCCCCAAATGCCAGGTAGCGCAGGCAGGTGTTACGCAGTGAGCGTTTGCCAATATCGGCATGCTCAACCCGATAGGCGTCCAGTTTGGGGTGGTTGTAGACCGCCAGGAACTCATCCGCCAGCTCGGTTGCCAGGGTACGGGTCAGGGCCTCACGCACCGTCGCGATAGCGATCGGATCGATAATCTCAAACAGCTCGGCGATTTCGTTCACCGACGGCAGGGTAAGGATTTCAGCCGCCAGCGCCGGATCGATCCTCTCATCTAACAGAATGGCGCGGAAGGCGTCGGCAACATGCGCCGGTACCGACAGCGGCTGCCCCTGCTGATGACGATTGACGTTCAGCTTGATATAGGTCCCCAGCAGGCTCTGCGCCGCATCCCAGCGGGAGAAGTCATTACGTGCATGACGCATCAGGAAGGTCAGCTGCTGATCGCTCCACTTGTACTCCAGCTTAACTGGCGCGGAGAATTCACACAGCAGCGCAGGTACCGGCTGGAAATAGACGTTATCAAAGATGAAGGTCTGCTCGGCCTGGGTCACGTTCAACACGTTATGCACCGGATGGCCGCCTTTTTGCAGCGGGATCACCTTGCCTTCGTTATCGTACAGCTCAATGGCGAACGGAATATGCAGCGGGTGCTTCTCTTCCTGCTCGGCGGTCGGCGGCGTGCGCTGGCTGATGGTCAGGGTGTACTGCTCGGTTTCCGGGTTGTAGTCGTCTTTAACGGTCACGATCGGCGTACCGGCCTGGCTGTACCAGCGGCGGAAGTGAGAGAGATCGATGTTAGAGGCATCTTCCATCGCCTGAACGAAATCGTCGCAGGTGGCGGCGCTGCCGTCATGGCGTTCGAAATAGAGCTGCATCCCTTTCTGGAAATTCTCTTCGCCCAGCAGGGTGTGGATCATACGAATAATTTCAGAACCCTTTTCATACACCGTCAGGGTGTAGAAGTTGTTCATCTCAATCACTTTATCCGGGCGGATCGGGTGCGCCATTGGGCTGGCGTCTTCGGCAAACTGCAGGCCGCGCATGGTGCGCACGTTATTGATGCGGTTCACCGCCCGCGAGCCGAGATCGGAGCTGAACTCCTGATCGCGGAAGACGGTTAAGCCCTCTTTCAGGCTCAGCTGGAACCAGTCACGGCAGGTGACGCGGTTGCCGGTCCAGTTGTGGAAATATTCGTGGCCGATGACGCGCTCGATATCGAGGTAGTCTTTATCGGTGGCGGTATCGGTACGCGCCAGCACATATTTGGAGTTAAAGACGTTAAGGCCCTTGTTCTCCATCGCGCCCATATTGAAGAAGTCGACGGCGACGATCATATAGATGTCGAGGTCATACTCGAGACCGAAACGCTTTTCATCCCACTTCATGGAGTTGATAAGCGAGGTCATCGCCCACGGGGCGCGGTCGAGGTTACCGCGATCGACAAACAGCTCCAGCGCCACTTCACGGCCTGAACGGGTGGTGAAGGTGTCGCGCAGAACGTCAAAATCACCCGCCACCAGCGCAAACAGGTAGCACGGTTTCGGGAACGGATCCTGCCACTGCACCCAGTGACGGCCATTATCCAGCTCGCCCTCGCCTACGCGGTTACCGTTGGAGAGCAAAAACGGATAGGTGGCTTTATCGGCGATGATTTTGGTGGTAAAGCGGGCCAGCACATCCGGGCGGTCGAGATACCAGGTGATGTGACGGAAACCTTCAGCTTCACACTGGGTGCAGAGCGCCACGCCCGACTGGTATAACCCCTCCAGTGCGGTGTTAGACGCCGGGCTAATCTCGTTAACGATGCGTAACGTAAAACGTTCCGGCAGGTTATCCAGCACCAGCTGGTTATCTTCTTCTTTATAGTCGGTCCATGGGGTGTCGTTTACCTGCACCGACACTAAGGTCAGGTCTTCGCCGTCAAGACGCAGCGGCACCGCCGTGGCGTTGTGACGCGTCACCTGGCTTACCGCCGTCACAACGGTTTTTGTGGCATCCAGGTCAAAAGTCAGATCGATATCGCTAATCAGGTAATCCGGCGCACGGTAGTCGTGGCGGTATTTGGCTTGAGGCTGTTGTGTCATAGAAAACCTTTTGCATCGTTTGTCGAATAACGAACCAGTCTATTCCTGTTGTCTAAATCGCGCTATGCAGAATGTTCATCTTTTCAGTCACAAACACTCTATTTGCTACATTTTTATAACACGCGGCACGAAATGCTCTCGACCCTGAACCAGGCTTATGGTGTGATCGGGGTTCAATAAATCGCTAAACAAGGTATACTCCAGCGGTTTCATTAGTCGTTTATTGTACTAAACGCTCCCGTGAGAGGATGCTACTGCGCACCTATGACTCAATTCGCTTCTCCTGTTCTGCATACGCTGCTGGATACCGACGCGTACAAACTGCATATGCAGCAAGCCGTTTTCCACCAATACCACGACGTACAGGTCGCGGCTGAATTCCGCTGCCGTGGTGACGATTTGCTGGGGATCTATGCTGACGCCATCCGTGAGCAAGTCGACGCAATGCAGCATCTTCGTCTGCAGGATGATGAATTCCAGTGGCTTTCCAGCCTGCCCTTCTTTAAAGAAGATTACCTTCAGTGGCTGCGCAATTTCCGCTACGACCCGAAACAGGTCAACATCAGCAACGATAATGGCAAGCTACATATTCGCCTTGAAGGTCCGTGGCGGGAAGTGATCATGTGGGAAGTGCCCCTGCTGGCGGTGATCAGCGAGCTGGTGCACCGCTTCCGTTCACCGGAGGCGAGCGTTGAGCTGGCTCTGACGACGCTGGAACAGAAGCTGGTTGATTTTGCCCGGCTGACCGACTCGCTGGATATGTCGCGTTTCCGTCTGATGGATTTTGGCACCCGTCGCCGTTTCTCCCGCGAGGTGCAACAGGCCATTGTCGAGCGTTTGCAGCAGGAGCCGTGGTTTGTCGGCACCAGCAATTACGATCTGGCCCGCCGTCTGAACCTGACCCCAATGGGCACCCAGGCGCACGAGTGGTTCCAGGCGCATCAGCAGATCAGTCCGGAGCTGGCGACCAGCCAGCGTGCGGCGCTGGCCGCCTGGCTTACAGAGTATCCGGCGCAGCTCGGCATCGCCTTAACCGACTGTATTACCATGGACGCCTTCCTGCGTGATTTCGGGCCTGAGTTCGCCAACGCCTATCAGGGGCTGCGCCATGACTCCGGGGATCCGCTGGAGTGGGGTGAGAAAGCGATTGCCCATTATCAAAAGCTGGGCATCGACCCGATGAGCAAAGTGCTGGTCTTCTCAGATAATCTCGACCTGCCAAAAGCGGTAGGCTTGTACCGACACTTCTCCTCGCGCGTAAATCTGGCCTTTGGGATCGGCACCCGTCTGACCTGCGATATTCCGCAGGTAAAACCGCTGAATATCGTGATTAAGCTGGTGGAATGTAACGGCAAGCCGGTGGCGAAGCTCTCCGACAGCCCGGGCAAAACCATTTGTCATGACAAAGCCTTCGTGCGGGCACTGCGCAAAGCGTTCGACCTGCCTCAGGTAAAAATCGCCAGCTAATCTCTTCGGGGAGCCTGCCGCGCTCCCTTCTCTTATTTATTTCCTATTTCTTCTCTTATGATTGCGAAATCTGCTTGTCTGATGGCGGATGCCAGGTAACATAGATATCCCCCTGTTTAGGGGGATACAGATTTTATTTTTGGACAACATAGAGAGACTATTATGAGCGTTGTGCCTGTAGCCGACGTACTCCAGGGCCGCGTAGCCGTTGACAGCGAAGTCACCGTGCGCGGATGGGTGCGTACCCGCCGAGATTCAAAAGCTGGCTTTTCATTCCTCGCCGTCTATGACGGTTCCTGCTTTGATCCTGTACAGGCCGTAATTAATAATTCTCTGCCCAATTACAATCAGGAAGTGCTGCGTCTGACCACGGGTTGCTCCGTTGTCGTCACCGGTAAAATCGTGGCTTCTCAGGGCCAGGGTCAGAGCTATGAACTGCAGGCCACCTCCATTGAAGTGACCGGCTGGGTTGAAGATCCAGATACCTACCCGATGGCGGCAAAACGCCACAGCATCGAGTATCTGCGCGAAGTGGCTCACCTGCGCCCGCGTACCAACATGATTGGTGCCGTGGCCCGCGTTCGTCATACGCTTGCACAGGCGCTGCACCGCTTCTTCGACGAGCAGGGTTTCTTCTGGGTCTCCACGCCGCTTATCACCGCCTCTGATACCGAAGGCGCAGGCGAGATGTTCCGCGTCTCCACGCTGGATATGGAAAACCTGCCGCGCACGCCAGAAGGCAAAGTGGATTACGACAAAGATTTCTTTGGTAAAGAGGCCTTCCTGACCGTGTCTGGCCAGCTGAACGGCGAAACCTACGCCTGTGCGCTGTCTAAGATCTACACTTTCGGCCCGACCTTCCGTGCTGAAAACTCCAACACCAGCCGCCACCTGGCAGAATTCTGGATGCTGGAGCCAGAAGTGGCCTTCGCCGATCTCAATGATGTTGCGGGCCTGGCAGAAGCGATGCTGAAGTATGTCTTCAAGGCCGTGCTCACCGAGCGTGCAGACGACATGAAATTCTTCGCCGAGCGCGTCGACAGCGATGCGATTGCCCGTCTGGAGCGTTTCGTCTCTGCTGACTTTGCGCAGGTGGATTACACCGATGCCGTCGCGATCCTCGAGAAATGCGGTGAGAAGTTCGAGAACCCGGTTTACTGGGGCGTTGATCTGGCTTCCGAGCATGAACGTTACCTGGCCGAGAAACACTTCAAGGCGCCAGTAGTAGTTAAAAACTATCCGAAAGACATTAAGGCGTTCTATATGCGCCTTAACGAAGATGGCAAAACCGTTGCCGCGATGGACGTGCTGGCGCCGGGCATCGGTGAAATCATCGGGGGTTCTCAGCGTGAAGAGCGTCTGGATGTGCTGGATGCGCGTATGGCTGAAATGGGCCTCAACAAAGAGGACTACTGGTGGTATCGCGATTTACGTCGCTATGGCACCGTGCCGCACTCCGGTTTCGGGCTCGGTTTTGAGCGTCTGATTGCCTATGTCACCGGTGTTCAGAACGTGCGTGATGTTATTCCTTTCCCGCGTACTCCGCGCAGCGCAACGTTCTAATCCCGTAATACTCAATGGCCAGCTATGCTGGCCATTATTTTATCCTGCCGTGTCAACTTGTGTCAGTTGAAAGTCAGCATCTTTAAAGCGCAACCCCGCCAGATCCTCTACAGTGTTACGCTTTATTTCCATGAAACATCTTTGAATAAAAAATAAACCCTATTCTTATTGCGCCTAATCTCTTTCTTAAGCATTAGCACATTTTTCGCACAAACTCCCGGCTATCCAGACGTCCATCTCCAGAAATAAGAAAAATTGTTCGCTAATGCTTCGGATCATAAAAAAAGTCATTATCTGAAATTAAGATAAGCAATTCATATAGATAGAATATGTGAAGCTTTAAATTTAGCCATTCAACTCTGAACTTTGAGGTGCCTCACAAAGTTCCTTAAAATTCACATTTAGTTACACATATTTTCTTATTGTAACTGATTCTTTATGTTTGTAGCACTTTCAGGCTAGCGAAACCGCTATTTGAATGGAAAGATGCCTGTCAGACACATAAAGACACCAAACTCTCATCAATAGTTCCGGAAATATTTATTGACAGAATTTATTGACGGCAGTGGCGAGTGTCATAAAAAAACCAATGAGGGTAATAAATAATGATGAAGCGCAATATCCTGGCAGTGGTTATCCCTGCCCTGCTGGCAGCCGGTGCAGCTAACGCAGCAGAAATCTATAACAAAAACGCTAACAAGCTGGACTTCTACGGTAAAGCTGTAGGTGAGCACATCTGGACCACCAACGGTGACACCAACAACGGTGATACCACCTATGCGCGTATCGGCTTCAAAGGTGAAACTCAGATTAATGACCAACTGGCCGGTTACGGTCAGTGGGAATACAACATGGACGCTTCTTCCCAGGAAGGCGCTCAGGGCACCAAGACCCGTCTGGCATTCGCAGGCCTGAAAGCTGGTGACTACGGTTCATTCGACTACGGTCGTAACTACGGCGTGTTCTATGATGCGCTGGCTTCTACCGATATGTTCGTTATCTGGGGCGGTGACTCCCTGGCGGCAACCGACAACTTCATGACCGCACGTAGCACCGGTCTGGCTACCTACCGTAACTCTGACTTCTTCGGTCTGGTTGACGGCCTGGCAGTAGGTCTGCAGTATCAGGGTAAAAACGAGTCTGGCCACACCACCAGCCGTCAGAACGGCGACGGCGGCAGCTACTCTCTGGGCTATGACTTCGCTGAAGGCTTCAACGTAACCGCAGCCTACTCTAACTCTGACCGCTCTACTGCGCAGAGTGCAGACAATAAAGGCGAACGTGCTGAAGGCTGGGCAACCTCCCTGAAATATGATGCAAACAACCTGTACGCAGCAGTAATGTACGGCGAATCTCAGAACATGACCCGTGAAAACGACGGCGAGTTCGCGAACAAGACTCAGAACGTTGAAGCTGTGGTTCAGTACCAGTTCGACTTCGGTCTGCGTCCATCCGTGGGTTACGTACAGTCCAAAGGTAAAGATCTGACTGGTCGTAACGGTTTCTCCGGCGGCGATGCTGACCTGGTGAAATACGTAGAAGTGGGTACCTGGTACTACTTCAACAAGAACATGAACGTGTACGCTGCGTACCGCTTCAACCTGCTGGACGACAACAACTACACCGAAGCAACTGGCCTGTCTACCGACGACCAGGCGGGTGTAGGTATCGTTTACCAGTTCTAATCAGTACACCACTTTGTTATATGTCTAAAAAACAGGGCTTCGGCCCTGTTTTTTTATGCCTGAAAGCAAAAAATGGCGACTTTTGAAAAGCCGCACGCTTTTTGTAGCAAACGGTTGGCATTTTGTAGAACTATCGTTAACCTGATAGCGGATTTCACTTCCGTAACCACAATGGAACTTCGTCATGTTTGAGAACATTACCGCCGCCCCTGCCGACCCTATTCTGGGCCTGGCCGATCTGTTTCGTGCCGATGACCGCCCCGGGAAAATTAACCTGGGTATTGGTGTCTATAAAGATGAGACCGGCAAGACCCCGGTACTGACCAGCGTAAAAAAAGCTGAGCAGTATCTGCTGGAAAATGAAAATACCAAAAACTACCTCGGCATCGACGGTATTCCTGAATTTGGTCGTTGCACCCAGGAACTGCTCTTCGGCAAAGGCAGCGCGATTGTCAGCGATAAACGTGCCCGCACGGCACAGACCCCTGGCGGTACTGGCGCACTGCGCGTGGCAGCGGATTTCCTTGCCAAAAACACCAGCGTAAAAACCGTCTGGGTGAGCAATCCGAGCTGGCCGAACCACAAGAGCGTCTTTAACTCTGCGGGTCTGGAAGTGCGTGAATATGCTTACTACGACGCGGCCAACCACTCTCTGGACTTCGACGGCCTGCTGGCCAGCCTGAGCGAAGCGCAGGCGGGCGATGTGGTGCTGTTCCACGGCTGCTGCCATAACCCAACCGGCATTGATCCGACGCTGGAGCAGTGGGAACAGCTGGCGAAACTCTCCGTAGAAAAAGGCTGGCTGCCGCTGTTCGACTTCGCGTATCAGGGCTTTGCCCGTGGTCTGGAAGAAGATGCAGAAGGCCTGCGCGCTTTCGCAGCAGTCCATAAAGAGCTGATTGTTGCCAGCTCCTACTCCAAGAACTTCGGCCTCTACAATGAGCGCGTTGGTGCCTGTACGCTGGTGGCGTCTGATGAGCAGACCGTTGACCGTGCGTTCAGCCAGATGAAATCCGTTATTCGTGCTAACTACTCTAACCCGCCGGCTCACGGTGCGTCTGTAGTGGCGACTATCCTCAGTAATGACGCCCTGCGCGCTATCTGGGAGCAGGAACTGAACGACATGCGTCAGCGTATTCAGCGCATGCGTCAGCTGTTTGTGAACACCCTGGCAGAAAAAGGGGCGGATCGCGACTTCAGCTTTATCATCAAACAGAATGGCATGTTCTCATTCAGCGGCCTGACCAAAGAGCAGGTTCTGCGTCTGCGCGAAGAGTTTGGCGTCTATGCGGTGGCATCAGGTCGTGTTAACGTGGCGGGGATGACGCCGGATAACATGGCGCCACTGTGCGAAGCGATTGTCGCAGTGCTGTAAAAACGGTAAGCCGGGCGGCACTGCGTTTGCCCGGCCTACGTGTAGGCCCGGTAAGCGTAGCGCCACCGGGCAATTAAAAAAGCCTGCTTAAAGCAGGCTTTTTTAATGGTGATTACCAGACCGGCAGTTCATCCTGCAGGAACGGATTATGCTGCCGTTCGTATCCCAGGGTAGACATCGGTCCATGACCTGAAATAAAGGTCACATCGTCGCCCAGCGGTAATAACTTCTCTTTGATCGAGCGGATCAGCTGGCCGTGATCGCCCCGGGGGAAATCACTGCGCCCTACGCCGCCTTTAAAGATCACATCACCGGAAATCAGCAGGCGCGACTGGTCATCAAAGAAAACAATATGGCCTGGAGTATGCCCTGGACAATGCAAGACCTGTAATGTCACATTGCCCACGTTGACGCTCTCGCCCTCATTCAGCCAGCGATCCGGCGTCAGAGGGAGACATTCATCAAGGCCAAACATGCGGCTTTGCGCCGGCAATCCCTGCAGCCAGAACTCATCTTCTTTTTCCGGGCCAATCACCGGCACGCCATAATGCTGTGCCAGTTCAGCCGCCGCCCCCACATGATCGAGATGGCCGTGGGTCAACAGGATCTGCATTAAGGTCACGCCAGCGGCAGCGACTTCCTGTTTGATCTTCTCTGCATCGCCACCGGGATCGACCAGGGCTGCCAGTTTGGTTTGTTCACACCAGATAAGCGAACAGTTCTGGGAGAAGGCGGTGACCGGAATAATACGATAGTTCATACTGCTCCTGATTTGTTATTACCAGTGCCGCAATGGCCCGGTATCAATATGCACAAAGTTGCTACGTGGGTAATATCCTACACCACCTGCGCGCATAGATAACGCAGCTTTGCGAACATTGGCTAACGAAATGCCTTCAATATGAAAATCCATCGCCTGCCCTTTGGTGTGATAGCTCTTTTTGGCTACACCGCGGCTGTGGGCACGCAATTCATTATTGGTATCAAGGGAGCGATAGCCGGAAATGAGCTGTACCGGTTTGCGGGTGCCAAGCAAACCCTGCAGGCGGTAAAGCTGGTCAAATAATCCCGGATCGATGGTTTTTACTTTATTGGCGCGGAAATCACGGAAAAAGTGATTCAGCCTGGCTAATTCATCCTGAATATAGCCCCGACCGTCAAAAAACTCAGCTTTGATTGACTCACCTGTGTGCAGGTTATTAAGCGTCAAAATACGTGGTCGAGGGGTAGAGAGCGTGGCAAATGATGGCGTAGGTAAGATGGCCGCGCCCAGCGCAATGCCACCTAACGCCAACAACTTACGGCGATTAGCGTCGAATTTGTCCATGGTAATCAGGTCTACAGGTCAATGTTATCGTATAGATGCTTTACAGCGCACGAAGGGCACATTACCGGGCAAACCTGTCATCGTCAAGGCACCACAACCCAGGAAAGACGGGGCTTGCAACCGCAAGACCCCGTTTATTTTCCCACTTAGACTACCGGAATTTTCCGAACTTCTTCATTTATCTGATCAATTGCTCTGCTTTGGGCAGAATTTGTGTGTTGGACCGGGCAGTCTCATCATAATTGTAAATATCTGTACGGTACTGCGTTCGACCGTCTTTGCCGACGAAGGCGGTAAGATAGTACAGATTAACCGGAATATTCTGGCGGATATTCACATATCGCGTGTCACCCTGCTTCAGCGCATCCGAGATACGTGTGTCGTTCCAGCCTGCATCCTGTAACAACATATTTGCCAGTTCTGACGCTTTATTGACGCGCACACAACCGGAGCTGAGCGCACGCGCATCTTTCTGGAACAGGTTGTGGTTCGGCGTATCGTGCAGATAGATGGCATCCGAGCTTGGCATATTGAATTTATACCGACCCAGCGAGTTGTGTGCACCCGGTGCCTGCTGGAAACGGAAGGGTAAATTCGCCGGCGTGATGGTCGCCCAGTCGACTTGCCACGGATCTATCGCCTCTTTACTGTTCCAGCCGCGCAGCACGGTATAGTTATGGCGTTCAAGATAACCCGGGTCATTCCACACCTTCGGCAAAATATCTTTGCGCGCCAGCGTCGGCGGCACATTCCACGGCGGGTTAACCACCACATTATTCAGCGCGCTACTCATCATCGGCGTTTTACGATCCGGGCGGCCCACAATCACGCGGGAGGCCAGCACTTCGCTGCCATTCTGGTAATAGACCAGCGAAAAGGCCGGGATATTCACCATGATGCCCGTCGAGAGTGTTCCGGGCAGCAAACGCAGGCGCTGGATATTCAACGCCAGCACCCCGGCACGCTGCGCAGGAGTCATGTTTAGCGCCTCACGCGTCGCCTGGCCGATAACGCCATCAGCGCCCAGCCCCTGGCTGGTCTGGAAGGCTTTTACCGCTTCAACCAGGCTGCGGTCATAGGAGGCCGGCTTGCTGGAAACAGACTTCTTCTTTTCGACAGACGGAGCCGATGGACTGACGACCACGCTTTGCGGATCGTCACCCGGCAGGGCAATTTTCGGCCCGCCGTCAATCACGCCGGAACGTTTGAGGATTTCTCGCAACGCGGGTACGTCGCTACTCCACTGCCCCGGGCTCAGCTTAGCGGTACTCTGGATCCGGGGCCAGGGCTGCGTGTCAGCCACCAGCTCCAGCAGCGACTGGTGCATCACAGCATATTGCGGATGCGTCGGAGCCAGCCCGGCAATGAAGTGCGGCACCGTGCCGTTATCCAGCGCCAGCTGCCACTGGTTAATCACCGACAGCGGCGGTGTCGCCAGCTTGTAAGGCTTATTGCTGTAGAGCCAGCGGTTGCCGTTGACCGGGATCCCCGCCACAAACTGCAGGTAGCCCATCATCGCATCCGACAGCACCACGTCACGCGCCATTCCGGTGACGGCAGGCTGGGTCAGCAACTCGACCCAGGCAGTAAACTGCGGCTGAAATCCGGCGATGGCGACTTCAGCCAGCTGCTGCTGGAACGCGCGCACGGCTTCACGATCGTCCCACATCGGCTTCATGTCACGCGCGGCATACAGCAGCGTAAGTTGATTGAGATAGGCCGGGGTGTAACCGGCAGGCAGCGCCGCAAGCAGTTCCTGACGGCGTTGCTCTGCATTGATATCCGCAGGCAGCGGCCGGATACCGGCCATTATGGCGGTGGCAGGCGATTGTTCAAGCGGCTGGGACAGCGCAGTCGGTTGCGCGCCCACCGTGGCGGAGCTATCGACAGGAACCAGCTCGGGCTCATCCGCCCGCGCACTAAACAGCGGAGCAACTAATACCGTCAGACACAAACTGAGTGCCGACAGCTGACGACCATACATATTATTCAGCAACATCCCTTGCCCCCTGTTTGCTATACGTCACGCCCTCATCACCGGGGCTTCACTTCATTATAGAAAGGCAGACCGGCACCAGCCTTACCTTATGTAAAGAAGTTTAAAGTTAACGCAGCCGCCAGTACAAGCTCAAGGAATAAAAAAAGGCGGCCCGGGGGCCGCCATCGCTAATTTTCAGATTCCTCAGGAGGCGTCAGCCGTTCCGGGCAAGGACTCAGGCGGCTGCGGGGCAAAGCCGCGCAAACCCACAACGTGGACATGCTCGCTGTTCTGATAGACCTTACGCACCAGTTTATAGGTGGTGCCTTTCTCCGGACTGATATTTTCCGGCGCCGCGATAATCAGCTGCATATCCAGACGATCGCACAGCTCAAACAGCGTGGCGATCGAACGGGCATCCAGACGCGCCGCCTCATCAAGGAACAGCAGGCGGCATGGAGAGATGTCCTTGCCGCGCAGACGGCGGGATTCATCTTCCCAGCTCTGGACCACCATCACCAGAATCGACATCCCGGTACCGATCGCTTCCCCGGTCGACAGGGCGCCCGATTCCGCGCGCAGCCAGCCGTCAGAACCACGGTTAACTTCCACTTCCATCTCGAGATAGTTACGGTAGTCCAGCAGCTCCTCACCGATGGTCTGCGGCGTGCGCTGGCCCATGTCGATCTGTGGGTTCAGACGCTGATACAGCTTCGCCAGCGCTTCGGAGAAGGTCAGGCGGTTGCTGTTGAACAGATCCTGATGCTGCTCGTGCTGCTCGGCCAGCACATCAAGCAGCGTGGCGTGGGCTTCACGCACGTTGACGTTCAGCCGCACGCTGTTGACCTGACCGAAGGAGACGCTCTGCAGCCCCTGGTTCAACTGACGAATACGGTTCTGCTCGCGCTGGATCGTCTTACGGATGATATTGGCCACGCTGCGGGAGCTGATCGCCAGCTTCTGCTCACGTGAGGTCAGCTCTTCCGTCAGACGGCCCAGTTCAATCTCCATCTGTTCAATGGCTTCAACCGGGTCATCGGTGCGAATGATATCCTGGCGAATACGCTCGCGCAGGTGCTGATAGACCGCCACGAAGAACTGAATTTTGCGCTCAGGGCGCTTCGGATCTTCCGACATGCGCAGCACATCGCGCAGGTGTTCGTTATCCGCCACCGCCAGACGCAGCGCACCCAGCGCCTTATCCGACATAGAACGCAACTCATCGCCGGAGAGATAGGCCAGCTCGCGGCGGTGCAGACGGCGTTCAACACCGTTGTCTTTCACCATTCGCATTACGGCGCACCAGCCCGCTTTGGCGGTCACCACCTGCTCGCGCTTCTCGTGGTAGTCACGTTCCAGCTTGCGCAGACGGCGGGTCAGGTTGTCCATCTCCGCTTCACAGAAGGTGAGCGCTTTTTCCAGCTGGTTGCGGCGGGCACGGTTATTGCTGAGCTGGGCATGGAGTTCGTCGCGACGAATACGCGCCCGCTCCTCCGCCCCGCTGTCGGCCCGCACGCCGATATCCTGCAGCTCTTTATGCAGGTCGGTCAGCAGCTCTTTCTTGGTATCAAACGAGCTTTTCAGCGACGCCAGCACCTGATTGTACTGGTTCAGCTGCGCGGCATGGCTACGCATCGCCTCACGGGCGCGGGTACGCTCCATTTCCGCCTGCTCCAGACGCTGGCGCAGCTTCTCGTTCAGGTCGCTGTTGCCGTTCAGCATCTCCGCCGAGTCGGAGTAGCTGAAGTGCGCCCGGCGCTGGGAAACTTCGGTCAGGGCAAACGCCTGCTGACGCGCTTCGCGCTGGACCTGCTGGGACCAGGCATAATCTTCTTTCAGCTGTTCGAACTGTTCCGGGTCGCTCTGCAGCACTGAGACCATCGGCTCCAGCTTCGCCAGCTGATTGCCGTACTGCTGAACAAAGCGCGCGGCTTCCTGCGCTTCGTCGAGACGCTCCTGGATCTCATCCACGCGATCGGCGAGGGTGTCGTCCGCCAGCAGGTTCAGGCGCGGCAGAATGCGGTTAAGGGCGGCGACGCCCTCTTTAGCCTGCTCGAACTGGAGGCGGCTCTGCTGGTTATCATTTTCGTGGGCTGAAATCGCGCGTTCAAGCTCGGTACGGCGGGTAGTGAACTTGCGGATCTCGGCTTCCGGATCGGCCTCAAAGGCCACGGCCAGATGGCTGCCGATAAAGCGGCTGAACGCCTGGTGCAGACGCTGGGTTTTTTGCACGTCGAACGAGAGCGTCGCAAAACGTTCTGACAGCGCTTCGCGCTCGGTGTGCAGGCTCTCAATACGGCTTTCACGGGCCGCGCGGCCAAACAGCGGCAGCGCCGGGAAGCGCGAATAGCGCCACTGGCGATCGGCGATTTTCACCACCACCGCTTTTTCCAGCTCGTCGACGCCAAAGACGCTGTCATCGAACGACTGCGGATCCCCTTCGATCAGATAGAGATCTTCCGGGCAATCTTCCAGCCCTTCGAGCTGGTCCGCGATCAGCGACAGATCTGGCACCACAATCGCGTGGCGGGATGGACCATACAGCGCCGAGTAGTACGGGGCATCTTCCAGGCTGACGTCGTCATAAATCTCTGACAGCAGCACGCCGCCAAAACGCTCTGCAAGGGTGTTCAGACGGGCATCTTCCGCACCACCCGGCTGGCTTAAACGTTCGATTTCGTCGTCGACGGCGCGCTTACGCGCCCCCACTTCGTCACGTTCAACAATTGCTTCGCGTTCACGCTCCAGCAGCTGCTGCAGATACTCCGTGACCTCCTGGCTGGATTCGAAGGTTTCGCCGCATTGCTCGCTGAGCTGGCTGAGGCTGCTCTGGGCGGCCAGCCAGACTGGGGCGCGCTGCATCAGCGTCTGAATACGCGACTGTAGCTGCTCCATCTCCTGACGCAGCGCCATACGCTGTTCGCTGGCACTGGATACGCTGTCGGACAGCGACGCGATACGGGCTTCCAGCTCCTGATGCAGGCTTTCCAGATCGTCAATATCGACCCGTTTACCCTGACGCTTGCAGAACTCAGCCAGCAGGCGTTCCGCCTCCTGCTGTTCACGCAGGCGCTGCTCCAGCTCGTTCAGGCGCATACGCAGCGGCTGAACCTGTTCCGCCAGGTGGCGCTGGTTAACGCCATCACGCAGCAGCTCGCGGGCCACTTCCCACGCTTCGGCGCGCGCCAGCGGGCCGTTAATCGCGGCCACCAGCTGGTATGCCTGTTCAAACTGGCTGTGCGCAGTTTGCGCCACGCTCATTTTCTGCTCGAGATTCAGCAGTTTTTCTGTAGCTTCCTGCTCTTTGGCCTGGAAAGTCTCCAGCCACTGATCCGCGCTCTCTGGCGTCAGGTCCGGCAGATGGCAAAGCGCTTTTGCACGTTCCAGCGCCTGCAACGCCTGATTGTACTGAATGGCGCGGGTTTGCTGGACGTCGAGCGCCTGCTGATAGTCAGCAAGCTGGCTTTTCAGCTCATCCACTTCCAGCTCGGCGGCTTCAGCCCGGGCTTCGTTCTCTTCCTGCTTGTCGGCAGCTTCCGCCACCACTTCGTTCTGCTCTTCCAGACGAATTTGCAGTTCATCGAGATCCGCTTCGTAGCGCTCGATTTTTTCCTGCTGACGCAGCGCGGTCTGCACCAGGTTCAGGTGATCGCTGGCGGCCTGATAGTCGGCCTCCAGATCCCCTTCTGCCCCGTTATGCTCGGACAGCTCGCGGGCCATCTCGACGTGCTTGTACTGCTCAGAGGCCAGCTGCTGGCGGGAGGTGAAGAGCTCACGGCGATACTCGAGAGCCTGATCGAGATGAATGCGGCGCTCGTTGGCATGGCGCATGTAGTCCGCCGCCACATAGTTGGTGGCTTCGCTGATCAGGTGCTTGAACAGGTCACGGTCAGACTGCGTGACGCGAATGGCTTCCAGCGTCATACGGTTTTCACGCAGCGCCGCTTCCATGTCCTGGAACGCCTTACGCACACCGCTGTTTTCCGGTAACAGGTAATCACGCAGAGAGCGGGTAATGGCGCTGGAGATCCCGCCGTAGAGCGAGGCTTCGATCAGACGATAATATTTACTGCGGTCCGAGGCGGAGCGCAGACGACGGGCGACGATGCCCAGATCGAACATCAGCGAGTGGTATTCGGTGATGGAGTTGAACTGCTTAAACTGCACGCCTTCGATGGCTTCCAGCTTGTCTTTCAGCTCCTGCAGCGTCAGCACGCGCGCCTGGCGTTCGTTCAGGGTTTCCGTCAATAGCGCGGTGGGCTGAACGGAGGTTGGCAGCCCCTGAATGGCGAACGGTTTGATATCCACTTTACGGTCGCGACCGGCGACCTGCTGCAAGCGGACGCCAACCACCACGCGCTGATGGCGGGAGTTGATCACGTCCAGCACGGAGTAACAGACACCCGCCTTCAGCTTACCGTGCAGACCCTTATCGCGGGAACCGCTGGTCGCGCCAGCTTCGGTGGTGTTACGGAAGTGCAGCAGGGTTAAGTCCGGGATCAGCGCCGTGACGAAGGCCGCCATGGTGGTGGATTTCCCTGCCCCGTTACCGCCCGAGAGCGTGGTCACCAGCTCATCGAGATCAAAGGTGCGGGCAAAGAAACCGTTCCAGTTAACCAGCGTCAGTGAGCGAAATTTACCGCGTTCAATCATTACTCTTCCTCCCCGCTATCCGGCTGATTGTCTTCATGCTCGTCATTGAGCTGCAGATGGTTTTCCACCGGCATCGCTTCGCCATCACGGATCATGCGCAGCTGCGCTTCGCGGGCGTCATCACCCACGCGCACGTCGGCACCGAAGCGGAACACAGATTCAGTGATGCGGAATTTGCTGCTGTCATGGCCCATAAACCACACCATCCCCAGACGGCGCAGACGGTTCAGGGAGGAGCGCACTTTTTCCTGTAACTTCTGACGGTCAACGTCCGAGCCGGTGGAGCGGTTGTTTACCAGCTTCAGCAGCTTGCCTTCGTCCGCCAGGGTCATCAGCTCGTCATAGAGCTCCTGCTGGGTGAAGATGCCTTCGTTCGCCAGACGCTCCGGGCTGAGGTAGAGATAGCAGAGAATTTTGCCGACCATCATGTCCAGCTCGGAGAGCACCGAGCGCGGGATAAGCGTGGTGGAGCGCGGGCGCAGATAGAAGAACCCCTCCGGCGCGCGGATCAGCTCCACGTTATAGCGGGCGTAAAACTCTTCCAGGTACTCCTGAAAATCCATTAAAAAAGCGTGATTATCCAGCTCGTCGAGACCAATGTGACGACCGGCACGCAGCTGGCTGTCCAGCGCCGGAAAGATTGGATTTGCCAGCGCCTGGGCCAGCTTAACTGGCATCACGTGTTCAATATTTGTCAATGACATGCGCCTGTACCTTGGCTCCGTAATCGTTGATCGGCTGCCACTTCGGCGGCAGGCCGGTGAAATCTGCTTGCGCGACGCCCAGGCGTACCGCCTGATCGACCACGATGCGGGCGATATCGAAATGGCGGGCACGCGGGTATTGTGCGAGGTAGTCGCGCACCACCAGACCGAGATCGAGTGGTTTGTTTTTGGTTTTGAAGATCGCCAGCTGCTCCTCGATCATCGCGGCAAGCTGTTCCCGTATTTCGTTAAACTCTTCATATTCCAGATCGGCTGGCAGCTCGCCGGTGACCTCTTCGTCGCGCAGGCTCATCTCTTCGTCACGCATATCGAGCAGGCGGTCAGCGCTGGCGTAGGTCAGCGCCCACGGCGCATCGAAATAGGTCTGTACCGACTGGCGCAGACGCTGGGCAAACACGCGGTTTTTATCCATATCGATAGCGGTTCGGATAAATTTATGCACGTGGCGGTCATAGCCGATCCACAGGTCAATCGCCTGCTGGCCCCAGCTGATAATACGGTCCAGCTTGCTCTGCAGATCGAAGACCAGGCGATCGACAAAATGCAGATTGTCCTGGGCCAGGGTGGCATCCTGAATGCGCAGCAGGTTGGCCTGCAGCTTGTCGCCCGCAGCCTCCAGCGTATCCTGCAGTTCACGCAGGGTGCCGGAGGTTTCTGACAGCAGCATTTCACAGCTGGAGATTGCCGCCCGCCAGTCTTTGTTCAGCAGCTGGGCGATGTCGTCCTTCACCAGCTGCTGCTGCTCATCCATGATGCGCTGCGTCAAATCGATGCTGTCGAAAATCTCGGCTACTGAATATTTCAGCGGCGCATAGACGTTACGGTGCCAGTGGAACTCGTCACCGCCCTCATCTGCGGCATCGGCTGCACGCTTCAGTTCGCCCGCCACAATGGAGAGCTGCATCGAGAGGCGCAGGGTCGAGAATTCGCGCTGGCGAATGTAATAGTCGGTAATGCCGATGCCCAGTGGCGTCAGACGATAGATGGCATTCCCTTCTGCCAGCTCGCTGGTAAAGCGGTTCAGCAGACGTTGACGCACCATATCGTTAATCGCGTTATTGGCACGCACATTAATGGTTTCGCTGGTTTGCTCAAACGCATCACTGACATGGCGGAACGCATCCACCAGTTCGCCCTCGCTCATTTCTCCATCCAGCCGTTCGCTGTTCAGCGTGGCGACCGCCAGCAGAAAAGAGAGTCTGTCTACCGGCAGCGAGAGGGAGAAATCGTTTTTTCGGGCCCAGGCAACCAGTTCGGGGACTGTCTGGGAAAATTCACTCATAAGTTATCCTTGCTCTGCGGCTTGCGCGCGGTGACGTGAATGTAGCGGCCAAGGCTAATATAAGGCTCCTGGCGACAGTACCGCGTCTCTAATTCTGTCAGGGCGTCAAAGCACTCATGCTGCTTCTGTTTATCACGCAGATAATCATGAAACACCCTGATGCCGGTTTTCCCGGTAATCTGCCAGCCGGAAGTTTCCAGCCAGCCATAAACCTGCTGCGGGTCGCGCGGAAAGTCCGGTGACAGCGTACGGCGTTTCTTCTTGTACATGCCCTGCTGTACATAACCGAAATTACCCACCAGCACATTACGCATCAACAGGCCATTAGCGTTGTAAAACATCAGCGACAGCGCGCCGCCGGGGCGCAGTATCGACCAGAGCGTCTTCAGCAGCGCCTGGGGTTCGGCTACCCATTCCAGCACCGCATGAGACAATATCAGATCAACCGGGCTTTCCAAATGTTGAGCGATCTCCTGAGCGGCACAATGTATAAATTGCATGTTATCGCTCACACCTTTCTCCACCGCGGCCTGTTCAGCGCGGGCGATCATTTCAGCGGAGAGATCGCAGAGGATAACGTGGTGCCCACGCTCAGCCATTTTTATCGCCGTCTGGCCTTCACCGCCGCCAGCGTCGAGGACACGCAGTTTCTTGTCGCCAAACCCATCCAGCAGGATGTCCAGATCCTGCCAGAGGATCGTCTGCCGCAGACGGCCTTTAGTCGTGCCGTAAATATTGCGGGCAAACTTTTCCGCGATGTCATCAAAATTGCGATCCCGCATTGGGAGAGCTCCACCCACTCACAACAAAACCGCTATTTTGTCACAGCCGGGCGGAGAATGAACCTCTCTGGTGTAATATCGCTGACAATCATCAGCTATATGGTTAAAAAAGGAGCCAGAAAGGATGCTTTTCACCCTAAAAAAATATATTGGCGGCATGATGCTTCCCCTCCCTCTTCTTCTGCTGTGTATCGCACTGGGGCTGGGGTTGCTATGGTTCAGCCGCCATCAGAAAAGCGGCAAAATTTTGGTTACGGCAGGCTGGCTGGCGCTGACGCTGCTGAGCCTGCAGCCGGTAGCGGATGGGCTGTTACGCCCGGTCGAAGACAAATACCCTACCTGGCAGGGAAATGAGAAGGTTAAGTACATCGTGGTGCTCGGCGGGGGCTACACCTGGGATCCACAATGGGCTCCCAGCTCCAATCTGATCAATAACAGCCTGCCGCGCCTCAATGAAGGCATGCGGCTGTGGCTGGCAAATCCCGGGTCGAAGATGATCTTCACCGGGGCGGCAGCACAAAGCAATCCAGTGAGTACCGCCGAAGCGGGCGCGCGCGTGGCGCAGTCGCTGGGCGTGCCGCGCGAGGCGATCATCACTCTCGACAGTCCAAAGGATACCGAAGAGGAAGCCGCCGCGGTGAAGCAGGCGATAGGCGATGCGCCCTTCCTGCTGGTGACCTCAGCCTCCCATCTGCCGCGGGCGATGATCTTCTTTGAACGCCAGGGTCTGCATCCCCTGCCCGCGCCCGCGAACCAGCTGGCGATTAGCGCCCCGCTTAACCCCTGGGAACGGATCATTCCGTCCCCGGTATGGCTGATGCACAGCGATCGCGTGGGCTATGAGACGCTCGGGCGCGTCTGGCAGTGGCTGAAGGGCCTGTCAGGCGAGCCAGGGGAGCAGTGATTTCGAGGCCAGATCGAAGTTGGCGCGGCTAAAATGCCCGGTATTCACCAGCTGCGCCACTTCGTCCCACAGCGTATAGAGCCAGCGCCGCCAGAGGAACGACTCTGAGACCGGCGCGCGCCGCAGGTAGTGCCAGAGTAAATCCTCCGCCTGCCCGCTCTCGCTCAGGCGAAACAGTTCATACTCCCGGGGGGCCCACAGCATCACGCCGGGCCCGACCATCGCCAGCAGCTGATCGCTGCGGGGATCTTTGAGCATACTGCGCAGCGTAAAATTACCGTGGATCAGCACGCTGTTGTCATTGAATCCTTCAAACAGGGTGGGCAGGCACTCGCGGGTACGAAACAGGATCCGTTTATCCTGCATGGTCAGGCCGGTGTTGTGATACTGGTTTAGCGTCCCCCACAGCACCTCGACCCGCTGGCGGTACCAGAGGGGCCAGAGATTTTCCTGGGTGCTGTCCACCGAGCCGACCAGCCCTCCGCTGTCCAGCCGGTGCCAGGCCAGCAGCGCTTCAACTATCTGATCTTTTAGCTGCTCCCAGCGTTCAGGCGTGCGGGCTGGCGCTTCCACCGGGACACCGCGCAGACGCTCAATCAGCAGGACATCCGGGCCCGGATGTTCTTCGTGGGTCATCACGCCATAAACGGTCGGCATTCTTACCGTGCCGCTGCGGGCCAGCATGGAGATTTTCCACGCCAGCTGTCGGGCCACATCCGGTGAAGAGAAGCTTCGCGCCAGTAACGGCATGGGGTTTCCCTGGCTGTCGTACAGCGACCATAGCGTGGTATCCGCCTTTTCATGCACACATTCCAGACGGCTCAGTTTTTCACCCAGCAGATGGCTGAGTTCGGCTCGCAGCTGTTCCATTTGAGATTACCCCCATTAAGACTACTGCTTTTATAATGAGCGTCTGGCAGGCGGATGTCACCCTCATGAGAAGATTCTGTAGCAGAAATTCAGAAAATTGAGACAAAAAAATCCCCTCAAAAGAGGGGATGACGGGGATTAGCGAAGTTCAGCGCGAACGCGGGCCAGATCGTCTGGCGTATCGACGCCTGTGCCCGGGACCTCATGCGCGACGGCGACATGGATCTTTTCGCCGTACCACAGCACGCGCAGCTGTTCGAGCATTTCGATGTTCTCCAGCGGGCTCGGCTGCCAGTTGACGTAACGGCGGATAAAGCCTGCACGATAGCCATAAATACCCAGATGACGCAGGATGCTGTCTCCAATGTTATCCCGGGATTCGGCAAAGCGATCGCGATCCCAGGGGATGGTGGCGCGGGAGAAATAGAGCGCATAGCCTTCGGCGTCCAGTACCACCTTCACTGCATTCGGGTTGAATACCTCTTCAGCGCTATGAACCGGCACGGCCAGGGTCGCCATACCCACCTGACGCTGGGCCAGGTTTTCCGCCACCTGACGAATAATGACCGCCGGGATCATCGGCTCATCGCCCTGGACGTTAACAATCACCGTGTCGTCGCTAAAACCGCATTTTTCCACCACTTCGGCCAGACGCTCAGTGCCGGACTGGTGATCGGCGCGGGTCATACAGACTTCGCCGCCCGCCGCTTCGACCGCACGCGCCACCTCTTCATGATCGGTGGCGACAATGATCCGCTCCGCGCCGGACTCACGGGCACGTTCAAGCACATGCACGATCATCGGCTTGCCGTTGATATCCACCAGCGGTTTACCCGGCAGACGCGTGGAGGCAAAGCGCGCCGGAATAATGACAACAAAACTCATGGTTTGCTCTCTTCAGGCGCCAGGGCGCGGGCTTCGGTTTCCAGCAGGACAGGAATGCCGTCGCGCAGAGGGAAGGCAAGGCTATCCACTTTGCAAATCAGCTCCTGCTTATCCTGGCTGTAGTAGAGTTTGCCGTTGCACACCGGGCAGGCAATAATTTCCAGTAAACGGTGATCCATAGTTCCTCCGTATCAATAATCGGTAAAGTTTACCATATTCCTTTTTCAGACCGCGTCTATTTCCCAGCCAGTTCGACAGGTGTGAAAAAGTCCGTAAGGAAGATGGCCCAGCGCGATGCGTGTTGCCCCCTGCCAGCGCGCAAAATCACTGATTGCCGTGGCGAGCCCTTTCTCCAGCGCGACGCTTATCCGAATACCCTCTTCCAGATAAAGGGCGATGACCTGTAACTCGCCGGTTTTGCGGTGCATTTTTGCATCCATCCGCCCTACCAGTTGCCCTCTATGCAACAGCGGCAGAACGAAATAGCCGTACTGGCGTTTCGGCGCCGGGGTATAACACTCCAGCCGGTAGCTGAAGTTAAACAACTGTTCCGCACGCTTGCGATCCCAGACCACCGGATCGAAGGGTGAGAGAACGGCGCTATGGGTTGCGGTGAGCTTCCCTTCCTGCGCTTCGTTAAGCAACGGCAGCAGATCGGCATGCAGCCACATCTCCCCCAGTGTCTCCACCTCGACGCGGACCACCTGCTGCTGCGCCTGCCAGCGCTCAAGCAAGGGGGCCAGCGTGGGCTGACGCAGGCGGTAATAGTCGGCCAACCACTGGGGGCGGAAAATGCCTAAGCTGCGGGCACTGTTTTCCAGCATTATGGCTTCTGCCGCCGCCTGGGTCAGCATATCCCGGCTGTCATCCCACTCCGGCATCACCCGATGCGTGAGATCGTAAACGCGCTGAAAGTTACGCCGTTCAACCACCATCACCTTGCCAGCGGTAAACAATCCCTCAAGATGGCGTTTATGCGGCTTCCACTCCCACCACCCGCTCGTTCCTTTGTGGGGATGTTCAAAATCGGCGGAACGGACAGGGCCTTTCTCCTGAATATGGGCGATAAGCTCTTCTATTTCATCCGCATGTTCCTGCATCCAGGCCTGACGGTATTTCCAGCCCATTTTATCGGGCGCGAGCATTCTGTGACGCACCAGCGCAAAGTCGCTGCGCGGCAGGAAACACGCCTCGTGCGCCCAGTACTCCATCAGCTCTCCCTGACGCAGGGCGTTATCCAGCCAGTCGGGCGAATAGGGGCCGAGACGGCTGAAGAGCACCAGGTAAGGGCTGCGGGCGACGATATTGATGGTGTCGATCTGGAGCAGCGACATGCGCTTGATGGTGGTAAGAATATCGGCGGGTCGGGCGCGACGACGGGGCTTTTTCAAAAGCCCCTGGGCGGCAAGATGCAGATGACGTGCGGCTGAAAGCGTGAGTTGCGGTAAAGCCATGCCTTTTCCTGTCAGTTAGTGCGCGGGCGAAACCTCTTTTACCTGCCCTGCAAGGGCGATAAGTGCCTGGAGCAGTTGTTCAGGCTGTTCACCCTGCAGTTGGGCATCAACCGGTAAATACCACCAGTTATCCCGGGCAAAGGCGCGGCATTTCACCGCATCTTTTTCGGTCATGATCAACGTCTGACCTGGCCCAGTAAACGCCGCAACCTGCTCCAGGCTCAGCGCCTGGTGGTCGGCCAGCGGCACGCTACGCTGAAGTTTGGCGCCGCAGGCTTCGAGGGTAGAGAAAAAGCGCGGAGGATGACCGATACCGGCCATCGCCACCAGATGGTTAAGCTCAGCAACGTCGCGCCGCTCACCGGTCAGAAGATTCACGGCAAGTCCTGGGTGCAGCTGCATCGGGATCTCCCCTGCCTGCGCTGTACCACCGTTGACGATAACCGCATCCACGGACCGCAAACGCGACGCGCGCTCGCGCATCGGTCCGGCAGGTAACCACCAGCCGTTACCAAAGCGGCGGACGCCATCAATCACCACGATCTCTTTATCCCGGGCCAGCGCGTAGTGCTGTAGTCCGTCGTCAGTAATCACGATCTGGACATCCGTCTGGTTCAGCAGAGCCTGCACCGCCTCGCTGCGCACCGGCGAAACCGCTACCGGCGCACCGGTGCGTTGAAAGATCAGCACCGGTTCATCCCCCGCTTGCGCCGTGGTGGTTTGCGCGGTCAGCAGCAACGGATAGCGCTCCGCCTTGCCGCCATATCCCCGGGAGACGACCCCCACGCGAATCCCGCGTTTTGTCAGCTGTTCCACCAGCCAGATCACCACCGGCGTTTTACCGTTACCGCCAGCGGTGAGATTTCCTACCACCACCACCGGCACCGGCGCGCGCCAGGCCCGTTTGAGCCCCACTTTATAACTCAGGCGGATCAGGCCGCTGACCAGGCCATACAGCCAGGAGAGCGGCAACAGCAACCGCCAGAGCGGAGACTCACCAGACCAGATGCGAGCGATCATTCGCCAAACTGCATTTTATGAAGCTGAGCATATACACCCTGGTGCGCCAGCAGGTCGGCGTGGCTGCCCCGCTCGACGATGTAGCCATCTTCCACCACCACGATTTCGTCGGCTTTTTCAATCGTCGACAGGCGGTGGGCAATCACCAGTGAGGTACGGTTCTTCTGCAACTCATCCAGCGCAGACTGGATAGCGCGTTCGGACTCGGTATCCAGCGCCGAGGTGGCTTCATCGAGGATCAGGATTGGGCTGTCACGCAGCAGCGCGCGCGCAATGGCAATACGCTGGCGCTGACCGCCGGAGAGCAGGACACCGTTTTCACCGATAATGGTGTCCAGGCCGTTATCCATCTTATTGATGAAGTCCATGGCGTAGGCCATCCGCGCCGCCGCTTCGATCTGCTCACGGCTGTACTCTTCATTCCGGGCATAGGCGATGTTGTTGGCCACGGTGTCATTGAACAGATGCACATTCTGGGAGACCAGCGCGACCTGATTACGCAGCGACCGCAGGGTGTACTCGCGCAGATCGTGGCCATCAATCAGGATCTCACCCTCATCAATATCGTAGAAGCGGGTGATCAGGCTGGCGATGGTCGATTTACCCGAGCCAGAACGGCCCACCAGGGCCACGGTCTTGCCTGCCGGAATTTTCAGATTGATATTGCGCAGAGCAGGCGTATCACGACCCGGATAGGTAAAGGTCACATTGCGGAACTCCACGTCGCCGGTTGAGCGCTCAATCACGCGTTTGCCTTCGTCTTTTTCCTGTTCGGAATCAAGGATCGCAAACAGCGTCTGGCAGGCTGCCATCCCGCGCTGGAACTGGGCGTTAACGTTGGTTAACGATTTCAGCGGGCGCATCAGGGCAATCATCGACGAGAAGACCACGGTAATGGTACCGGCGGTGAGGGTTTCCATCACGCTCGGGAAGCTGGCGGCATAGAGCACAAACGCCAGCGCCAGGGAGGCGATGAGCTGAATGATCGGATCGGAGATGGAAGAAGCAGACACCATCTTCATCCCCTGCAGACGCATCTTATTGCTGACCTTATCGAAGCGCTTGGTTTCGAGCTCCTGGCCGCCAAAAATCAGCACCTCTTTATGGCCTTTCAGCATCTGCTCGGCGCTGGTGGTCACCTGCCCCATCGTGTTCTGCATGTTCTTACTGATGCTGCGGAAACGCTTCGAGACGACGCGGATCGCAATCGAAACAATCGGCGCCAGCACAATCAGGATCAGCGACAGCTGCCAGCTGTACCAGAACATCAGGGCGAACAGACCAATAATCGACGCCCCTTCACGCACAACGGTGATCAGCGCGCTGGAGGAGGAGGAAGCAACCTGCTCGGAGTCGTAAGTAATGCGCGACAGCAGGGTGCCGGTCGACTGCTTGTCAAAAAACGCGACCGGCATGCCCATCATATGGCTGAACAGGCGGCGGCGCATGGTCATCACCACTTTGCCCGAAACCCAGGAGAGGCAGTAGCTGGAGATATAGCTGGTGATGCCGCGTAAAATCATCAGGCCGATAACCACCAGCGGCATCCATAGCAACACTGAGCGATCCGTTTTACCAAAACCGTCGTCCAGTAACGGTTTGAGGAGCGATAACATGAAGGTATCGCTGGCTGCGTTGAGGATTAACGCTACGCCCGCCACGATTAGGCCCGTTCTGAAGGGTGCAATCACCGGCCAGAGTCGGCGGAAGGTCTGCCACGTGGAGAGATCTTTGTCGTTATGCATTCAAAAAACCAGCATTTGTTGAAATAGCCGCATATTCTACCCGTTATCTCCGGGCGCGCCAAACCACTGATGATACCAACGGGGCAAAATTTGATCCCGTAAGCTATGGATTTGCCAGCCATGTTGTGAAAAAGAAACGGTAAGTTGTCCCAGTCGGGGTGTTGTTAGCCAGCGATACCCCTCCTTTTGGTAGCGGCGAGCCACTTTAAACGAAGGCAGTCGCCACGCGTTATAGCGGGAGGCAGACACCAGAGCGATCTGCCCACCCAAGCGCTGCACCAGAGGGAGTGACGAGGAGGTATTACTGCCATGGTGCGGCACCTGGATAAGTGTAGACGCAAGATATTGCCAGTGACGACTGAGCATCGCTTTTTCTCCCTTCGCTTCAATATCGCCGGTTAACAACACGCTATGGGTACCGTCCTCAACTTTAACCACGCAGGAACCGTTATTGCCGCGCTGCGGTTTGTTGGCGAGGGGCCAGTGTGCGCTGAAGGTCAGCCCTCGCCACTGCCAGCGCTCTCCGCGCACACACGGGCCATGCCCGGCCCAGCGCAGCGGGCTTCTTATCCACATAGACGGCCACGCCTTACGTAGCGATACCACCCCGCCGATATGGTCGAGGTGTTCGTGGCTGATAATCACCCCCTCCGGGCGTAAATGGTGCCACCGTAACCAGGGAATGATCAGCTGTTGCGCACTGTCCCCGCCCGTCCAGGCGGGGCCGGTGTCATAAAGGATCGCTCTCCCCTGCCGCTCGATCACCATTGCCAGCCCCTGTCCGACATCCAGCATATGCACCGCCCAGCCCTCGGTTTTATCAGCCCGCCATAGCGGACTACTTGCCAGCACCAGTGCCGAGACACAGACCACCGGACAGGTACGCGCCCCGCGCAGACGCCAGGCGACAATGGCGGCCCAGGGCAGCAGGGTCAGCCACAGCCAGCGTTTATCGACCGGGATCCAACCGTCAGGCAGCGCGGTTAAAAATCTGAACAGCAGCGACAGTGAGCCATCCGCCAGCGTCCAGACCATATTTTCCGCCCCCGGCCACCTCCAGAGATGCAGCCCCATTCCCAATAAGATCAACGGCACCGAAATAAAGGTTACCAGCGGCACCGCCACCAGATTCGCGACCAGTGAAGAGAGGCTGAAACCATGGAAGACGACAATCTGTACCGGCAGCAACAGCAACAGCATGCCAAGCTGCAGGTGCAGCAAGCTAACCACGGCCCTGACGACCCACGGGCCAGAAAAGCGCGGAGCAGGCACCCACTGATACCAGAAAATCAGCACCGCCACGGCAAAAGCGGACAGTAAAAGACTGTGCGACAGCACGGCCAGCGGATCGGCCAGTAAAATGGCAGCAATGCAGACGCGCCATACCTGCCAGGGCGACCAGAGACGACCGCTCAATTGCAACGCCAGGCAAGCGCCCAGTGAGACGACGGTACGCAACGCAGGAGGCTGCATTCCGGTAAGCCAGGCGTAAAAGGCGGCAAAGCAGAACCCTGCCACCAGCGGGGCTCGCCAGCTTACCCAACGCCCCGGAATGAAAAACTGTATGCCCCGCACCAGCAGCCAGACAACCGACGCCGCCAGGGCTATGTGCAAACCCGAGATCGCCATCAGATGCCCGGTGCCGGTTTCCCGCATCAGATTTTTTATCTCTGGCGTTACCGCCAGCCGCTCTCCCATCCCCAGCCCCAGCAGAACCGGCCCCTGGGTATAGGGAGAAAGTGTGGCCATCAGCGAGGTGAGATAGCGGGCGCGTAAGCTACAGCGAGCATCTGTTACATCGGCATGGGTAAAACGCCCGGTCAGGGGCTGATGCTGTGCCAGGGCATAGCGCTGGGAATCGAACCCGCCATCGTTGAGTTGCCCATGAACGGCGCGTAACGATAAGGTCATCGACCACCGCTGCCCGGCGCAGCCCGGTTGCGGCAGCGTGTTGCCATACAGCGTGACGCCTACTGCTGGCACCATCGCTTTGCCGTTGAGCTGGGTAATACGGGCCCGATAGGCCGCGTCGTTTTCAACCGCTACGATCTCTATCTCCGCTTTCTGCGGACCCCGGGTCAGATGCTGCATTGGCCAGACCGCACTTTGCGCGGCCAGCGCTCCCCAGGCGAAGAAAAGCAGCCAGAAACCACTGTAGCGGGCCACGTTATGACGAATTAAGGCGAGCAGAAATCCGGCAACCGCTATGGCCTGGATAAACGGCAGCGCTGGCAGAGCGGGCAGCCACAGAAGCGGCAGGATAGCCAGGATCAGACATGTCGCTAACGACATTAAACGCATTTACACCTCCCTGTGTCAGGGCAGTGTGCGTTCAGACGTTACGTCTGTCAGGTGCGAAATTGTGCGGTTGCGACGCAGGCTGGCATAAATAAACGGTGTGCAGCAAAAAGCCGTGCAATTTGCGGCGTAGCTTCCGGCTAAAAAGGAGAAAAACAAGAAAAGCACCCGCAGGTGCTTTTCTTGTGGTCACTCAGTTTTGCCCGCAGGCGAAACTCAGTTGCCGTAAATATTGGCGCGATCGCGCAGCTCTTTACCCGGCTTAAAGTGCGGAACGTATTTACCTTCCAGCTCTACTTTGTCACCAGTCTTCGGGTTACGCCCGGTACGTGGAGCACGATAGTGCAGAGAAAAACTACCGAAACCGCGGATTTCAATGCGCTCGCCCTGTGCAAGAGTGGTAGCCATATGCTCCAGCATCTCTTTTACGGCATCTTCCACTGCTTTCGCAGGTATATGCGATTGCTGGCTGGCAAGTCTTTCAATCAATTCTGACTTGGTCATGATTCCTCCGGTTCCTTCAAACCAATTAGCTAAACAGCTTAAACAAGGGCGGCCGTAGCCGCCCTTTGTTATTGATTACAGGACGAATCCTGCAATCTGTCAAGTCACTCTACGAGTAACTTATTCGCCTTTAGCTGCTTTGAAAGCTTCAGCCATTGCGTTGTTAGAGAAGTTTGCATCTTCCTGTTTGTTAACAGTTGCGATTGCATCTTTCTCATCAGCTTCGTCTTTAGCACGAACAGACAGGCTGATTGCACGGTTCTTACGATCAACGCCGGTGAATTTAGCTTCAACGTCGTCGCCTACGCTCAGAACCAGAGTTGCATCTTCAACGCGGTCACGTGAAGCTTCAGAAGCGCGCAGGTAACCTTCAACGCCGTCAGCCAGCTCTACGGTTGCGCCTTTCGCGTCAACTGCAGTCACTTTACCGTTTACGATTGCGCCTTTCTTGTTCAGTGCAACCCAGTTGTTGAACGGATCTTCTGCGAGCTGTTTAACGCCCAGGGAGATACGCTCACGCTCTGCGTCAACCTGCAGAACAACTGCTGCGATTTCGTCGCCTTTTTTGTATTCACGTACTGCTTCTTCGCCTGCAACGTTCCAGGAGATGTCAGACAGGTGAACCAGGCCGTCGATACCGCCGTCCAGGCCGATGAAGATACCGAAGTCAGTGATAGACTTGATTTTACCTTCAACACGGTCGCCCTTGTTGTGGGTTTCCGCGAACTGCTGCCATGGGTTGTTTTTGCACTGTTTCAGGCCCAGGGAGATACGACGACGTTCTTCGTCGATATCCAGAACCATAACTTCCACTACATCACCAACGTTAACAACTTTGGATGGGTGGATGTTTTTGTTGGTCCAGTCCATTTCGGAAACGTGAACCAGGCCTTCAACGCCTTCTTCGATTTCAACGAAGCAGCCGTAGTCGGTCAGGTTGGTAACGCGACCAGTCAGTTTAGTACCTTCTGGGTAACGTTTAGCGATAGCTACCCATGGATCTTCGCCCAGCTGTTTCAGGCCGAGGGATACACGAGTACGCTCGCGGTCGAACTTCAGCACTTTAACAGTGATTTCGTCGCCCACGTTCACGATTTCGCTTGGGTGCTTAACGCGTTTCCACGCCATGTCGGTGATGTGCAGCAGGCCATCAACGCCGCCCAGGTCAACGAATGCGCCGTAGTCAGTGAGGTTCTTAACGATACCTTTGACTTCCATGCCTTCCTGCAGGTTTTCCAGCAGCTGATCGCGTTCTGCGCTGTTTTCGGATTCGATAACGGCACGACGGGAAACAACAACGTTGTTACGCTTCTGGTCCAGCTTGATTACTTTGAACTCAAGCTCTTTGCCTTCCAGGTGCAGGGTGTCACGAACTGGACGAACGTCTACCAGTGAACCTGGCAGGAACGCACGAATACCATTCAGCTCAACAGTGAAGCCGCCTTTAACTTTGCCGTTGATAACACCGACCACAGTTTCAGCTTCTTCGTAAGCTTTTTCCAGCGTGATCCAAGCTTCGTGACGTTTAGCTTTCTCACGGGACAGCAGGGTTTCACCGAAGCCGTCTTCTACTGCATCCAGAGCAACGTCAACTTCGTCACCAACCTGGATTTCCAGCTCGCCCTGGGCGTTTTTGAACTGCTCTGCCGGGATGGCAGACTCAGATTTCAGACCAGCGTCAACCAGTACGATATCTTTGTCGATAGCAACAACAACGCCACGAACGATGGAACCCGGACGGGTTTCGATTTCTTTTAAGGATTCTTCAAACAGTTGAGCAAAAGATTCAGTCATGTTTAATCTTCAGGTTAATATTAACGTCCACCTGGCTCCGTGCCGGATGGGGTTGTTTCACATACCCGCCGTCAATCCATTGCAGCGGGGGTACTGCTAAATCGGTCGCGATTACGCGAGAGCCAATTTCTGGCGCGCATATTGTAGCGCTTTTTCAATCACTTGCTCAATAGTTAAACTGGTAGAATCCAGAACTAATGCATCATCTGCGGGAACAAGCGGTGCAACGGCGCGATTACGGTCGCGATCGTCACGCTCTTTTATCTCAGACAAAAGACGTTCAAAGTTAACACTAAAGCCCTTTTCCTGCAACTGCAGCATACGGCGCTGCGCGCGCTCCTCCGAGGAAGCGTCAAGGAAAATTTTCACCGGCGCATCAGGGAAAACCACGGTTCCCATGTCGCGTCCGTCAGCGATCAGGCCCGGGGCGTCGCGGAACGCGCGCTGGCGACGTAAAAGCGCCTCGCGTACGCGTGGGAAAGCCGCGACCTGAGAGGCAGCGTTCGCCACTTCCTGGGTGCGGATCTCAGCGCTGACATCTTCCCCTTCAAGGATCACTTCCAGGTTGCCGTTGGTGGAGATGAAACGTACATCCAGATGGGCGGCCAGCGGCACCAGCGCCTCTTCAGAGGCGACATCGACATGATGATGCAAGGCAGCCAGCGCCAGCACACGATAGATTGCGCCCGAATCTAAAAGATGCCATTGCAGTGCTTCCGCCATGGCTTTGCATAGCGTGCCTTTACCTGCGCCACTCGGCCCGTCAATGGTGATTACCGGGGCAATTGCCGTCATCTTTTTCTCCTTAATTTAGGCATACCGATGTGTAAACGCCGCGCATTATACGCGTCAACGTGCACAACTGTTACCTTTGCGTGCAAATTACGAAATGTTTGAAGCTGAGTGTAGAAGAAATGGACGATGATGATGTCAGGAAGCGTAAGGAAACGCCGCATCAGGTGATGCGGCGTCGCGATATCATGCAGAAGTGCTAATACGCGCCAGCTGTTCGAAGTAGTCGGGGAACGTTTTCGCGGTACATTTCGGGTCAAGGATGGTGACCGGCGTATCGGAGAGCGCCACCAGCGAGAAGCACATCGCCATACGGTGATCGTTATAGGTGCCAATTTCCGCCGCCTGTAGCCTGGCCGGAGGCGTTACGCGGATATAGTCCTCGCCCTCTTCCACTTCCGCACCCACTTTACGCAGCTCGGTTGCCATGGCAAACAGGCGATCGGTCTCTTTCACACGCCAGTTGTAGATGTTGCGCAGCGTGGTGGTGCCTTTGGCAAACAGCGCCGCTGTGGCAATGGTCATCGCCGCGTCAGGAATGTGGTTCATGTCCATATCAATGGCGTTCAGCTCCCCGCGGGTGCAGGAGATGTAGTCATCGCCCCAGGTCACCACGGCGCCCATCTTCTCCAGCACATCAGCAAAGCGAATGTCGCCCTGCACGCTGTTGCGACCAATACCGGTCACTTTAACGGTACCGCCTTTAATGGCACCCGCCGCCAGGAAGTAAGAGGCCGACGAGGCATCGCCTTCTACCAGGTAATTGCCCGGTGTCTGGTACTGCTGCCCGCCGCGCACCACGAAACGCTGGTAACTGTGGTTTTCCACCTCAACGCCAAAGGTCTTCATCAGGTGCAGCGTGATATCGATATAGGGTTTGGAAACCAGCTCGCCTTTAATGGTGATAGTGGTGTTTTGTGGCGCCAGCGGTGCGGTCATCAACAACGCGGTCAGGAACTGGCTGGAAACGCTGCCGTCCACCGCCACTTCACCGCCGGTAAAACCTCCACGCAGACGCAGCGGCGGATAGTTTTCCTGCTCCAGATAGTCAATCTGCGCGCCGCCCTGACGCAGCGCATCAACCAGATGACCAATCGGGCGCTCTTTCATGCGCGGCTCGCCCGTCAGCACGATGTCATTGCTGCCCAGGCACAGGGCTGCCGCCAGCGGGCGCATAGCCGTGCCGGCGTTGCCGAGGAAGAGTTCCAGCGCGTCGGCGGAGTGCAGCGCACCGGCATTGCCCGTCACTTCACAACGGGTACGATCCGCAGACAGGGTATAGTGGACTCCCAACGCTTTCAGCGCATTAAGCATATGGCGAACGTCATCGCTGTCCAGCAGGTTAGTGAGAACAGTGGTGCCGTTTGCCAGCGCAGCCAGCAGCAAGGCGCGGTTCGAGACACTTTTTGAACCAGGCAGATTAATGGTGCCATCTACCCGCGCGATAGGGTGTAACGTCAGGGATTCCATGAAATTTAAGTCTCAATTCAACATAATAAAAACCCCGCAGCGAGGCTACGGGGGTGAACAGGGGCGTGATTAACCGTGGCGACGTTCGAAGTCAGTCATGAAGTCGGTCAACGCCTTAACGCCTTCGAGCGGCATGGCGTTATAGATGGAGGCGCGCATGCCGCCAACCACGCGGTGACCTTTCAGCGCATGCAGACCAGCAGCGAAGGACTCTTCGAGGAACAGCTTATCGAGATTGCTGTCGGCCAGTTGGAACGGCACGTTCATGCGGGAACGGTTCGCTTTGGCGACGTCGTTGCGATAGAAGTCGCTGCCGTCGATGACGCTGTAGAGCAGCTCAGATTTCTGCTGATTGATCTTATCCATCTGCGCCACGCCGCCGTTGTTTCTCAGCCATTTAAAGACCAGGCCAGAGAGATACCAGGCAAAGGTCGGCGGGGTGTTGAACATGGAGTCGTTATCGTTCAGCACGCTGTAGTCCAGAATCGACGGGCAGGATTTGTGCGCTTTACCCAGCAGATCTTCGCGCACGATCACCAGGGTCAGGCCGGCCGGGCCGATGTTTTTCTGCGCGCCAGCGTAGATCACGCCGTAGCGGCTGACATCCAGCGGCGAAGAGAGAATGGTGGAGGAGAAGTCCGCCGTGACGACCACATCCTCGCCAAAGTTTGGCTCTTCGTGGATGGCGATGCCGTCGATGGTTTCATTTGGGCAGTAGTGCAGATAGGCCGCATCGCGGGAGAGCTGCCATTCGCTCATCGGTTTTACCGCGCGTAAGCCGTCAACGGTGACTTTGGCATCAATCACGTTCGGAGAGCAGTATTTGTGCGCTTCTTTTACCGCGCTGGCAGCCCAGTAACCGGCATCAACATAGTCGGCGGTGGTTTTGTCGCCCAGCAGGTTCAGCGGAATACCGGCAAACTGACCGCGACCGCCGCCGTGACAGAATAATACTTTGTAATTTGAGGGGATATTCAGCAGGAAACGAAAATCTGCTTCTGCCTCTTCCGCCACCTGAATAAACTCTTTACCACGGTGACTGACTTCCATTACCGACGTGCCAAGACCGTTCCAGTCGCACAGCTCCTGTTGAGCCTGTTTGAGCACATCCGCCGGTAACATTGCCGGACCTGAACTAAAATTAAAGACCTGAGCCATTTCCCCTCACCACGCTATAAAGCCATAAGTAATAACTGTGGATATCGGTTTTATCATTCAGTGACACGCGCCGCAATGTCTAAAACTCATGCCCCGGAAAATGTGCCCGCCATCACACAATACATTCTGCCAGCGGGCTGTCACAAAACCGACAAAATTGCTGTCAGGGGATGCGTTTGGCCCAGCTAACCTTCGTCCATTCCGGATTCGTACAACGTGGACATAATTGATGTGCCCCGGCCTGTAGAGTCTGAACATGACCGCAACGCCGACAGGCATATTCCCCGACTTCCGGTATCGTCATAAAACGTTCCACAAATTCATCCGGCAATATGCACAGCCCGGGCTTGACCTGCTCATCGTCATAAAAGTAAACGCTTATCTGCCCGTTGGTCTCCATAATGGCAAGCTTAACCTGCCCAAGCTGTTCGACGCCGCTCACCCGCAGTTCCATAAAGAACTCAAACTCGGTCATGTTGGCGCGCTTTACTTTTTCCCAGGCCAGCTTGCCCTCTTCGACAATGGCGACCGGTTTGCCCTCAAGCAGGTCTTCCAGCTTTTCACTTTTCGACATCAGCCACATCACCAGCCGGTAGAGCAACGCCAGGGTGATGAAAACAACAAAGACGGGAATCATCGGCACATCGTCATAAAATGCCACGTCCCCCGCCGCCGACCCCAGGGTCAGAATGATTAACACTTCGAAGAGCGACATCTGGCGCACGCCGCGTCGTCCGGTAAGTTTGAGGAACAGGAAAACCAGTACAAAGGTGTAGAGACTTCGCAGCGCGACCTCGCCTAAAAACTCAACGGGTACTTTATCAAAGGCCATTCGTTGAAGATCGAATGCTTTCATTTTTTATATTCCTTTACAGTAGGTTACTGAATATAAGCATAGCCCAGCCTTTTATTTTCGCCGAAACCGCCGGGGAGATAGCGCCTGTCATGCAAAACCCGTATCATTGCGCGCTTTCCGTACGATATAAGTGATCCCCATGACTCAAACGTTTATCCCCGGCAAAGACGCCGCCCTGGAAGATTCCATCGCTCGCTTCCAGCAAAAACTGACCGACCTGGGCTTTAACATCGAAGAGGCCTCCTGGCTCAACCCGGTTCCCCACGTCTGGTCTGTGCATATTCGCGATAAAGAGTGCGCGCTGTGCTTTACCAATGGCAAAGGTGCAACCAAAAAAGCGGCGCTGGCCTCTGCGCTGGGTGAGTATTTTGAACGTCTGTCCACTAACTATTTCTTTGCCGATTTCTGGCTGGGCGAGACCGTGGCGAATGGCCCGTTTGTTCACTATCCAAATGAAAAATGGTTCCCACTGACCGAAGATGACGAACTGCCGGAAGGGATCCTCGACGATCGCCTGCGTGCGTTTTACGATCTGGAGAATCAACTGACCGCCAGCATGCTGGTTGATTTGCAGTCAGGTAATGAAGATCGCGGTATCTGCGCCCTGCCGTTTACCCGCCAGTCTGACGAGCAAACCGTCTATATTCCGATGAACATCGTCGGCAACCTGTATGTCTCCAACGGCATGTCAGCCGGTAACACACGCAACGAAGCGCGTGTTCAGGGTCTGTCCGAAGTCTTTGAGCGCCATATTAAAAACCGCATTATCGCGGAATCTATCAGCCTGCCGGAGATCCCGGCTGATGTGCTGGCCCGCTACCCGGGCGTGGTGGAGTCCATTGCCAAACTGGAAGCAGAAGGTTTCCCAATCTTCGCCTATGACGGCTCGCTGGGCGGGAAGTATCCGGTTATCTGCGTGGTGCTGTTCAACCCGGCGAACGGCACCTGCTTCGCCTCCTTCGGGGCGCACCCGGACTTTGGCGTAGCGCTGGAGCGTACCGTCACGGAACTGCTGCAGGGCCGTAGCCTGAAAGATCTCGATGTCTTCACTCCGCCGACGTTTGATGACGAAGAAGTGGCGGAACATGCCAACCTGGAAACGCACTTCATCGACTCCAGCGGCTCTATCTCCTGGGATCTGTTTAAGCAGGACGCGGATTATCCGTTTGTTGACTGGAGCTTCTCCGGCACCACAGAGGAAGAGTTCGCCACGCTGATGGCTATCTTCACTGCCGAAGGGCAGGAAGTGTACATCGCCGATTATGAACATCTGGGCGTCTACGCCTGCCGTATTCTGGTGCCGGGCATGTCCGACATCTATCCGGTAGAAGATCTGTGGCTGGCCAATAACAGCATGGGCAGCCATCTGCGCGAAACCCTGCTGGCGCTGCCGGAGAGCACATGGGAGAAAGAGGACTACCTGAACCTTATTACCCAGCTGGACGACGAAGGTCATGACGACTTCACTCGCGTACGCGAGCTGCTGGGGCTGGCAACGGGTAAAGATAATGGCTGGTACACCCTGCGTATTGGCGAGCTGAAGGCGATGCTGGCGCTGGCAGGCGGCGATCTGGAACAGGCGCTGATCTGGACCGAATGGACCATCGAGTTCAACGCCTCGGTATTCAGCGCGGAGCGTGCAAACTACTACCGTTGCCTGCAGACCCTGCTGTTGCTGGCGCAGGAAGAAGAGCGTCAGCCGCTGCAGTACCTCAATGCCTTTACCCGTATGTACGGCGCCGAAGCGGTAGAGAATGCCAGCGCGGCCCTGAGCGGCGAAGCGCCGTTCTATGGCTTGCAGGCGGTGGACAGCGATCTGAAAGCCTTCCCTGCGCACCAGTCCTTGCTGAAGGCCTATGAGAAATTGCAGAAAGCAAAAAGCGCGTACTGGGCTAAATAACGTTACATACCATTACAAACAGTAGGCGAATACAATCACCTACGTTATATTACGGGGCAATTTTATTGCCCCGTTTTATTTTTACGGTAATAAATCTTTGGTTGTAATAATTAAGTTAAATATTGGTAGCTATAATAATAGCGGCCTGACAGTTATTGTTACTTTTTATATGAAATACTCCATTTTAATTAACTGTCGGAGTAAGCGTCAGGAGAAAAAATCAACTCATTTTGTAACTTTTAAAATTTATTTTTATCAGGATAATCAAAAACTTACTCCGCATTTGCTGTAAAACCACGCACTTTGCGGGCCTATAAGCCAGGCGAGATATGATCTACATCAATTTCTCTTCTATAATGCTTTGTTAGTATCTCGTCGCCGACTTAATAAAGAGAGAGTTAGTGTGAAAGCTGACAACCCTTTTGATCTTTTACTCCCAGCTGCAATGGCAAAAGTTGCCGAAGAAGCGGGTGTCTATAAAGCAACGAAACAACCGATGACGACGTTCTTCCTGGCGATTACCGCCGGCGTGTTCATCTCCATCGCCTTCGTTTTCTATATCACTGCGACCACCGGTACCGCCGCGATGCCTTACGGTATTGCCAAGCTGATTGGTGGCATCTGTTTCTCGCTGGGCCTGATTCTCTGCGTCATTTGCGGCGCCGATCTCTTTACCTCGACGGTGCTTATCGTCGTGGCGAAAGCCAGCGGTAGAATCACCTGGGGTCAACTGGCCAAAAACTGGATCAACGTTTATATCGGTAACCTGATTGGTGCCCTACTCTTTGTTCTGTTGATGTGGTTGTCCGGGGAGTATATGACAGCCAACGGCGGCTGGGGCCTGAATGTCCTGCAAACCGCCGACCATAAAATGCACCATACATTTATTGAAGCCGTTGCCCTTGGCATCCTGGCGAACCTGATGGTCTGCCTGGCGGTCTGGATGAGTTACTCCGGTCGCAGCCTGATGGATAAAGCGATGATCATGGTTCTGCCTGTCGCCATGTTCGTTGCCAGCGGCTTTGAACACAGCATTGCAAACATGTTTATGATCCCTTTCGGTATCGTAATCCGTGACTTTGCCAGCCCGGAGTTCTGGACCGCAGTTGGTTCAAGCCCGGAGAATTTCTCTCACCTGACCGTTATGAACTTCATTACTGATAACCTGATCCCGGTCACAATCGGGAACATTATCGGCGGTGGTCTGCTGGTTGGGTTGACATACTGGGTCATTTACCTGCGTGGCGATAACCATCATTAACGGTTGTCTCAGGCAGTAAATAAAAAATCCACTTAAGAAGGTAGGTGTTACATGTCCGAACTTAATGAAAAGTTAGCCACAGCATGGGAAGGTTTTGCCAAAGGTGATTGGCAGAATGAAGTCAACGTTCGTGACTTCATCCAGAAAAACTACACCCCATATGAAGGTGACGAATCCTTCCTGGCCGGTGCCACCGACGCAACCACTGCCCTGTGGGATAGCGTTATGGAAGGCGTTAAGCAGGAAAACCGCACTCACGCGCCTGTTGATTTCGACACCTCCATCGCGTCCACCATCACTTCTCACGACGCGGGTTATATCAACAAGTCCCTCGAGAAGATTGTTGGTCTGCAAACTGAAGCGCCACTGAAACGTGCGATTATCCCGTTCGGTGGTATTAAAATGGTTGAAGGTTCCTGCAAAGCGTACAATCGCGAGCTGGACCCAATGCTGAAAAAAATCTTCACCGAATACCGCAAAACCCACAACCAGGGCGTGTTTGACGTTTATACCAAAGACATCCTGAACTGCCGTAAATCTGGCGTCCTGACCGGCCTGCCAGATGCCTATGGCCGTGGCCGTATCATCGGTGACTACCGTCGCGTTGCGCTGTACGGTATCGACTTCCTGATGAAAGACAAATACGCCCAGTTCCAGTCTCTGCAGTCCGACCTGGAAAATGGCGTAAACCTGGAAGCCACTATCCGTCTGCGTGAAGAGATTGCTGAACAGCACCGCGCGCTGGGTCAGATCAAAGAGATGGCAGCGAAATACGGTTGCGATATCTCCGGCCCTGCAACCAACGCTCAGGAAGCGATCCAGTGGACCTACTTCGGTTACCTGGCTGCGGTTAAGTCTCAGAACGGTGCAGCAATGTCCTTCGGTCGTGTATCCACCTTCCTGGATGCATACATCGAACGTGACCTGAAAGCAGGCAAAATCAACGAACAAGACGCTCAGGAAATGATTGACCACCTGGTCATGAAACTGCGTATGGTTCGCTTCCTGCGTACCCCAGAATATGATGAGCTGTTCTCTGGTGACCCAATCTGGGCAACGGAATCCATCGGTGGTATGGGCGTAGATGGCCGTACTCTGGTAACCAAAAACAGCTTCCGCTTCCTGAACACCCTGTACACCATGGGGCCGTCTCCGGAGCCGAACATCACCGTTCTGTGGTCTGAAAAACTGCCGCTGAATTTCAAGAAATTCGCCGCTAAAGTCTCCATCGACACCTCTTCTCTGCAGTATGAGAACGATGATCTGATGCGTCCTGACTTCAACAACGATGACTACGCTATCGCTTGCTGCGTAAGCCCAATGGTTGTTGGTAAACAAATGCAGTTCTTCGGTGCGCGTGCAAACCTGGCGAAAACCATGCTGTACGCAATCAACGGCGGCGTTGATGAAAAACTGAAAATGCAGGTTGGTCCTAAGTCTGAGCCGATCAAAGGCGACGTGCTGAACTATGACGAAGTCATGGATCGCATGGATCACTTCATGGACTGGCTGGCTAAACAGTATGTCACCGCGCTGAACGTCATTCACTACATGCACGACAAGTACAGCTACGAAGCCTCTCTGATGGCGCTGCATGACCGTGACGTCGTGCGCACCATGGCATGTGGTATCGCAGGCCTGTCCGTTGCGGCTGACTCCCTGTCTGCTATCAAATATGCGAAAGTTAAACCAATTCGTGACGAAGACGGTCTGGCTATCGACTTCGAAATCGAAGGCGAATATCCGCAGTTTGGTAACAACGACGCTCGCGTTGATGACATGGCGGTTGACCTGGTAGAACGTTTCATGAAGAAAATTCAGAAACTCACTACTTACCGTAACGCTATCCCGACTCAGTCTGTTCTGACCATCACCTCTAACGTTGTGTATGGTAAGAAAACCGGTAACACCCCAGACGGTCGTCGTGCTGGCGCGCCATTCGGACCAGGTGCTAACCCAATGCACGGCCGTGACCAGAAAGGTGCTGTTGCCTCTCTGACCTCCGTTGCAAAACTGCCGTTTGCTTACGCTAAAGATGGTATCTCTTACACCTTCTCTATCGTTCCAAATGCGCTGGGTAAAGATGACGAAGTGCGTAAAACCAACCTCGCGGGTCTGATGGACGGTTACTTCCATCATGAAGCGTCCATCGAAGGTGGTCAGCACCTGAACGTGAACGTTATGAACCGTGAAATGCTGCTCGATGCGATGGAACATCCGGAAAAATATCCGCAGCTGACCATCCGTGTATCTGGCTACGCAGTACGTTTTAACTCGCTGACTAAAGAGCAGCAGAAAGACGTTATTACCCGTACTTTCACTCAGTCCATGTAAGTGGATTTGACTGAAATCGCGCAGTAATAGGCGTACAATAAAGGCTCCACGCAAGTGGGGCCTTTTTAACACCTCCCACTCCGCAGTCTCTTTTGCCCGCTATCTATAATAAATGGATAACAGCCAAAACAGACTCGACACAGCCAACGAGTTGTGCACATACACAGGCCCCGGAAGGGCCGAACCTGGAGATATCACCGCAATGTCAACTATTGGTCGCATCCACTCCTTTGAGTCCTGTGGCACCGTCGATGGCCCGGGCATCCGTTTTATTACCTTCTTCCAGGGCTGCCTGATGCGCTGCATGTATTGCCATAACCGCGATACATGGGATACCCACGGCGGCAAAGAGGTCACCGTTGAAGAGTTAATGAAAGAAGTGGTGACCTATCGCCACTTTATGAACGCCTCTGGCGGCGGCGTAACCGCATCTGGCGGGGAAGCGATCCTGCAGGCCGAGTTTGTGCGCGACTGGTTCCGCGCCTGCCGTAAAGAGGGTATTCATACCTGTCTGGATACCAATGGCTTTGTCCGTCGCTACGATCCGGTGATCGACGAACTGCTGGAAGTGACCGATCTGGTGATGCTCGATCTCAAGCAGATGAACGATGAAATTCACCAGAACCTGGTGGGGGTCTCGAACCATCGCACTCTGGAGTTCGCAAAATACATCTCCGCCAAAGGCATTAAAACCTGGATCCGTTATGTCGTCGTTCCAGGCTGGTCAGATGATGATGACTCTGCCCACCGTCTGGGTGAGTTCACGCGTGATATGGGCAATGTCGAGAAAATTGAATTGCTGCCGTATCACGAGCTGGGCAAACATAAATGGGTGGCGATGGGCGAAGAATACAAACTTGATGGCGTGAAGCCGCCGAAGAAAGAGACCATGGAACGCGTAAAAGGCATTCTGGAGCAGTACGGTCACAAGGTCATGTATTAGCAAAACGCCCGGTTTTTACCGGGCGTTCTATTTATTAGTCAAAGACACCATTAATAATGGTCGTCACAATTGCCGTACTCAGCGCAATTAACACCAGATCCTTGCCGACTACCCGCCATTCATAACCAGGGTAAGAAGGCAATTGACCTAACATTGAAGCCGGTACACTCTTTTTCGCAATTCCCGGCGGCAGAGGTTTACCGCGGGCGAGGTTTTTCGCAATCCCCGGCGGCAGTGAGTCATAACCTGTTAAGCCATAGTTCAGTGCCAGATGACGGGCATGATCGTAACTGACACGTGCATCCACATCCTCTCTTACGCTTTTATTGGATTTGCCGGAAGTGTGGTTACCGTTATTTTGTTTATTACCATGATTATCGGAATTCCCCTTCCCGGAATTTCCGTTACCATGATTACCGCTATTACCTTGCCCGCCGCCATTGCCGTGGCCATTTCCATTCCCATTGCCTGGATTAGCCATAACAGGTGCAGTTGCAAATGATAAAGACAACACTACTGCCAGCGCGGTAGTGGTAAAACGACGAGTAGACATAATCGCTGCCTTTTAGTGGAAGAACGCCTCTGAATTATCGCCTGGCATGATAAACAAACAATGCGTAAAACTCTTAGATGTGACAAAGACAAAAAAGCCTGTCATCGACAGGCTTTTATTTGTTCAGGCATGCGCCACTGGCGTCGGGTGTTCGCCCGCCTTGCGCAGCAACATTAAGAGATAAATAAACGACACGCTGGCGATCATTATAAACAGCAGATTGTCAGAATAGTTCTGCATCAGCATGGCAGTAAAGGTCGGGCCCAGCAAACTGCCGATGGTGTAACTCAGCAACAGCGCCTGGTTCATCGCCACCAGCTGATGATGCTCCACTTTTTCACAGGCCCAGGCCATCGCCACCGGATAGAGGGTAAAGCCAGCCGCGCCCAGAATAAACAGTGCAGGCGCCATGGCGGCATTACTGAGCATGGCAAAGCACCCCATGATCACCACGAAGACCTGTACGCGCAGCACCAGCAGACGCCCGAAGCGGTCGGCAAGACGCCCCACCGGCCATTGCCCGACAATCCCGGCGCTGACCATCACCGCCATCCAGAAACCGATCCCGGAATCACTGACCCCCTGATGGTTGAGATAGAGCGGCATCAGACCATACAGCGAACCCAGCACAATCCCGGAGATGATGCAGCCATTAACGCCCAGACGCGCCTGGCGCAGTCTCAGCATCGGCCAGACGTGGGTCGCTTCCTGATGCTCGCTGCTCTGGTTCACAATGCGCGTAAAGAGCAGCGGCAGAATCGCGGCCAGCACCATGCCCGTCACCCACGGCAGGACGCTCATCAGGTCGGTCGGAAGCTTGCTGACCATCAACTGGCCCAGCACGGTCCCGACATAATAGACCATCATATAGGCCGCCAGCAGGCGACCGCGGTTGCGGGAGGTACCGCTGCACATCAGGGCGCTTTCCACGACCACCCAGATCATGGCGCAGCCTACGCCGGCAATAAAGCGCCAGACCATCCAGCTCCAGAAGCCCACCATCAGCCCCAGCCCGGCACAGCCGGCAGCAAAAATAAGCGACGCCAGATAGTAGCTGCGGTTAAAGCCAAAGCGTTTGATCAGGCTTCCCGTCATTAATGTTCCCAGCAGGTTGCCGGTAAAAAAGGACGAGCTGACCATGCCAACCTGCCAGGTCGGTAGATTTTCATGGGCGAGCCACAGCGGGACGAGCGTGTTTAACACCGCGATCGCGAGGGTCAGCAAAAGCAGGCCACAGAGCAACAGGAGCACTGGCCGGGTATAGGTCGACATGGATTAAAAACCGTGAGGAAGTTCAGATTTCGTGCGCATCATGCCACTGGCAAAAACAAAGTCAATCCACCCTCTTGAGCCGCAAGCACGATAAGGTCCCTGTCGATTGAAAAAACTCATCCTGCTAATGGAATGGTGGCTATCAATAATAGTTATGTGTTTGTTTTTATTTATGTACCGACAAACTTAAAGCCAAACGACAGAAGAAAAATTTCATGATCGAAAATAAAAAAACCGGGCACTATGTCCCGGCTTTATATAACAAAAATCAGCGTTAACTGGCGACAGCCATCCCAACAGTCATATGCAGACCGTAAAAGACGCCGCGCCCCAGTAATTCGCCCGCCAGCACCAGCACAAATGCCAGCGACAATATCGGTAACGCAGGTTGATAGCCTTTAAGCTGCGGTACAATCCAGCAGGCCAGCGCGACCGCTAACAGCACCACGCGCCAGGCCATCAGCGAGCCGTAATCCGGCACGAGGGCTGACGCCTGCTGAATGGAGCTGCTGATGGTTGCGAGTTCCGCCCCCTGCATCAGGGCAACGATGGCGCTCACCACCAGCGCCAGCAGGGAGACGACGGGCAGCAAACGCATGGCCCAGCCATCCACACCCGCCACGCGCAGCAGCAGGAAACCCAGCAGAGGCCCGCCGATAAACATCGTCAGGAAGAAGCTCATTGGGGTCCAGACGCTGTACCAGGTCGGCACGGTGTCGATCGTGTTATAGACCCGAACCATCATCCAGACGAACACCACGCCCAGCACCATAGTAACAATCAGCCACAGGCTGCGCAGCCCGGCAGGCAGCTTCTTCATCGCGGCCAGCAGCCAGCCCAGACCACCAACAGCAAAGAAGATCGCCCCGCTGGCAATCTCATTGCTGAGGGATGAGGCCCCCACACGGTTGAGGGAGTTGAACGCGCGCATCGGCGAGCCCAGGTGCAGCGTGGAGGCGATAAAGCCGATGCCCATCAGCACCCACAGGCCAAACATGCTCAGCACCAGACGCTGCTGTTGTTCAGCCTTCAGATCACCTTTTAACAGCGCCAGCGCGAGCACAATAAAACCGCCCGCCACGCACTGTCCGAAGACGGTAAAAATCATTAACGGCCATTCATGCCATCCGCTTCCCATCTCACACCTCCTTTGGATTGGCCAGATAGCCGGTGGTATCACCCGTTGGTCGGCTGTTGGCATTGGGTTTAATGACGATACTCGGCTTCGTAAAGTGCGCAGACGGCAGCGGCGCGACCGCAGCCAGCTTGCCGTACTTCTGGCGCAGCTCGGCAATCGGACCGAAATCCAGCGCCCGTAGCGGGCAGGACTCCACGCAAATCGGCTTTTTGCCTTCCGCCACGCGGTCATGGCAGCCGTCGCACTTGGTCATATGGCCTTTGGCGGCGTTGTACTGCGGTGCGCCGTATGGGCAGGCCATATGGCAGTAACGACAGCCGATGCAGACATCTTCATTCACCACGACAAAGCCGTCGTCGCGCTTGTGCATCGCGCCGCTCGGGCACACCTTGGTACAGGCGGGATCTTCGCAGTGGTTGCAGGCAATAGAGAGATAGTAGGCAAAGACGTTCTGATGCCAGACGCCGTTGTCCTCCTGCCAGTCACCGCCCGCGTACTCGTAGATGCGGCGGAAGCTGACATCCGGCGTCAGATCCTTATAGTCTTTACAGGCCAGCTCGCAGGTTTTACACCCGGTGCAGCGGCTGGAATCAATAAAAAATCCATACTGAGTGGTCATCGGCTACTCCTTACGCCTTTTCAACCTGAACAAGGTTACTGTGAGACGGATTGCCTTTCGCCAGCGGCGACGGGCGTTGCGTGGTGAGCACGTTAATGCAGCCAGCCTGATCGACGCGGTTGGCGTCCGGGTTGTACCAGGCGCCTTCACCTAGCGCGACGACGCCCGGCAGAATACGCGGCGTCACTTTGGCTTCAATGTGCACTTCGCCACGACTGTTAAAGATCCGTACCCGGTCGCCGTTGGCGATCCCGCGGGCCTTAGCATCCAGCGGATTGATCCACATCTCCTGACGGCAGGCCGCCTTAAGGACATCAACGTTACCGTAGGTAGAGTGCGTACGCGCCTTATAGTGGAAGCCGGTCAACTGCAGCGGGAAGGATTTGACCTGCGGATCGTCGTAGTTTTCGAAGCCCGGGCTGTAAACCGGGAGTGGATCGATCACATCGTCTTTCTCAAGCTCCCACGTCGCGGCAATCTGCGCCAGTTCAGCGGAATAGATCTCAATTTTGCCTGACGGGGTGGTCAGCGGATTGGCAACAGGATCGGCACGGAAGGCTTTATACGCCACGTGGTGCCCTTCCGGGTCACGCTTTTTGAACATGCCTTGCTGGCGGAATTCATCAAATGACGGCAACTCCGGGATGGCCTCACGTGACTGCTCGTACAGGTGGCGCATCCACCCTTCCTGGGTGCGTCCCTCGGTGAACTGTTGCTCAACGCCCATACGTTTCGCCAGCTCTGTGGTCATCTCATAGATGGTTTTACAGCCGAAGCGCGGTTTGATCGCCTGGTCCGCAAAAATCACATACGACATATTGCCGCAGGAGGCATCAAGGGCGAAATCCATCTGTTCAGAGGCGGTGCAGTCTGGCAGCAAAATATCGGCATACTTCGCCGAGGAGGTCATATGGCAGTCCACCACCACAATCAGCTCGCATTTTTTATCATCCTGCAGGATCTCATGGGTACGGTTGATCTGCGAATGCTGGTTGATCAGGCAGTTCCCGGCGTAGTTCCAGACCATTTTAATTGGCACGTCGAGTTTATCTTTGCCGCGTACCCCATCACGGGTGGCGGTCATTTCCGGGCCGCGCTCGATGGCATCGGTCCACATAAACATTGAGATGCTGGTCTTAACCGGGTTTTCCAGGGTCGGCATGCGTACAAAAGGCAGTGAATATGAGCCTTCACGCGCGCCGCTGTTGCCACCGTTAATCCCCACATTGCCGGTCAAAATGGCCAGCATGGCGATAGCGCGGGAGACAAGTTCGCCATTCGCATGACGCTGCGGCCCCCAGCCCTGAGAGATAAAGGCAGGCTTCGCCCCGGCAATTTCACGTGCCAGTTTAATGATGCGCGCCTCGGGAATGCCGGTGATGGCCGCGGCCCAGGCCGGGGTTTTGGCGATGCCGTCATTGCCCTGGCCGAGAATATAGGCTTTATAGTGGCCGTTCGCCGGTGCCCCTTCCGGCAGCGTTTTTTCGTCGTAGCCGACGCAATATTTGTCGAGGAAAGGTTGGTCGACGAGGTTTTCAGTGATCATCACCCACGCCAGGGCAGAGATCAGCGCTGCATCGGTGCCTGGACGGATGGGGATCCACTCATCTTCGCGCCCTGCCCCGGTGTCGGTATAGCGCGGGTCAATGACGATCATCCGGGCTTGCGATTTTTCCCGCGCCTGTTCGACGTAGTACGTTACCCCGCCGCCGCTCATGCGCGTTTCGCCAGGGTTATTGCCGAACAGGACCACCAGCTTGCTGTTTTCGATATCCGACGGGCTGTTGCCATCTGCCCACCCGCCATAGGTGTAGTTCAGGCCAGCGGCAATTTGTGCGGTTGAGTAGTCACCGTAATGGTTGAGGTATCCCCCGCAGCAGTTCATCAGACGGGCGATCAGGGTTTTTCCCGGCGGCCAGGAGCGGGTCATGGTGCCGCCGAGGGTGCCGGTGCCGTAGTTCAGGTAGATAGATTCGTTACCGTAATCTTTAATCAGACGCTGCATCGTACCGGCGATGGTGTCAAAGGCCTCTTCCCAGCTGATGGGTTCGAACTTGCCTTCGCCGCGTTTACCCACGCGCTTCATCGGCTGCTTCAGGCGATCCGGGTTATAGACACGACGGCGCATTGAGCGGCCGCGCAGGCAGGCGCGAACCTGATGTAATCCTTCGTAATTATCGTCCCCGGTATTGTCGGTCTCAACATATTTAATTTCACCGTCAACGACATGCATGCGCAGTGGACAGCGGCTGCCGCAGTTTACCGTGCAGGCGCTCCAGACCACTTTCTCATCAGGTTTAACGGTCTCAGCGGCTTGTGCAGCCGATGCCAGACGTGAAAAAGGCAATGTGAATGCGCTACTGGCAACAGCCAGGCCGCCAATCGCCGTGGTTTTCATCAATCCACGTCGACTCACCTCAGCAGCCAGCAGAGCTTCAGGCGTTTTCATTTTCATAGACTCTCACTTTGATTGCTCACAAAGTTCAAAGGTGCGGTAACAACCGCTATATAGTTTTTTATATAAAGATACCGTGCGTTAGCAGACGTTTACGCTAACCAACTGTTTGGAAAGTATTACTACTTTAGAGGGAGGGGATATTGCCTGACATCAAAACCGGGGCATAAAAAAAGCGCCCGCAGGCGCTTTTTACTTAAAAACAATTTAACCGATGTACTGCTGGCCTTTCATATACGGACGCAGCACTTCAGGAATTTCGATACGGCCGTCCGCCTGCTGGTAGTTTTCCAGCACCGCGACCAGCGTACGTCCCACTGCCAGACCGGAGCCGTTCAGGGTGTGCACCAGACGGGTTTTCTTGTCGGATTTGCTGCGGCAGCGAGCCTGCATGCGGCGCGCCTGGAAATCGCCTACGTTAGAGCAGGAGGAGATTTCACGGTAGGTTCCCTGCGCCGGTACCCACACTTCGAGGTCGAAGGTTTTGCAGGCGCCAAAGCCCATGTCACCGGTACACAGCGCCACGCGGCGGTACGGCAGACCCAGCAGCTCCAGCACTTTTTCCGCGTGACCGGTCATCTCTTCCAGCGCCGCCATGGACTCTTCCGGACGCACGATCTGCACCATTTCGACTTTGTCGAACTGGTGCATACGGATCAGACCGCGGGTATCACGGCCATAAGAGCCCGCTTCAGAACGGAAGCATGGAGAGTGCGCCGTCAGTTTGATCGGCAGATCGTCTTCGTCGATGATCTCATCGCGCACAAGGTTGGTCAGCGGCACTTCTGCCGTTGGGATCAGCGCGTAGTTGCTGCTGTCGGCTTCTTCATCCAGTGGACGGGTGTGGAACAGATCGCCGGCAAATTTCGGCAGCTGGCCGGTACCATACAGCGTATCGTGGTTCACCAGATACGGTACGTAGGTTTCGCTGTAGCCGTGCTGCTCGGTGTGCAGATCCAGCATGAACTGGGCCAGCGCGCGGTGCAGATGGGCGATCTGCCCTTTCATCACCACAAAGCGGGAACCGGTCAGCTTAACGGCAGCGGCAAAATCGAGCCCCGCGTGCATTTCGCCCAGCGTAACGTGATCGCGAACCTCGAAGTCGAACTCGCGAGGCGTGCCCCAGCGTTTCACTTCGACGTTGTCGTTTTCGTCTTTACCGACAGGAACACTGTCGTCAGGGGTATTCGGGATCGCCAGCGCGATTTCACGAATTTCGGCCTGAAGAACGTCCAGCTCGGCTTTCGCCTGATCCAGTTCTTCACCCAGCTTGTTCACTTCCAGGCGTAATGGCTCAATGTCTTCCCCGCGCGCTTTCGCCTGGCCGATGGATTTCGATCGAGAGTTACGCTCTGCCTGCAAGTTTTCTGTTTGTACCTGCAGAACTTTACGACGCTCTTCAAGAGCGCGCAGCTTATCTACATCCAGTTTATAGCCCCGGCGTGCCAGTTTTTCAGCGACTGCGTCTGGCTCATTACGCAGCAGATTGGGATCGAGCATGCTTATCCTGTGCTTATCGAATTAAAATAGGAAATGTGACCACAGCCTGCGGTCACAAGGATACAATTGCCAACATTACCGCAACGATAGCCCTAACGGTAGCGTTTTATAGGGCTATTTTGATCCTGTCCGGCAAGCCAGGCGAGCTTTTCGCCAATCTTACCCTCAAGGCCTCTGTTTGTCGGGTGATAGTAGCGTGTTTGTGCCATTTCCTGCGGGAAATACTCCTCCCCGGCGGCGTAGGCGTTGGGCTCGTCGTGGGCATAGCGATACGCCTCACCGTAACCCATCTCTTTCATCAGTTTGGTCGGCGCGTTGCGCAGATGGACTGGAACATCGTAATCAGGACGTTCGCGGGCATCGGACATCGCCGCTTTGAAGGCGGTATAGACAGCATTACTTTTGGGTGCGCAGGCAAGATAGACAATGGCCTGGGCAATGGCGCGTTCGCCTTCGGCAGGTCCGACACGGGTAAAGCAGTCCCAGGCGGAAAGTGCCACCTGCATGGCGCGCGGATCGGCGTTACCGACATCTTCGGAGGCAATCGCCAGACAGCGGCGGGCGACATACAGCGGATCGCCTCCGGCAGTGATAATGCGCGCATACCAGTAAAGCGCGGCATCGGGCGCACTGCCGCGCACTGATTTGTGTAGCGCCGAGATCAGATCGTAAAAACGATCGCCTTTATTATCAAAACGCGCGCTACGTTCACCGGCGATTTCGGTCAGCAGCGCCGGGAGCAATACCCGCTTGCCGCTGTCGTCGGTTTCGGCCATATCGGCCATCATCTCCAGGGTATTCAGCGCCCGGCGCGCATCACCGTTAACCAGCTCGGCAATGGCGCGACGCGTCTCGTCAGGCAGCACGATATCCTGGCCGCCGTAGCCCCGGGCCTTGTCGGTCATCGCCTGCGTCAGCACCTGCTCGATATCATCGGTGGTTAACGATTTCAGCAGATAGACACGGGCGCGGGACAGCAGCGCCGAGTTCAGTTCAAACGAGGGGTTTTCCGTGGTGGCGCCGATAAAGGTGATGGTGCCGTCTTCAATATGCGGCAGGAAGGCATCCTGCTGGCTTTTATTGAAGCGGTGGACTTCGTCAACAAACAGGATCGTGCGGCGTCCGGCATTGCGGTTCTGCCGCGCCCGTTCGATGGCTTCGCGGATCTCTTTCACGCCGGAGGTGACGGCGGAGATGCGCTCGACATCTGCATCAGCATAGCGGGCGATCACTTCCGCCAGGGTCGTTTTACCGGTGCCCGGTGGCCCCCAGAGGATCATCGAGTGCAGATGCCCGGCCTCAATCGCGCGTGGCAAGGGCTTGCCCGCGGCCAGCAGATGCTGCTGACCGATATACTGCGCTAAATTTTCTGGCCGCATACGGGCGGCCAGAGGTTGAAACGCATTATCTGAAAAATCGAGCGACAGGTTGCTCACTCACGCCTCTTACTTATTACGTTGATCGTCCACCGTTACGCCCTTCGGCGGGGTAAAGGTGAATTTCGATGCATCGACGGCACCGTTCTGCTGGGATTTCAGCTGATAGCTGCTGCGCTGATCGTCCTGCTCCACGGCGCTGAATTGATTGATGGTGCCGTTGCTGCTCACGTTGATGGTGAACTGCTTCAGGTTGCCCGTGCTGCCTTTCGGGGTCAGCACAAACTCATCGCCGCTCTGTTTGATGTTGTACTGCTGCCAGTCGCTGGACTGGTTACGGGCAATCAGCATAAACGGCGTGTTGCTGGTGGCATCTTTCAGCCAGGTGGCGGTGGCCTGCTCAACAAACGGGTTAAAGAACCACAGGGTTTTACCGTCGGAGACAAGGATACTTTCGTCCGGCTGGGTCATATGCCAGTTGAAGAGATTCGGACGTTTAACCCACAAGTCACCCTGGCCTTCCTGCACCGCGTTGCCGCTGCCGTCAGTCACTTTCTGCGTGAAGCTGGCATGGAAGCTGCTCACTTTATCCAGGCGGCTTTTCAGGTCGCTGGCGGCATCAGCCCAGACGCTACTTGCCACAAAGCCAGTGAGTAATGCACAGGTGATTACGATTTTTTTCATTGTTCATCCTTACAAAGCGTCTTCCCGAAATGGGGGTTTCTGTCACTATTCTGGACCTGCCCGCAGGCAGGCGACAGAAGAAAATGCTTAATTTTTGCAGCTTTACCCATCTTTGCAATCGAGGCCGTTATTCAAACGGTGGCGGGGCCAGCACTTCACGGTTGCCGTTATGTCCCTGCTCGCTGACGATGCCCTGCGCTTCCATCTGCTCAATAATGCGCGCCGCCCGGTTATAGCCGATGCGGAACTGGCGTTGTACGCCGGAGATAGAGGCTTTACGTTTCTCGGTAACAAAGTTAACCGCCTGATCGAATAGCGGATCCAGCTCTTCGCCGCCGTCAAAGCCGCCACCGCCGCCGCCTTCGCTTTCGCTGTCAGAGGTAATGCCTTCGACATATTGCGGGCGACCGCGCGCTTTCCAGTCCTGCACCACGGCATGCACTTCCTGGTCACGAACAAACGCCCCGTGAACACGCACCGGCGAAGTCGAGTTCGGCCCGGAATAGAGCATATCCCCCATACCGAGCAGCGATTCTGCGCCCCCCTGGTCAAGGATGGTACGGGAGTCGATTTTACTCGACACGGTAAAGGCGATACGGGTCGGGATGTTAGCTTTAATCAGGCCGGTGATCACATCCACCGACGGACGCTGGGTCGCCAGCACCAGATGGATCCCTGCCGCACGGGCTTTTTGCGCCAGGCGGGCGATGAGCTCTTCCACTTTCTTGCCGACGGTCATCATCAGGTCAGCAAATTCATCCACCAGCACCACGATATACGGCAGTTTTTCCAGCACCGGATGTTCGGCGTCCATACTGTCGCCCGGTTTCCAGTACGGATCCGGAATTGGACGGCCCATTTTCGCCGCTTCGGCGATGATCTCGTTATACCCGGCGAGGTTACGCACGCCCAGCGCAGACATCAGCTTGTAACGACGCTCCATCTCGTTGACGCTCCAGCGCAGGGCATTGGCAGCATCTTTCATGTCGGTCACGACTTCGGTCAGCAGATGCGGGATGCCTTCGTAGACCGACAGCTCCAGCATTTTCGGGTCGATCATGATGAAACGCACATCTTCCGGCTGCGCTTTATAGAGCATGCTGAGGATCATGGCGTTAACGCCGACAGATTTACCGGAACCGGTGGTACCCGCCACCAGCAGGTGCGGCATTTTAGCCAGATCGGCCACCACCGGCTCACCCGCAATGTCTTTACCCAGCACCACGCTCAGTGGCGACGGGTTATCGCGGAACTTGGCGTTATCAAGCACTTCACGCAGGTAAACGGTCTGGCGTTTTTTGTTCGGCAGCTCCAGACCGACATAGGGTTTGCCTGGGATCACCTCAACCACGCGCACAGCCACGGTCGACAGCGAACGCGCCAGGTCACGGGAGAGATTGGAAATACGCGCGGCTTTAACACCCGGCGCCAGGTTCAGCTCGAACCGGGTGATCACCGGCCCAGGAGAATAGTTCACCACATCCGCTTTAATACGGAAGTCGGCCAGACGCGCCTCAACCAGACGAGCCATCTGCTCCAGGGCAAAGGTATCGACCGGCTCGACTTCCGTTGGCGGCGGCGTTAACAGATCCAGCGACGGCAGCGGCGTGGTTGGCTTTTGCAGTGGGCGGCTGTCGCCATTGCGCATCAACAGCGGATGGATCAGGCTCTGCTGAGGCTGAGCGGCTGGCTGCTGTGGCTGCACCGGCTGTTGCGGCTGCGCATACTGCTGAGGCTGTACAGGCTGCTGCGGCTGCACGGACTGTTGAGGCTGTGCATACTGCTGCGGCTGAACAGGCTGCTGCGGTTGTGCATACTGCTGCGGCTGAACTGGCTGCTGCGGTTGTGCAACATGTTGTGGCTGAACGGGCTGCTGCGGCTGTGGCGGCGTAACCGCCTGACGCGGCGTAACCGCCTGACGCGGCGGCTCGGCTTCCGGCATCACGCCCGGCGTGAACAGCGGCTCACTCGGCGTATCATCCACCAGATCTTTCATTGGCGAGAATTCAAAGTCCGCCAGCGAGAACGGATTAGCCCCTGTCGGTTGCTCACCGGAATAACGCTGCTGCTGCGTGGCGGCGAACTGGCGAGCCAGCTCCGCTTCGGCGGCACTATCTTCGTCATCCTGCGTTTCAAAGGACTGTGGCTGGACCTGATGCTCATCACCACCATACCGCTGCTGTTGCTGCTGAGCGAACTGGCGGGCCAGCTCCTCCTGCTGCTGCATTTCATCGGCCTCGTCGTCGTAGTGTTCATCATACGGCTGACGTCCGGCTTCACGCGCTTTCTCTTCGGCCATTCGTTGGGAAGGCAGCTTGATGCCATACGAGGCCAGTTCACGGCGGGTCGGAACACGTACGCGATTAGGCCGCGGTAACTGCGGACCAATCCCCTCTTTTACCTGCGGACGCGGTGCGCCGCCGGTTGCCAGGCTGAATAACGGCGCGGCAGCGCTGGCCGCCGCGGCGCCTGAGCTTGTTGCCTGCTGCACGCTTGCGGCAACAGGTGCAACGGCGGAGGCGGGTTCCACAGCGGGAACCGGAATCGTCGGGGTTTCAGCGGCCTTAATCGGGGCTGGCTCTTGTGCCGCCTCGGGCACCGGCTGATACCAGGCCGCAAGCTGCTCGCGTTCCCGGGCACGTTTTTCTTCCACCTCTTCGAAATAGTAAAGCGGCGGACGGGACGGTTTCACCTCTTCAACCGGCGGCTCTTCGACAACCGGCGGGGTGATAACAGGCTCCGGCTGATAGACCGGCTCTGGTTGATAAACAGGCTCAGGCTGATAAACAGGTTCAGGCTGATAGGCAGGCTGCTGCGGCGGCTCATACTGCGGCTGCGCGTAGACAGGTTCAGGCTGATAAGGCGGTTGCCACTCCTGCGGTGCTGCGGCGACATACGGTTCCGGCTCCGGGATCGGCGATGCAGGTTCCGCTTGCCATTCAACCGCATGTTGCTGCAGCGGCATCTCTGGCACAGAAGGCGTCGGAGTGACCGGTTCAACCGGCGCAGCAAAGGCCTGGGTTGCCGTGGTTGCGGCAGCAGCGGCAGCAAGGGGCTCAGCTACTGAGTGACCGTTGAGCAGCGGATCGAACTCATCATAATCGGACGGCAGCGCACGATTACCGGAGAACAACACATCATCCGGATCGGCGGCAACACCACGGGCACTATAAGCCACCTCTTCTTCGTCATCCATCCGTTTGCCGGAGAACAATGCCGCATCGGTTTTGCGGCCTAATGGATTGGCGAATTTCTCTGCCACACGCTTACGGCGCGCCAGCGCCCCGCGCATAATGCGGGCGCGGCGAGATTCACGACGCTCAGCGCTCGGCTCCGCGTCTTCGTAATCATCTTCGTACTCTTCGTCGTTAACCCAGGTATCGTCGCGACGGGTACGGTTGCTGGCAAAGGTCAGGATATTGAGGATCACGCTGCCGATTTTCTCGGCGATGGTGACCCAGGACCAGCCGGTAAACAGCGTCAGCCCCGCCCCCCAGACGCAGAGCAGCGCCAGAGTACCACCGCTGCTGTGCAGCATCGGCTGTAGCGCGGTGCTCAGCAGGCTGCCAATCACGCCGCCGGAGGCAAAATACCAGATGTCGTCGGCATTAATCGCCGCCAGGCCGCAGGAGGTGAGGATTAAAGCCAGCGCACCAATCAGGCGCAGCGAGACAGCAAAATAGTCGATGTAGTCATCGTTCTGGCGATGGCGCCAGGCAAACCAGCAGCCGCCAATAATAATGACGGGAAGGGTGTACGCCATTATGCCAAAGATAAAGAACAGCGTGTCCGCCAGCCATGCCCCCGGTACGCCGCCTAAATTATGGATAGGCTCATGCCATGCGGTTTGTGACCAGCTAGGATCGGAGGGGTTGAAACTGAGTAAGGCTGCCATCAACCAGACGGCAAAAAGGGCAACAAGGATCAGTAACGCCTCAAGGAGTCGGCGCCCACTGCTAAGCTTGGTTAAATTGACTTCTTTGTCTTCAGTATATTCCTGGCTCAAGAAAGGCTCTCCAGGTATCAGGCAATTCCTGCCTGAGTGCTAAACGGACAACAGTGCCGGGGAGCCCGACACTGTTGCTGTATGGATTACCAGGAGTGTAATCAAAGTACGCTGATATTGCACCTGTTCCGTATTAGCGCGTCTTAATAACCAGACGATTGCTCTGTTTGACTTCTTCCATTACCACATAGGTACGGGTGTCGTTCACACCAGGCAGTCGCAGCAGGGTTTCGCCCAGCAGCTTACGGTAGGCGGACATATCAGGCACGCGGGTTTTCAACAGGTAGTCGAAATCCCCGGAAACCAGATGACACTCTTGAATTTCTTCAAGTTTTTGTACGGCAGCATTAAATTGCTCAAACACATCCGGCGCACCACGATTCAGAGTAATCTCAACAAATACCAGAAGTGAGGCATCCAGATAATGCGGGTTCAGCAGCGCTGTATAGCCCTGAATAAAACCCTGTCTTTCCAGTCGGCGCACACGCTCAAGGCATGGCGTCGGGGAAAGTCCCACACGTTTTGAAAGCTCGACGTTGGAAATACGCCCATCCTTTTGCAGTTCATTAAGAATGTTACGATCGATGCGGTCGAGATCTTTGCCAGGGCGCTTCTTGCTATCTACCATTATTATTGTCTCTCTGTATTCCTTCCCTAACTCCTGCCAGGACCCTGTGCACTTCACTGTTCAGAGTCTTTCCCCGCGGTTAATCGCATCGCCTGTTTTATAGTTTGCGCGATCCGATTGGGGTTATGTGGTATGAAGACCGTTGCCCAGAGGCGGCCATCAACATCACGTATGGCATCTGTCCACACCATGCGTAGATTTCGCTGACCCGGTAAAAATGGTGATTTTGTGCATGACTATGCGTTACACAAAGACCATTTTTTTTCTTCCTTGAATGTTTTCGCAAAAGCGCAGGGGATTGTCAAAGCAAAACATCGATTTTTAGTACAACATGCCGGATATTCATTACGTCCGGCGATTAATCCTCATTTTATCGCCGTCGTTTCGACCGATTACCTATGATTATTGTTATAAAATCACCTTTTCTTACCTCTCGTTGATTGGCCCTTTCTATCACACACATCGTTAACAAAATCGCTGCGCCCTTTTTTTACGCCAACAAATTCCCTACAATCCAGGAAAATGTCTGCCAACAACAATGAGGATCTCATGGGCACGGCCAAACACAGTAAGCTGCTAATTCTTGGTTCTGGACCTGCGGGATATACCGCAGCGGTCTACGCTGCACGCGCTAACCTGCAACCGGTACTGATTACGGGCATGGAAAAAGGCGGTCAGCTGACCACCACCACCGAAGTAGAAAACTGGCCAGGCGATCCTGAAGGCCTGACCGGGCCGCTGCTGATGGAGCGCATGCACGAGCATGCCGCCAAATTTGATACCGAAATCATTTTTGACCACATCAACAAGGTCGATCTGCAAAACCGTCCGTTCCGCCTGACCGGTGACAACGCGGAGTACACCTGCGACGCGCTGATCATCGCTACCGGCGCTTCAGCCCGCTATCTGGGTCTGCCTTCTGAAGAGGAGTTCAAAGGTCGCGGCGTCTCTGCCTGTGCAACCTGCGACGGTTTCTTCTATCGCAACCAGAAGGTGGCGGTCATCGGCGGTGGCAATACCGCGGTTGAAGAGGCACTCTATCTGGCGAATATCGCCTCTGAAGTGCACCTCATTCACCGCCGTGATACTTTCCGCGCGGAAAAGATCCTGATCAAACGTCTGATGGACAAAGTGGCCAGCGGCAACATCGTGCTGCACACCCACCGCACGCTGGAAGAAGTGACCGGCGATCAGATGGGCGTGGCGGGCCTGCGTATCCGTGACACCCAGAACACCGACAACGTTGAAACGCTGGAAGTGGCAGGTCTGTTTGTTGCCATCGGCCACAGCCCGAACACCGCTATCTTCGACGGCCAGCTTGAGCTGGAGAACGGCTACATCAAAGTGCAGTCAGGTATTCACGGCAATGCTACCCAGACCAGCATCCCGGGCGTATTCGCTGCGGGCGACGTGATGGACCACATTTATCGTCAGGCGATCACCTCTGCGGGCACCGGTTGTATGGCCGCGCTGGATGCAGAACGATATCTCGACGGACTGGCCGATCAGAGTAAATAATTTTTACAAATCAGCAACAAACGTAAAAAAGGCGGCGATAAGTCGCCTTTATCGTCTCTGCGTTGTAACATTGCCGTGCCCAATACCTAATAACATCACCTGCAAAGCACGCAATGGAAAAAACCCGTCAACAAGAGTTAACTCGCTGGCTGAAAAAGCAAAGCGTTATTTCCCGCCGCTGGCTGAATATTTCCCGTCTTTTAGGGTTTATCAGCGGACTGTTGATTGTCGGCCAGGCATGGCTTCTGGCCCGCATTCTTAACCATATGATTATGGAAAATATCCCGCGCGAGGCGCTGTTACTGCCTTTCATTGTGTTGATTCTGGTCTTTATTCTGCGTGCCTGGGTGGTCTGGTTGCGCGAGCGCGTGGGCTTCCACGCCGGGCAGAACATTCGCTATGAAATTCGCCGCCAGGTGCTGGACAGGCTACAGGAGGCCGGGCCTGCCTGGATCCAGGGCAAGCCCGCCGGAAGCTGGGCGACGCTGATCCTCGAACAGATCGATGACATGCACGACTACTACGCCCGCTATCTGCCCCAGATGGCGCTGGCCGCTTTCGTTCCCCTGCTGATCGTGCTCGCGATTTTTCCTTATAACTGGGTCGCCGCGCTGATCCTGCTGGGTACCGCCCCGCTGATCCCGCTCTTTATGGCGATGGTCGGTATGGGGGCTGCCGACGCCAACCGCCGCAATTTCCTGGCGCTCGGACGTCTCAGCGGCCACTTCCTTGACCGTCTGCGCGGCATGGAAACGCTGCGTATTTTTGGTCGCGGTGAAGCCGAAACCGACAACATCCGCCACGCCTCCCAGGATTTCCGTCAGCGCACCATGGAAGTGTTACGCCTGGCATTTTTATCCTCCGGGGTGCTGGAGTTCTTTACCTCACTGTCGATTGCGCTGGTTGCCGTCTATTTCGGTTTCTCCTACCTGGGCGCCCTTGATTTCGGTCATTACGGTACCGCCGTGACCCTTTTTGCAGGCTTTCTGGCGTTAATTCTGGCGCCGGAATTTTTCCAGCCGCTGCGCGATCTGGGCACCTTTTATCATGCGAAAGCGCAGGCCGTGGGCGCCGCCGACAGCCTGAAAACCTTCCTTGAAACGCCGCTGGCTCATCCGCAGCGTGGCGACGTGACCCTGAACACCACCCGACCAGTCAGTATTGAAGCAGAGAATTTCTGCGTACTGTCGCCGGAAGGTAAGGTGCTCGCGGGGCCATTAACCTTCACCCTCGCGGCAGGCCAGCGCGTGGTGCTGGTTGGCACCAGCGGCTCCGGTAAAAGCTCCCTGCTGAATGCATTATCTGGCTTTATGGCCTACAGCGGCTCGCTGCGGATCAACCAGGCCGAGCTCTCAGCGCTCGATCCTGACGAGTGGCGCACCCACTTAAGCTGGGTAGGACAGAACCCGCAGCTCCCTGCGGCCACGCTGCGGGAAAACGTGCTGCTGGCGCGCCCGGATGCCAGCGAAGAGGAGCTGCAGTCGGTGCTCGACCGTGCCTGGGTTAGCGAATTCCTGCCCCTGCTGCCGAACGGCGTGGACACGGTGGTGGGCGATCAGTCGGCGGGGCTTTCCGTCGGCCAGGCGCAGCGCATTGCCGTGGCCCGCGCCCTGCTTAACCCGTGTCAGCTTTTACTCCTGGATGAGCCAGCCGCCAGCCTGGATGCGCACAGTGAACAGCGCGTGATGCTGGCGCTGGATGCCGCCTCGCAGCAGCAAACCACGCTGATGGTGACGCACCAGCTGGAGGGCATCTCCCGGTGGGATCAGATCTGGGTCATGGACAATGGTCAGCTTGTTGAGCAGGGCGATTACGCCACGCTCGCGGCGGTACAGGGGCCGTTTGCGGCCCTGCTGGCAAACCGTCAGGAGGAGATTTGATGCGCGCTTTACTGCCTTATCTGGCGCTTTATATGCGCCACAAATGGATGTTGACGCTGGGCGTGGTGCTGGCGATCGTCACCCTGCTGGCGAGTATCGGCCTGTTGACGCTCTCCGGCTGGTTCCTCTCTGCCTCGGCGGTCGCCGGTTTTGCCGGGCTCTACAGCTTCAACTATATGTTGCCCGCCGCCGGGGTGCGCGGTACGGCCATCACCCGTACCGCCGGGCGCTACTTTGAACGTCTGGTCAGCCATGACGCGACCTTCCGCGTGCTGCAACACCTGCGCGTTACCACCTTCAGCAAGCTGCTCCCCCTCTCCCCTGCCGGACTGGCACGCTATCGCCAGGGGGAACTGCTTAACCGCGTCGTCGCCGACGTGGATACCCTCGATCACCTCTATTTGCGCGTGATCTCTCCGCTGGTGGGCGCCCTGGTGGTCATTGTGGTGGTCACCCTGGGGCTGTGCCTGCTGGACGTTCACATTGCGCTGGTGCTCGGCGGGATCATGCTCGCAACGCTCTTTATCTTACCCCCGCTGTTTTACCGCGCCGGAAAACCGACCGGTGAAAAGCTGACGCGTCTGCGGGGCGAGTATCGCCAGCAGCTGACGGGCTGGCTACAGGGTCAGGCGGAGCTGACGATCTTTGGTGCCAGCCGCCGCTACCGCGTGCAGATGGAAAATACCGAGCTGAACTGGCACGAAGCCCAGCGCAAGCAGTCGGAACTCACGGCCCTCTCCCAGGCGCTGATGCTGTTAATTGGCGGAGGCGCAGTCATGGCGATGCTGTGGATGGCTTCCGGCGGCGTGGGCGATAACGCGCAGCCAGGCCCGTTAATCGCCCTGTTTGTCTTCTGTGCGCTGGCGGCGTTTGAAGCCCTGGCGCCGGTGACCGGTGCCTTTCAGCACCTGGGCCAGGTGGTGGCCTCCGCGCTGCGTATCACCCAGATTACCGGCCAGCAGCCGGAAGTGCAGTTCAGTACGACCGCATCAGCGGTCCCTGAGCAGCTGGCCCTGTGCCTTTCGGATGTCAGTTTTGCCTATGAAGGTCAGGCGCAGCCCGCGCTGGACCACATTAACCTGACGATCCCCGCGGGCGCCCATGTGGCGGTGCTGGGTCGCACAGGCTGCGGTAAATCGACACTGCTGCAGCTGCTGACCAGAGCATGGGACCCGGCGCAGGGTCAGATCCTGTTTAACGACACGACTCTGGTGCAGATGAGCGAGACTGCGCTGCGCAAAACGGTAAGCGTGGTGCCCCAGCGGGTTCATCTTTTCAGCGCCACCCTGCGCGATAACCTGCTGTTAGCCGCGCCCGGCGCTGCCGATGAAGCATTACGCGGGATGCTGGAAAAAGTAGGTCTGCACAAGCTGCTGGAAGATGAAGGGCTCAACAGCTGGCTTGGCGAAGGCGGCCGTCAGTTATCCGGCGGCGAGCTGCGCCGCCTGGCCATTGCGCGTGCGCTGCTTCACAATGCGCCGCTGATGCTGCTGGATGAGCCAACCGAAGGGCTGGACGCCACTACCGAGCGGCAAATCCTTGATTTACTCAAAAAAGAGATGCAGGACAAAACCGTGCTGATGGTGACGCACCGTCTGCGCGGCCTGGCGGATTTCGATCAAATTATTGTGATGGACAACGGACAAATTATTGAGCAAGGTAATCACGCTGAACTGTTGGCAAAACAGGGCCGCTACTACCAGTTCAAACAACGTCTGTAGTCTATATTTGAACCGATCCCCACTTTGCGTACTGGAGTTTTGTTGTCATGCGCCTGGTCCAGCTCTCTCGTCACTCTCTTGCGTTCCCTTCTCCGGAAGGGGCGCTGCGTGAACCTAATGGTTTGCTGGCCCTGGGCGGCGATCTGAGTCCGTCGCGTTTACTGATGGCCTACCAGCGGGGGATTTTTCCGTGGTTCTCTCCCGGCGATCCCATCTTATGGTGGTCGCCCGACCCCCGCGCCGTTCTCTGGCCTGCGGAGTTTCATATCAGCCGCAGCATGAAGCGTTTTCACGCTCGCTCCCCTTATCGCGTCACCCTCAACCATGCGTTTGGTCAGGTGATCGAGGGCTGCGCCAGCGATCGCTTTGAAGGAACCTGGATCACGCCCGAGGTGATCGTCGCCTACCATCGCCTGCACGAGCTGGGCTACGCCCATTCGATTGAGGTATGGGATGATAAGGATGAACTGGTGGGCGGCATGTACGGCGTGGCGCAGGGCACGCTGTTTTGCGGCGAGTCGATGTTCAGCCGCGCGGTTAACGCCTCGAAAACCGCGTTGCTGGTCTTCTGCGAACGCTTTGCCCGCAGCGGCGGCAAGTTAGTTGACTGCCAGGTGCTGAACGAACATACCGCCTCTCTGGGTGTCGTGGAGATCTCGCGTCATGAATATCTGGCGCAGCTGGCGACCCTGCGCATGCAAAAATTACCGCAAAATTTCTGGGTGCCGACGACGTTATTTACGCCTCAGGGATAAATGTTTTCCGCATATTTTTCCTCAAGGTGCTATAATTCTGCCGCAGAGTAGGTTCTGCCTGTTGCCCCGCCGCCGTTTGGGAATAGTTCGCATCCGATAACGCCCTATCGTTTATCCTGCCACCTCCCCTTTACGTATGCGCTTTTCGTACGGTTGAACCGTGACGTCCGGGCAATACGCTGAAACTGCTTTGTTGCGTTTTAAACGCACAAATCTTTACTTAATTGAGGAATTTCGGCATTATCTTGCCGGTTCAAAACTTGGTAGTGATACCCCAGAGGATTAGATGGCCAAAGAAGACAATATTGAAATGCAGGGTACCGTTCTGGAAACGTTGCCTAACACCATGTTTCGCGTAGAACTGGAAAACGGTCACGTCGTTACCGCGCATATCTCCGGTAAAATGCGTAAGAACTATATCCGTATTCTGACGGGCGACAAAGTGACTGTTGAGCTGACCCCGTACGACCTGAGCAAAGGCCGCATTGTCTTCCGTAGTCGCTAAGAGTATTTCGCCTGCAATGGCGTACAAAGAATAATAAAGGCCGGGTTATCCCGGCCTTTTTTTATGCCCCGCCCGTATCAGTGGATACGCACTACGGTCAGATCCGCCAGCATGGTATGCGCAATATCATGCAGCAGCCCGGTAAGGTGCGGGAGCATCTCGCGGTCGAAATGCGACACCAGCAGCACATGGTTTAAGGCCCGGCAGTAATCGCACTGGGCTTCGGTGCTGTCCAGCAGCCACTCCTGTTTGTGCACGGGCGGGATATCGTTCTCATCCAGCACGCGAAAGTCGGTCATGGATTTTGCCAGCTCAGCGCTGAATGCATCAAGGTAGGCCGCCAGGCAGCGGCAGACAGGCTGCGTTTGCGGCAGCGAGTCGCAATCGACCAGGATTTCGGTGAGCAGGTTGCAGCGCGCGGCAAGGGTGGAGAGATCGGGGGTAGACAGTTCGAGTTCGCTGTAAAGCTGGGTGATGGTGTTATTATCCATAATCATAATCTCCGAAAGTAATTTTTTGCTGACCACCCGAACGCCAACTCAGGCGGTGGACTGAACCAGGTTGGCGTACCGACTACCCTCGGAAAAATCGGCGCTTCAAAGAAGCCCTGGCCCAGCCCACCATAATCTGAGCATGCGGATTATATCCGCAGCTTTCAAAAGAGTGAACGAAACCGCTAATGTTGCGCATGCAACACCATTTCCGAAGTTTGTTCAGGACGCCAATCCTGGCACCTGATTTTGCAGGTGCATCGCCATTCTATTACTGTGGTTTTATCCAGCAATACCCATAATTAAATTATGGATAACGCCTCGCAAAATTTTCATCCCCCCTACAGCAACACAAAAGCCAGAGACAGACCCTCTACTCACAGCGGCACCCTGGTCCGGCTGAAAATCGCTGAGGCGTTGACCGCAGGCCGGGGCGGGGCGCATGGCCCGACCCGAAAGCCGAAGGGAAAAAGCCGAGGGGACCGCGAAGCGGCGATTTTCCTGGCCGGGAGCCGGGGTGGTCAGGGGGCGGCGGCGAGCCCCCCTGACACGTTCACCGGTGACGTGGTTTACAGAGAAGCAGCGAACGCAAGGTGAACGGAACCATCACAGCCGCCACATGTTCTCACCCACCGTGCATCGCCCTGCGGCGCTGCGCTTGCACGGGCCTACAACGACTAAAAAACCATAAAAAAAACCGGGCATTTGCCCGGTTTTTATCATCACATAACAGCGTTAGTGAGCCGCCTCCGGCTTATGTTTCGCCGCACTCTGGAAATCATACGTCAGCTCATTCTTCGCCTGATCCAGCGCCACCGTCACCTGACCACCATCCACAAGCGAACCAAACAGCAGCTCGTTAGCCAACGGTTTCTTCAGGTTGTCCTGAATCACACGCGCCATCGGACGGGCACCCATCGCACGATCGTAGCCTTTCTCTGCCAGCCAGTTGCGGGCTTCCTGACTCACTTCCAGAGAGACCCCTTTCTGATCCAGCTGAACCTGCAGCTCGACGATGAACTTATCCACCACCTGATGAATCACCTCGGTAGAGAGATGATCGAACCAGATAATGTTGTCCAGACGGTTACGGAACTCCGGCGTAAAGACCTTCTTGATCTCTTCCATCGCATCGGTGCTGTTATCCTGGTGGATCAGGCCGATGGATTTACGCTCGGTTTCACGCACCCCGGCGTTGGTGGTCATCACCAGCACCACGTTGCGGAAGTCCGCCTTGCGCCCGTTGTTATCGGTCAGCGTCCCGTTATCCATCACCTGCAGCAGGATGTTGAACACGTCCGGGTGCGCTTTCTCGATCTCATCGAGCAGCAGTACCGCGTGCGGATGCTTGATCACCGCGTCGGTGAGCAGGCCGCCCTGGTCAAAGCCCACATAGCCTGGAGGCGCACCGATCAGACGGCTGACGGTGTGGCGCTCCATATACTCGGACATATCGAAGCGCAGTAGCTCGATGCCCAGCGCTTTGGAGAGCTGAACCGTCACCTCGGTTTTCCCCACCCCGGTCGGGCCGGCGAACAGGAAAGAACCGACAGGTTTGTGCTCATGCCCCAGCCCGGCGCGGGCCATCTTAATGGCTTCGGTTAAGGCCTCAATGGCTTTATCCTGCCCAAAGACCAGCATTTTCAGGCGATCGCCAAGGTTTTTCAGCGTATCGCGGTCGCTCTGAGAAACACTCTTCTCAGGGATACGCGCGATGCGGGCCACCACGGATTCGATATCCGCCACGTTGACCGTTTTCTTACGCTTGCTGACCGGCATCAGACGCGCACGCGCGCCCGCTTCGTCGATCACATCAATCGCTTTATCCGGCAGGTGGCGATCGTTGATGTATTTCACCGCCAGCTCCACCGCCGCACGCACCGCTTTCGCGGTATAACGCACATCATGGTGCGCCTCGTACTTCGTCTTCAGGCCGTTGATGATCTGCACCGTTTCTTCAACCGACGGTTCAGTAATATCGATTTTCTGGAAGCGACGCGCCAGGGCACGATCTTTTTCGAAAATATTGCTGAACTCCTGATAGGTGGTTGAACCCATTACCCGGATCTTGCCGCTGGAGAGCAGCGGTTTAATCAGGTTAGCGGCATCCACCTGACCACCCGATGCCGCACCGGCGCCGATGATGGTATGGATCTCGTCGATAAACAGGATGCTGTTGGTATCCTGCTCCAGCTGTTTCAGCAGCGCTTTGAAACGTTTTTCAAAATCACCGCGGTATTTGGTGCCGGCCAACAGGGAACCGATATCCAGCGAATAGATGGTGCAGTCGGCGATCACTTCCGGGACGTCGCCCTGCACGATGCGCCAGGCCAGCCCTTCGGCAATGGCGGTTTTACCGACGCCAGACTCCCCCACCAGCAGTGGGTTATTCTTGCGGCGGCGGCACAGCACCTGAATCGCCCGTTCCAGCTCTTTATCGCGGCCTATCAGCGGGTCGATACCGCCAACACGGGCAAGCTGGTTAAGATTGGTGGTGAAGTTTTCCATACGTTCCTCCCCGCCTGCCTGCTCTTCGCTGTTGACCTGATGGCTGGAATCCGAAGACGGATTCGATTCGTCTTTTCGCGTTCCGTGAGAGATAAAGTTCACCACATCGAGGCGGCTGACTTCGTGTTTGCGCAGCAGGTAGGCAGCTTGCGACTCCTGCTCGCTGAAGATGGCAACCAGCACGTTGGCACCGGTGACTTCGCTACGTCCGGAGGACTGGACGTGAAATACCGCACGCTGGAGTACACGCTGGAAGCTGAGCGTCGGTTGCGTGTCGCGCTCCTCTTCACTGACGGGCAGTACAGGTGTGGTCTGTTCGATGAAGGCTTCAAGTTCCTGACGCAGCGCCACCAGATCCACGGAGCAGGCTTCAAGCGCTTCGCGGGCGGATGGGTTACTGAGCAGTGCAAGCAGCAGGTGCTCGACCGTCATAAACTCATGTCGGTGCTCACGCGCTCTGGCGAAAGCCATGTTTAAACTGAGTTCCAGTTCTTGATTGAGCATAGGCACCTCCCCCAATTTTCATTGCCTTATTCAGGCTTTTTCCAGCGTACACAGCAACGGATGCTCGTTCTCCCTTGCATACTGGTTCACCATTGCCACCTTGGTTTCGGCGACTTCTGCGGTAAAAACACCGCAGATGGCTTTGCCATGATAGTGAACCGTAAGCATCAGTTGCGTTGCACGTTCAACATCATAAGAAAAGAACTTTTGTAGCACGTCAATAACAAATTCCATCGGCGTGTAATCATCGTTCATTAACATAACTTTATACATAGATGGCGGTTTTAGCGCGTCGCGCACTTCATCTTCCGCCAACTTATCGAAATCGAGCCAGTCGTTCGTCTTACCCATTGTCAGTCGTCATCTTCGTTTACGGTCTCCGGTCGCGTATCTCTGTGATGCTGACGGGAGTCTATACATAACCTGAATCTACCTTAGATGTCAGATAACCTATATCTATTATTGCCATCCGCGATGTCTGTCACAATACCGTTCAATAGCGTTAACTGCTTCAAATTTTGACGCATTTTTCACCTTCCTTACCCGGCAAAGGCTTGACGATCCCTTTGGTTTATCTAAATTGAACAGGCGTGAGTTGGCGAGGTTTTGAACAGCCCCCACTTCACCACCGGTTCATTACATCTAACTCAATAAGATTTACGAAGGATGTCGAAGCATGGAAACGGGTACAGTTAAGTGGTTCAACAACGCCAAAGGGTTTGGTTTTATCTGCCCTGAAGGCGGCGGCGAAGACATTTTCGCACATTACTCCACCATTCAGATGGATGGATACAGAACGCTGAAAGCCGGGCAGGCCGTCCGGTTCGATGTACACCTTGGGCCAAAAGGCAATCATGCCAGCGTTATTGTGCCCATCGAAGCAGAAGTGGTGGCATAGCCCTCTGTTTCATTGTGTACACCCCGCACTCAAAATGCCAGCCCGATGCGCTGGCATTTTTATTTGTGGGCTGCCGTGCGGCCTGATGCCCGGCGGCGCTGCGCTTGCGCGGGCCTACGGATTTCGTAGGCCGGGTAAGGCGTAGCCGCCACCCGGCAACAGATTCACTCCCGGGCTAACGCATCCACCGGATCTAATCGCGCGGCGTTTCTGGCCGGCAACCAGCCAAACAGTACCCCGGTAAAGGTAGAACACAGGAAGGCAGTTAGCAGCGCCATCGGTGAAAAACCAATTTCCCAGCCGGGTAAAAACAGCTGCAGCGTAAAGGCGATGAGCAGCGAGAGCGTAATCCCCAGCGCACCGCCCACCAGACAGACCAGCACCGCTTCAATCAAAAACTGTTGCAGCACATCGCTGGCCCGGGCGCCCACCGCCATCCTGATGCCGATTTCACGCGTTCGCTCCGTCACCGACACCAGCATGATATTCATTACCCCGATCCCCCCGACCAGCAGGGAGATGATCGCCACCAGCGTGAGGAAGAGCTGAAGAGTACGTGTGGTCTTTTCCGCCGTTTTCAAGAGCCCGTCCATGTTCCAGGTGAAGAAATCTTTCTTCCCGTGGCGCAGGGTCAACAGGCGCTCAAGCTGTTGCTCTGCCTGGGCGCTGTCGTAACCCTCTTTCACCCGGACGGTGATGGAGTTAAGCCACGACTGCCCCATAATGCGCCCGGAGATGGTGGTGTAAGGCAGCCAGACGCGCAAAATCTTGCTGCTGCCAAACATCGACTGCTTCTCCTCCGCCACGCCAATCACCGTTGCGGGCATATTCCCCACCAGCACGCTCTCGCCCACCACCTTCGCTTTATTGGGGAACAGCTGTCGCCGGGCGTTGCTGTCGAGCACCACCACCTGCGCCCGCCCTGCAAGCTGCTCTGCATTGAAGGTGCCCCCTTCGCTGAAGGTCATACCGTAGACGTTGAAATAGTCGCCGCTGACGCCGTTGGCGCTGGCCGCCACATCGATATTGGCATAGCGCAGACGCAGGCTCTGGGACACCGCCGGGGTGGCGGAGTTAACCCACGGCTGCTTCTGAATGGCCGTGAGATCGTCATACTTCAGCGCCTGCTGGTACTGCGGCTCATCATCGCCAAAATCTTTGCCGGGATAGACGTCAATGGTATTGGTGCCGATGGAGCGGATATCCGACAGCACCAGCTGTTTGGCCGCGTCGCCCACCACCACAATCGACACCACCGAGGCGATGCCGATGATGATCCCAAGCATGGTCAGCAGGGTGCGCATTTTGTTGGCGGCCATCGCCAGCCAGGCCATGGTCAGCGCTTCGCGAAAGCTGCTGGCAAACTGCCGCCAGCCCGACGGCGGCGGTAACGCCACCTCCTGACGCCGGGTAGCATTGAGGCCGGGCGGCGGATTACTGACCAGCTCGCCGTCGCGGATCTCGACAATGCGTCCGGCCTGGGAGGCCACCTCCGGATCGTGGGTGACAATAATCACCGTGTGCCCCTGATCCCGCAGCTGGTGCAGGATTGCCATCACCTCTTCCCCGGAGTGGCTGTCCAGCGCCCCGGTCGGTTCATCCGCCAGGATCACCTGCCCGCCGTTCATCAGCGCCCGGGCGATACTCACCCGCTGCTGCTGGCCGCCGGACAGCTGCGACGGCTGATAATCCACCCGCTCCCCCAGCCCCAGCCGGGTCAGCAGCGCCTGCGCCCGCTCAAGACGTTTTTTGCGCTCTACGCCAGCATAGACCGCGGGCACCTCGACGTTTTGCGCCGCGCTCAGATGCGAAAGCAGATGGTAACGCTGGAAGATAAAGCCGAAATGTTCCCGACGCAGTTTGGCCAGCGCGTCGCTGTCCAGCGTGGCGACGTCGGTGCCCGCCACGCGATAGGTGCCGCTGGTGGGTTTATCCAGACAGCCAAGAATATTCATCAGCGTCGATTTACCGGAGCCTGACGCCCCGACAATCGCCACCATCTCCCCCGCCTCTACCTGCAGGGTGATGCCCTTCAGCACCTCCACCGGCCCGTCGCCGGAGGGGTAGCTGCGGCGGATATCATTCAGCTCCAGCAGGGCGGTCATTTCGCCGCCCCTGGCTGGCTCTCGCTGATGACCACCTCTTCACCCTCTTCCAGCCCTTTCACCACCACCACATCGGTGTCGTTGCGCGAGCCGAGACTCACCTCACGCTCGCGGATTTCACCGTTACGCAGCACCTTCACGTTATAGCGGTTATCTCCTACCGGTTGGCCCAGCGCCGCCAGCGGAATGGTCAGCACGTTTTTCACCCCGGAGAGCTGAATATGCACCTGGGCGGTCATGTCCAGGCGCAACACCCCCTGCGGGTTGGGGACTTCAAACCGGGCGTGATAGAAAATGGCGTCGTTGACCTTCTCCGGCGTCGGGAGAATATCCTTCAGCACCCCTTCATAGCGGGTTTGCGGGTCCCCCAGCACGGTAAACCAGGCTTTTTGCCCCGGCTTCAGGTGGATCACATCCGCTTCCGAAACCTGCGCCTTCACCAGCATGGTACCCATATCCGCCAGGGTCAGGATGTTCGGCGCCTGCTGGGCGGCGATAACCGTCTGTCCCTGCAGGGTCGTAATCTGCGTCACTTCCCCGGCCATCGGTGCAACGATGCGGGTGTACTCGAGGTTAGTTTTGGCACTGTCCAGCGAGGCCTGGTTGCGTTTGATCTGCGCATCGATGGTGCCAATCTGCGCCTGCTTCACCGCCAGCTCGGTGGTCGAGGTATCCAGATCCTGCTGCGAGATCGCCTGGGTGGTCGCCAGCTGCCGCTGACGGTTCAGGGTCACCTGGGCGAGCTTACGCTCCGCTTCCGCCTGGCTGCGCTGGGCGCGCAGCTCCATCAGCGTCGCTTCCACCTCTTTGATCTGGTTTTCGGCCTGCTCCGGGTCGATAACCCCCAGCAGTTGCCCTTTTTTCACCTTGTCGCCAATCTCCACCGATAGGGTCTTCAACTGGCCGCTGACCTGGGCACCCACGTCAACCTTGCGTAGCGCGTCCAGTTTGCCGGTCGCCAGCACGCTCTGCTGCAACTCGCCCGGACGGACAATCAATGTCTGATATTGCGGCACCGGTGCGTTTAGCACCCGCCACAGCCAGAATCCACCCACCAGTACAATCAGCACCAGCAGCAGAAACAGCTTCCTGCGCTTTCCCTTTAAGTTCATAAATATTCCAAATAGCAATTCCGGCTTACATAACTGTTGATTCTAACTAAACCGCGCCTCAACGAAACCCCTGCTTTTCGTGGCGCGTGAAAGTTGTTGAGGAGAGGTTGATAAAACCCCTGCTGAAATAAAGGCCTGGCAACAAGACCGGGATCTATTATGTCCTCCATCGCAGAGTCATCTTATTCACATCAGCAGCAACCTAAATCAGCCTGGCAGCTATTTCAGCATCTGGCCTCCGGGACATTAACCCCCGGCCTTGCCTGGCGTAATCCGGCCTATCGCCGCAAGTTTATGCTGCGCTCGCTGATGACGCCGTTCAGCACTGCACGTCTGCTGGCAAGCCTGACAAAACAGCCGCAACTGCTGCAACTGTTACAGGCCCAGCCGGGACTGCCCTGCCGCCTGCATCGCCCGTGGCTCTCGGTGGCGATGAATCGCCAGCAAACGCTCCAGGCGCTGAACTGGCACTATCAGACCCTGCAGAGCCGGCTCCCGGCCGCGCTGATGAACGGCTATCTCTCCCGGGAGGGGGTCACGTTACTGACCCTGACCGGGAAAGACGATCGCGCCTTTACCCTGCGTCTGTGCGCTGATGCCTTCCTCGATAAAGAGGGCGAAGCGACGCTGGCGTTTTGCGACGAACAGCAGACGGTGCTGGCGGAGATGACCTTTACGCTGTGTCAGGTTAACGGCACCCCGACGCTGTTTATCGGCGGGATGCAGGGGGCAAAAGCCTTTGTGCCGCACGAGGCGATTCAGAGCGCCACCAAAGCCTGTCACGGCCTGTTCCCGAAACGTTTGCTGGTGGAAGCCGCCATGACGCTCGGCAGCGCCCTGGCCGTGGAGCAGATTATCGCCGTCAGCAACAGCACCCATATTTATCGCAGCTGGCGCTATCGCAAGAAAAAAGAGGGGAAACTGCTGGCCGACTACGACAGTTTCTGGCTGTCGCTGGGCGGGGAGCGCGACAGCGAGGGCAACTTCAGGCTGCCGCTCGCCATGCCGCGCAAACCGATGGAGGAGATCGCCAGCAAAAAACGCGCCGAGTACCGCCGCCGGTTTACCCTGCTGGACAGCCTGATCGATCAGGTCAACCGGGCGACCCGCCGCTAGTCCGCCCTCCCGCGTGCCAGCCACAGCACGCGGGAGAACATCTTCCGTAACAGCGTGGGCACCGCCTCCACGCCGCGACGACCAGCCTCCATCGCCACCTCAATCGCCAGATCGGGTTTCGAGGAACGGTGAATGGCCTTCATGATCACCCGTCGCATGTTCATCGGGACGTCGTCCGGGATCATCGCCACCCGGTGAAAGACATCGGCAAAGCCCTGCCGGTACATGAAGTGTTCCATGTCCATGGCGGGCAGCGCCGTCAGGTGCTCGCGCTCCTCCTCCCGATCGTTATTGATCAGCCCGCGCACGGTCGCGGCATATTTCTTACCCGCTTCGTCACCATCCACCAGCACATGCCATTCGATGCCCATCCGCCGGGCAAATTTAATCAGCGGTTTCAGGCCCGACTGGGCAAACTCGATCACTTTGATGCCCTCGGCATCAAAGTGGTGCCCACACTGACGGGCCAGCTCGTTAATCACCCAGGTTTCGGTCTCCCCTTCCACCAGCAGCCAGCAGCGGGCAAACAGCGAGGAGGCGCGGTTGAAGCGAATATGGAAGGCGATACGGCGACTGTCTTCCGCATTCATGCCCCCCGGACCCAGGCGGTAAGCCGAGACGCGCGACGACTCACGCACCAGACGGCAGACGTGCTCGACCGGGGTTAGCGACAGCAGTTCGCCGGAGTTGGTGGTGGTGATGCGCTGCAACGGCAGCAGATTCAGCAGGTGCCAGGCCACCGAGAGCATGATTGGGTGCAGGCGCGTCTCGGGATCTTCCACCAGCAGCAGCGGACGGGCATCCCGGTCCAGCCGGACGGTGCCTTTGGCCTGCAACAACGTGGAGAAGAGCCCCAGCAGAATCACCCGGTGCGAGCGGCCGCCGGGACGGTCGATCATCCGGTTGATGATATCGAGATAACGCCAGCTGCGTTGCTCGTCATGGGAGCGCCGCCGCATCAGCCGGTTGCGCACCGGGGAGGTGCCCTGTTCGGAGAAGTAGTGCTCCAGCAGCTGTACCATTGCCGACAGCCCCTGGCGGATCTGGCCGTCGGTCAGGTTTTGCGGGCGGGCGACCAGTTCCCGGGCCAGATAGTCCAGCTCCCGGGCGGTGACCTCCACATCAGGCATGTCGGGGACGGTACCGTTGCGAATGCGGCGCATAAAGCGGGCATCACGCAGGCGCAGCACCGGCATCAGACGGACCAGATGGCGCGCCCGCTCGTCGATATCCTCCAGCGGCAGGACCTGGCCGTCAGTATCGAGAAAACCGCGCAGGGTCAGCACACTGTCATCAGTGGCAAGCTCACCCTCCAGACGATAAAAAATGCGCCGATAGCCATCATCACAGGGCACCCAGCAATCGGCAAGAGGACGATAGCGGCGAACGCGATGGCGCCCCGGCTCGCTTTCACGAAAGGTAAGGATAATATGCAGATGGTGTTCACGCCCCTGCAGATCCCCGGGGGGGAACCAGAAATCTTCCCGGACAAAATGGTACAGACTGGATTCCGGCGATAGCAGCAACGTCAGGGCGTCCAGCAGGCTCGATTTACCCCAGGCGTTTTCTCCGATCAGCACGTTGTTGTGCTCAAGCATCAGCGACAGACGGTTAATGCCGCGAAACCCCACGATTTCCACACGCTCTAGCAACATGTACCCTCCGGGAGAAATGAACTTTTTCCTTTAAGTTATCAGGAGTATAACGCCAGCGGGCCCGGACGGACACTCCATCGTCGGCGGAATAATGATTGCCAGAAGGGAAAATTAAGAATTTAACCAGACAGTTTCATTTGTAATAACGATTTCCGCCGCATACTCTTGCTGCCGAAAATGTAACTCTGCTTTACTCGCCATAATTTAGCAAGGAAGCGCAACACATTGCCCTACATCAAACTTACCGTATTTATTTAACTGGTGAGAGGGAATATTCATTTTTAGAATAGTGGCGTTTTAAAAATCGTCGCTTGTTTTGGCGATAAATAACAATGGCGCAGGATTGCGCTCATTTTTTCTTTGAGGTGGTTATGTTCAGAAAATTAGCAGCGGAATGTTTTGGGACATTCTGGTTGGTATTTGGTGGCTGCGGTAGCGCCGTCCTGGCAGCAGGGTTCCCGGAACTGGGAATTGGTTTTGTCGGCGTTTCGCTGGCCTTTGGTTTAACGGTTTTAACGATGGCGTATGCCGTGGGGCATATTTCCGGCGGTCACTTTAACCCGGCGGTAACATTAGGATTGTGGGCCGGCGGCCGTTTTCCGGCAAAAGAGGTTGCTGGCTATATTATTGCCCAGGTCATTGGTGGAATTATTGCTGCCGCTATTTTGTATGTTATTGCCAGCGGTAAAGCGGGCTTTGATGCTGCGGCCAGCGGCTTTGCCTCAAACGGCTTTGGCGAACACTCCCCGGGCGGTTTCTCCATGCTCTCTGCCATCGTGATTGAAATTGTGCTGACTGCGGGCTTCCTGCTGGTGATCCACGGCGCAACGGACAAGCACGCCCCGGCCGGTTTCGCGCCGATTGCGATTGGCCTGGCGCTGACCCTGATCCACCTGATCAGCATTCCGGTGACCAACACCTCTGTTAACCCGGCGCGCAGCACAGCGGTAGCCATCTTCCAGGGCGGCTGGGCGCTGCAACAGCTGTGGCTGTTCTGGGTGATGCCGATTATCGGCGGTATTATTGGCGGCGTGCTGTACCGCACCCTGCTGGAAAAACGCGATTAAGCGTGCGCGCGTTGTGGCGCCGGGTGATGGCTTCGCCTTACCCGGCCTACGGGACAGCATTTCGTAGGCCGGGCAAGCGAAGCGCCGCCCGGCACTGTTTTCACCTTTACTGAACCGTCTGAATTGGGTAGTGTCACAGCGCCACTCATATACAGGACCGGTTGTTCATGTTTTCAGGACTCTTAATCATTCTGCTCCCACTGATCGTGGGCTATCTCATTCCTCTTCATCAGCTGTCAGCGTTAAAACTGATCAACCGACTTTTGAGCGGAATTGTCTACGTCATTCTCTTTTTTATGGGGATCAGCCTCGCCTTCCTCGATAATCTTGCCACCAATCTGCTCTCTATCCTGCACTACTCCATTATTACGATGGCCGTTATTTTGCTCTGTAATATCGCGGCCCTGTTCTGGCTGGAGCGCGCTATTCCGTGGAAAAATCATCACCATCAGGAAAAATTGCCTTCACGCATTGCCATGGCGCTGGAGTCATTAAAATTATGCGGCGTGGTGGTGCTCGGTTTTCTGCTGGGGCTGACAGGATTCTCTTTTTTACAACACGCCACCGAGGCCAGTGAATATACCCTGATCTTCCTGCTGTTCCTTATTGGTATTCAGCTGCGAAATAATGGCATGACCTTAAAACAGATCGTTCTCAACCGTCGCGGCATGATAGTGGCGGTGGTGGTGGTGGGCAGTTCGCTGATTGGCGGGGTGATTAACGCCTTTATTCTCGACCTGCCGCTGAATACTGCCCTGGCGATGGCCTCCGGTTTTGGCTGGTATTCGCTTTCCGGCATTCTGTTAACCGAGTCTTTCGGTCCGGTCATTGGCAGCGCCGCCTTCTTTAACGATCTGGGGCGCGAGCTGATCGCCATCATGCTGATTCCCGGTCTGGTGCGCCGCAGTCGTTCCACGGCGCTGGGGCTGTGCGGTGCCACCTCAATGGATTTCACCCTGCCGGTGCTGCAACGCTCGGGCGGGCTGGAGATGGTACCTGCCGCCATCGTTCACGGCTTTATTTTAAGCCTGCTGGTGCCCGTCATGATGGCGTTCTTCTCAGCCTGATACTTCTTTGGCGGTAGCCTGCTGCCGCCAAAATTGCGCTAAATCAATATCCCTCTACTTTGTGGCAGAAAGCGCTTCCCACCGTATCGCCACAGGCATAATCTTAAACATGTATATCAAATATAACTTTAACAGGTGTGATTATGTTTTGTGTGCAATGTGAACAAACCATCCGTACCCCAGCTGGCAACGGCTGCTCTTACGCACAGGGCATGTGCGGTAAAACCGCAGAAACCTCCGATCTGCAGGATTTACTGATCGCCTCCCTGCAGGGTTTATCCGCCTGGGCAGTTAAAGCCCGGGAATATGGCATTATCGACCACTACGTTGATCACTTCGCCCCGCGCGCGTTTTTCTCTACCCTGACTAACGTGAACTTCGACTCCCCGCGCATTGTGGGCTACGCCCGCGAAGCCATCGCCCTGCGTGAAGCCCTCAAAGCGCAGTGCCTGAATGTGGATGCCAGCGCCCAGGTCGATAACCCGATGGGTGACCTGCAACTGGTCAGCGACGACCTCGGCGATCTGCAGCGCCAGGCGGCTGAATTTACCCCGAACAAAGACAAAGCGGCGATTGGCGAGAACATTCTCGGCCTGCGTCTGCTCTGCCTGTACGGCCTGAAAGGTGCCGCGGCTTATATGGAGCACGCCCACGTTCTGGATCAGTACGACAACGACATCTACGCCCAGTACCACAAAATTATGGCGTGGCTCGGCACCTGGCCTTCCGACATGAACGCCCTGCTGGCGTGTTCCATGGAGATCGGCCAGATGAACTTCAAAGTGATGAGCATCCTGGATGCCGGTGAAACCACCAAATATGGCCACCCAACCCCGACGCAGGTCAACGTCAAAGCGACCGAAGGCAAATGCATCCTGATCTCCGGTCACGACCTAAAAGATCTCTACAACCTGCTGGAGCAGACCGATGGCACCGGCGTTAACGTCTACACCCACGGCGAGATGCTGCCCGCCCACGGCTACCCGGAACTGCGTAAATTCAAACATCTGATCGGGAACTACGGCAGCGGCTGGCAGAACCAGCAGGTGGAATTCGCCCGCTTCCCGGGCCCTATCGTGATGACCTCGAACTGCATCATCGACCCGACGGTGGGTGCCTACGATGACCGCATCTGGACCCGCAGCATCGTCGGCTGGCCGGGCGTGAGCCACCTCGAAGGCGACGATTTTGGTCCGGTGATTGCCCAGGCCCAGCAGATGGCGGGCTTCCCCTACAGCGAAATTCCGCACCTGATCACCGTCGGTTTCGGTCGCCAGACCCTGCTGGGTGCGGCAGATTCCCTGATTGATCTGGTGAGCCGCGAAAAACTGCGTCATATCTTCCTGGTGGGCGGCTGCGACGGCGCGCGCGGGGAACGTAACTACTTCACCGACTTCGCCACCAGCGTGCCGGACGACTGCCTCATCCTGACCCTGGCCTGCGGTAAGTACCGCTTCAACAAGCTGGAGTTCGGGGATATCGAAGGGCTGCCGCGCCTGATCGATGCCGGTCAGTGTAACGATGCCTACTCAGCCATCATCCTCGCGGTCACCCTGGCGGAAAAACTGGGCTGCGGCGTAAACGATCTGCCGCTGTCCCTGGTGCTCTCCTGGTTCGAGCAGAAAGCGATTGTGATCCTGCTGACCCTGCTCTCGCTGGGCGTGAAAAACATCGTCACCGGCCCGACGGCGCCTGGCTTCTTCACCCCGGATCTGCTGGCGGTTCTCAACGAGAAGTTCGGTCTGCGTTCCGTGACCACCGTTGAAGAAGATATGAAGCAACTGCTGAGCGCGTAAGGAGTAAAAGTATGACGATGCCAACCCATCAGTGCCCATGGCGGATGCAGGTGCACCACATCCATCAGGAAACGCCGGATGTCTGGACGATTTCGCTGCTGTGCCACGACTATTATCCTTACCGTGCCGGGCAGTATGCGCTGGTCAGCGTGCGTCACTCCGCAGAGACGCTGCGGGCGTACACGATCTCCTCGACGCCGGGCATCAGCGAGTACATTACGCTGACGGTTCGTCGCATTGATGAGGGGGCGGGCTCACAGTGGCTGACAGGTGAGGTGAAGCGTGGGGATTATATCTGGCTCTCTGACGCGCAGGGAGATTTTACCTGCGACGATAAGCCGGACGATAAATTCCTGCTGCTGGCCGCCGGCTGCGGCGTCACGCCGGTGATGTCGATGCGGCGCTGGCTGGCGAAGAATCGCCCGCAGGCTGACGTGGCGGTGATCTTCAGCGTGCGCTCGCCGCAGGATGTCATTTTTGCAGACGAATGGCGTCACTACCCGGTTACCCTGGTGGCGGAAAACAACGCTACAGAGGGGTTTGTCGCCGGTCGCCTGAGTCGCGAACTGCTGCAAAGCGTACCGGATATCGCCTCCCGCACGGTGATGACCTGTGGTCCGGCGCCCTATATGGCAATCGTTGAAGAAGAGGTGAAGGCCCTGGGCGTGACCCGCTTCTTTAAAGAGCAGTTCTTTACCCCGGTCGCGGAAGCCGCCACCCACGGATTGAAGATCACCAAACTGCAGCCTGCGAAAACCTTCTTTGGCCGCGTGGGCAGTACGCTGCTGGAGGCGCTGGAGAGCAATAACGTGCCGGTGGTGGCTGCCTGCCGTGCAGGCGTGTGCGGCTGCTGTAAAACAAAAGTGGTGGACGGGAACTATACCGTTACCAGCACCATGACGCTGACGGATGCCGAAGTGGCGGAAGGCTATGTGCTGGCCTGCTCCTGCCATCCGCAGGGGGATCTGGTGCTGGCCTGAAAAAACGCCTGGTGGCGCTACGCTTGCCGGGCCTACAAAAGAGCGCGAACCGTAGGCCGGGCAAACGCAGTGCCGCCCGGCATTACCGCTGCAGAGGAATTACTTCCACGCCGGATCGCTGACCACCGCAAACCGCCCTGCCCCCAAAAATGCCACCGCCAGCGCCCCCACAAAGAAATAGACCAGACTCTCAATCGCCCATGCCCCTACCGCATCCAGCGCGAAGGTTTTCCCGGTACCTACCATCAGCCACGCCACCACCATGGTGAACGCTAATATCAGCGCCGCCGGACGGGTGAGAATGCCGAGAATAATCAGGATCGGCGCCACCACTTCACCCATCAGCACGCCCCAGGCGATAAAGCCCGGCAGCCCTTTTGCCACCAGCATGCCTGCAATCCCCCCGACCCCGTCGATAGCCTTATGCAGGCCATGAAACAGCATCAATCCCCCCACCGCCAGCCGCAGCAACAATCTGCCGAAATCTTCGTGCGTTAGCGTTTTATTAACAGCAAGTAACAATGATTTAACCATCTGAATTGACTCCATTTTTAACTAAACTCATACCACAATATGACGAAATGTTGCACAGTGAAAGCAACTATTAATAAGGGGGATTCCGCGGGCATGCCGGTCAGTTTCATCTAAGCTTGAAAGCGTTATCACATTCAGGAGATGGACTACCATGAAACAAACCGTGGCGAACTATATTGCGAAAATGCTGGAACAGGCCGGGGTAAAACGGATCTGGGGTGTTACCGGGGATTCCCTCAACGGTCTGAGCGACAGCCTGAACCGAATGGGCACCATCGAATGGATGCCGACCCGCCATGAGGAGGTCGCCGCGTTCGCCGCCGGGGCCGAAGCTCAGCTGACCGGAGAGCTGGCGGTCTGTGCGGGCTCGTGCGGGCCTGGCAATCTGCACCTGATCAACGGTCTGTTTGATTGTCACCGTAATCATGTCCCGGTGCTGGCTATCGCCGCGCACATTCCGTCGAGCGAGATTGGCAGCGGCTATTTTCAGGAGACGCATCCGCAGGAGCTGTTCCGTGAATGCAGCCACTACTGTGAACTGGTCTCCTCCCCTGAGCAGATCCCCCAGGTGCTGGCCCTGGCGATGCGCAACGCCATTCTGAAGCGCGGCGTTTCGGTGATTGTGCTGCCAGGCGACGTGGCGCTGCAGGCGGCGCCGGAAAGTGCCAGCACCCACTGGTATCCTGCGCCCCAGCCGGTGGTGACGCCCGCCCACGCGGAGCTGAAAAAACTGGCCCAGCTGCTGCGCTACTCCAGCAACATCGCCCTGATGTGCGGCAGCGGCTGCGCCGGAGCCCACGAGGAGCTGCTGGAATTTGCCGGCACACTTAAGGCGCCGATTGTTCACGCCCTGCGCGGGAAAGAGCATGTAGAATACGATAACCCCTACGACGTGGGGATGACCGGGCTAATTGGCTTCTCCTCCGGGTTCCACACCATGATGAATGCCGACACCCTGGTGCTGCTCGGGACCCAGTTCCCCTATCGCGCGTTTTACCCCACCGACGCCAAAATTATCCAGATCGACATTAACCCCGCCAGCATCGGGGCGCACAGTAAAGTGGATATGGCGCTGGTGGGCGACATCAAGGCGACCCTGAGCGCACTCATGCCGCTGCTGGAGGAGAAGACCGATCGCACCTTCCTGGATAAAGCCCTGAGCGATTATCGCGATGCCCGCAAAGGGCTGGATGACAAGGCGAAACCCAGCGATAAAGCGCTGCACCCGCAGTATCTGGCCCAGCAGATCAGTCGTTACGCCGCCGAGGATGCCATCTTTACCTGCGACGTGGGTACCCCCACCGTCTGGGCGGCGCGTTACCTGAAAATGAACGGCAAGCGCCGCCTGCTGGGGTCGTTTAACCACGGCTCAATGGCCAACGCCATGCCGCAGGCGCTGGGGGCGAAAGCCACCGCGCCGGACCGTCAGGTGGTGGCGATGTGCGGCGACGGCGGCTTCAGTATGCTGATGGGCGACTTCCTTTCAGTGGCGCAGATGAAACTGCCGATCAAAATCATCGTCTTTAACAACAGCGTGCTGGGCTTTGTGGCGATGGAGATGAAAGCGGGCGGCTATCTGACCGACGGTACGGATCTGCACGACACCAACTTCGCCGCCATCGCCGAAGCCTGCGGTATCACCGGTATTCGCGTGGAGAAAGCCTCGGAAGTGGATGATGCCCTCAGCCGCGCCTTTGCCACCGACGGCCCGGTGCTGGTGGATGTGGTGGTGGCCAAAGAGGAGCTGGCTATTCCGCCGCAGATCAAACTGGAACAGGCGAAGGGCTTTAGTCTCTATATGCTGCGCGCCATTATCAGTGGCCGCGGTGACGAAGTTTTGGAGCTGGCAAAAACCAACTGGCTCAGGTAAAACATTTCACATCACCTTTTAAACTATAGGGATGTGAAATGATTGATTTACGTAGCGATACCGTAACCCGCCCGACGCAGGCCATGCTCAAGGAGATGCTGGCCGCACCGGTCGGGGACGACGTCTATGGCGATGACCCCACCGTTAACGAACTTCAGCGCTATGCCGCCGAACTGAGCGGCCACGAGGCTGCGCTGTTCCTGCCCACCGGCACCCAGGCGAACCTGGTGGCACTGCTCAGCCACTGCGAGCGCGGCGAAGAGTATATCGTCGGCCAGGGAGCGCATAACTATCTGTACGAAGCGGGCGGCGCGGCGGTGCTCGGCAGCATTCAGCCGCAGCCTATCGATGCCGCCCCCGACGGCACCCTGCCGCTGGACAAGGTGGCGGCTAAAATCAAAGCCGACGACATTCACTTCGCCCGCACCAGACTGCTCAGCCTCGAAAATACCCATAACGGCAAAGTGCTGCCGCGCGACTACCTGAAAGCGGCGTGGGAGTTTACCCGCGAGCGTAAACTGGGGCTGCACGTTGACGGCGCGCGCATCTTCAACGCCGTGGTGGAGTATGGCTGTGAGCTGAAAGCGATTACGCAATATTGCGACTCGTTCACCATTTGTCTCTCCAAAGGGCTGGGCACGCCGGTGGGCTCCCTGCTGGTGGGCAACGCCGACTACATCAAGCGCGCCAACCGCTGGCGCAAAATGACCGGCGGCGGCATGCGCCAGGCCGGGATCCTCGCCGCGGCAGGTCTGTACGCCCTGAAAAATAACGTAGTCCGCCTGAAGGACGATCACGACAACGCCGCGTGGATGGCTGCGCAGCTGCGCGAGATCGGCGCCGACGTGATGCGTCACGACACCAACATGCTCTTTGTCCGCGTCGGAGAGGAACACGCCGCAGCATTAGGCGAGTTTATGAAGGCGCGCGGCGTGCTGATTAACGCCTCGCCGGTGGTGCGTCTGGTGATGCATCTCGACGTTAACCGCGAGCAGCTGACAGACGTGGTTGCCCACTGGCAGGCATTTTTGCAGCGCTAAGGAGTCCACGTGCCGCAACGTATTCTGGTGCTGGGTGCCAGCGGGTATATCGGTCAACATCTGGTGGCCGCCCTGAGCGCACACGGGCACCAGGTCCGGGCTGCGGCACGCAGCATTGAACGTCTGCAAAAGCAGGCCCTGCCCCACGTCACCTGCCATGCTATCGACCTCAACTGGCCGCAGACGCTGGCGGCGCTGCTGGAGGGGGTGGATACCCTTTACTATCTGGTACACAGCATGGGCGAAGGGGGGGACTTTATCGCCCACGAGCGGCAGGTGGCGATGAACGTGCGCGACGTGCTGCTGGAACACCCGGTTAAGCAGATTATCTTTCTCAGTTCGTTACAGGCACCGGCGCATGAGCAGTCCGACCATCTGCGCGCCCGGCAACTTACCGCCGATATCCTGCGCAGCGCCGGGATCCCGCTTACCGAACTGCGGGCCGGGATCATCGTTGGCGCCGGTTCTGCCGCCTTCGAAGTGATGCGCGATATGGTCTATAACCTGCCGGTGCTGACCCCGCCGCGCTGGGTCCGCTCCCGCACCACGCCGATTGCGCTGGAGAACCTGCTGCACTATATGGTGGAGCTTCTCAACCACCCGGCCACGCAGCACCGGGTGCTGGAGGCCGCCGGACCCGAGGTGTTGAGCTATCAGCAGCAGTTTGAACATTTTATGCGGGTAAGTGGCCGTCGTCGCCCGCTGATCCCCATTCCTTTCCCGACCCGCTGGATCTCAGTGTGGTTTTTAAATGTGATTACCTCCGTGCCGCCGACCATTGCCAAAGCGTTAATCCAGGGGCTGAAACACGATCTGCTGGCTGACGATCGCGCGCTGCGCAACCTGATCCCGCAAACGCTGATCCCCTTCGATGACGCGGTTCGTAACACGCTGAAAGAAGAGGAGAAGCTGGTGAACTCCAGCGACTGGGGCTACGACGCCCAGGCGTTCGCCCGCTGGCGTCCGGAATATGGTTACTACCCGAAACAGGCCGGATGCACGGTGAAAACCACCGCCAGCCTCAGCGCCCTGTGGGAAGTGGTGAACCAGATCGGCGGTAAAGAGCGCTACTTCTTTGGCAACGCGCTGTGGCAAACCCGGGCGATGATGGATCGGCTCGTCGGGCATAAGCTGGCGAAAGGCCGTCCGGCCGCGCCATATTTGCAAACCGGCGATACCGTTGACAGCTGGAAGGTAATTATCGTTGAACCTGAAAAGCAGCTGGCGCTGCTGTTTGGCATGAAAGCCCCCGGCCTCGGGCGGTTGTGCTTTACGCTCAAGGACAAAGGCGACCACCGGGAGCTGGACGTGCGCGCCTGGTGGCATCCGCACGGCATGCCAGGTCTGTTCTACTGGCTGCTGATGATCCCGGCGCACCTGTTTATCTTCCGGGGAATGGCCCGGCGTATTGTTTTTCTGGCAGAACAAAACAGAGAAAAAGAGTAATTAAAACTCTGAATCTTTCACGTTTCCCATTGCATACAGTCGTAATTCACGGAAGAATGCGCACGAAATTCTTTCAATACAGTGGATCGATATGAAGGTACTGGTTACCGGCGCCACCAGCGGCTTAGGCCGCAATGCGGTGGAGTTTTTGCGCAATAAAGGCGTCAGCGTCCGGGCCACCGGTCGTAATGAAGCGATGGGTAAATTGCTGCAAAAAATGGGCGCAGAGTTTGTCCATGCCGACCTGACGGAACTGGTCTCTTCCCAGGCAAAAGTGATGCTGGCCGGAATCGATACGCTGTGGCACTGCTCCAGCTTTACCTCACCCTGGGGAACCCAGGAAGCGTTCGACCTGGCAAACGTGCGCGCCACCCGCCGTCTGGGTGAGTGGGCTGTGGCCTGGGGCGTGCGCAACTTCGTGCATATCTCCTCGCCGTCGCTCTATTTCGACTATCACCACCATCGCGATATCCAGGAAGATTTCCGTCCGGCGCGCTTCGCCTGCGAATTTGCCCGCAGTAAAGCCGCCAGCGAAGAGGTAATCGATCTGCTGGCGCAGTCTAACCCGCATACCCGTTTTACCATTTTGCGTCCGCAGAGCCTGTTTGGCCCGCACGACAAAGTGTTTATTCCGCGCCTGGCGCAGATGATGCACCACTACGGCAGCGTGTTGTTGCCGCGCGGCGGGGATGCGCTGGTGGACATGACCTATTACGACAATGCCATTCATGCCATGTGGCTGGCCAGCCAGCGTGAGTGCGACGGGCTGCCATCCGGCCGGGCATACAACATCACCAACGGCGAGCCACGCTCGCTGCGCAGCATTGTGCAAAAGCTGATCGACGAGCTGAACATTCACTGCCGGATCCGCTCCGTGCCCTACCCGATGCTGGATATTATTGCCCGCAGCATGGAGCGGCTGGGCAATAAGGCTGCCAAAGAGCCGATGCTGACGCACTACGGGGTGTCGAAACTGAACTTTGATTTTACCCTCGATACGCAACGCGCTGAGAGTGAGCTGGGCTATAAGCCGCTGGTGACGCTGGATGAGGGGATTGTGCGCACCGCGGCCTGGCTGCGGGATCACGGGAAGTTACATCGCTAACAGCCCGGCGCGCGGCAGAGAAAAAAACGGCAACCCTGAGGTTGCCGTTTTGCTATTAAAGTGCGGTCCAGGCGTCTGCCCATGCCAGGCCTACGCCTGGTTCATAGTAAGCCGGGGTGCTGTTACACCAGCCGCTGTACGGGAACGGCTTGCACTGGAAGAGTTTACCGTGGTTGTTCACGATATCCCCTGCGTTGTACTTGTTGTTGGCGCTCCACGCCGCGTAAGTGTCTGAGCCTTCGTCACCTGACGGGGTCTGCGCTTTCGCTTTCACGTTCAGCAGGTAAGTCGTGGTGTCGCTCAGCTCGCCATCGCTGACGGTCAGGCTCACTTCAATCTGCTGAGCCGTTGCTGCTTCAGGCGCAGTAAAGGTCACTACCGCTTTGTCTTCACCGGAGACGGTCTGGCCGTCCTGGGAACGCCAGGTATAGGTCAGTTTGTTGCCATCTTCGTCAGTGGAGCCTTCCGCGCTCAGGGAGACCTGGGCACCCGCGTCAACCGCCCCAACCGGGCCGGAAATGACCGCAACCGGCGCATGGTTAGTCACAGCTGGCGTCTCATCTGCTGGCGTATTGTCTGCCGGGGTGTTATCAGCCGGAGTATTATCCGCTGGCGTATTGTCTGCCGGGGTATTGTCCGCTGGCGTATTATCGCTCGGGTTAACCGCAGAGCCATCGTCATTGACGATATTCACGTTAAAGAACTTCTGCACGCACTTGGTGTAATCGCCCTCTTTAAAGGCGCTGAATGGCGTCTGATAACCCACCAGCTGACAGGCGTAGGTTTTGCCGTCCGGCGTATCTGCGCTCCATCCCCAGTCCTGTTCCCAGTAAATTTTCAGGGCACCGGCGCCGCCTTCATCAAACTGCTTCATGTTGGCACAGCCCAGGACTTCATTTTCCGGAACCGGCACTTTCAGGTAGTTGGCGAACTCTTTGTAGTATTTGATCCGGTTTTCGGACTGGGCAATTTCCGTCGGGCCGCCACATTCCACGCCGCCGTTAATGATCTGGGTGGTCACGCCGAAGCCCGGTACCAGGCCGTTAGCTTTGTCGTGATCGTTTGGCTGCCAGGTGCCGTCGATGACCTGCAGCATGCTCGGCTTCGGCGGTTGCGGGTAGGCGAAGAAGAAGATGGCGCTCGCCAGGTTCAGCCAGGTGTCGGCAACCAGCTCCGGTTTGTCCAGCAGCGTGCGGACGTCGCCAAACATCGCTTCCGAGAACGGACCGTAGTTATAGTTGTAGGAGAGCTGCTTGGCGCCGCGGCCAAAGTAGCTCAGGAAATCGCCGTCTTTGTCTTTGCCGCACGGCCAGGTCTGTCCCTGCCAGACATCCGGGTTGCATTCGCCGTTATAGCCGCCCTTCTGGCCTTCGCTCCAGCCCATTTCGCGAACGTATACCAGCGCCTGACGCCATTCGGCTTCCGGACGCCAGGATTCATGCCCGCCGGTCTCCTGCGCGAAGTGTGCAAACATGGTCGCCAGCTCTTTACGGCAAATCGCCAGGCTGTCGCGGCCATCGGTGTAGGTATCGCACAGCGCCGGGAATTTACCCACCGCTTTCAGTAAGTTGCTGTAGCTGTACTCTTTGGCGCGCAGCGGGAACAGATACTCCCAGTCGCTCTCCTTCAGAATGCTTTCAACACGCTTCACGTTATCTGGATTGGTCGCCTTACCCGGCTCAATCTGCTCCACCAGGGCGTTATCCAGGGTGCGGATTGTCGCCTTGACCGACTTCATCAGCGGAAAATCCGTTAACGCCTGCTCTTTTTTTGCCAGATCGCTGGCTTTTATCGTGTAGGGTTCACTGCTTTCCGCCTTGAGCATGTTTGCCTGTGCCATTACTGGCGCAACACACGCCCCCGCGACCAGAATGCTCAGCAATGTCCTTTTATTCATCTACGTTGTTCCTTTTAAAAACGATAATAAGCAATACGAACTCGATTTATGTATTAACCCTTTAATAAATAAATCCGGGACAGCAACCTTTTCTTTCTGAAGAACACTCGTAAGATATTCTTCAAAAAAAACTGACTATCGGTACTGCGACATCCGTTTTATTCTTTGATATTTCGCCCAGACTTTTCTGGCGTAAATCCTGCGCTGGGGATAATTCTCCGGTTTCAGTCCCGCGTTATAGGCGCCGACCGCCTCCCAGTTATAGCCGTAAACGTTAATCATGCCGGAGAGAATAGAAGCGCCAACCATAATAGAGGTGCAGGGCTCCGTTATTAACCGGTATTCATCAATGCCCTTTTTTTCCAGTTCAGCAAAATGCGTACTATTTATTTGCATCAGACCGACATCCCGGGAGCCGTCGTGGTTATAACCGACCGCGTTCGGATTGAGGCCGGACTCCACGTCCGCAATGGCAAATAATAACCAGGGATCGACATGGTAATATTTCCCGGCAGAATTCCAGCAGTTGGCTAATACCCCCTGACTGATTAACAACAACAGAAAAATAACGCGTTTCATCTCTTCACCTGGCCGACGCTGATGGACTGACCGCGCGGTGAAGCGCGGTCATTGATGGCGGGCAAAGATCGCGCCCGCCATCTCAGAGAAGGACGATTATTTGCAGTCTGCTGCTGCGCCTTCTTTCACCCATACATCGCTGTTGGCTGGGTTATCACCACGGGTCCACCACTTCGCACGGTAAACGAAACCTTCATAAGTGGTCGTGTCGCCGCCGTTATAAACCATTTCGGGTTGCCAGCTGAACTTCACTTTGCTGACCAGTTCCCATGCTCCCTCGCCAAAGCCAGGCTGGTTGCCCTGAGTCCAGTACTTCGCTTTCCAGACCAGATGGTCGAAGCTAACGGTATCGCCAGTGTTGTAGACCTTGCTGCTGCTCCACGCAGCATATTTGCTGGCGTTGGCATCGACAGGCTTATCACAGCTACCGGTTGCTCCTTCGTCGGACGGAGGAGTATCTTCATCAGCTGGTGGCGTGACGTCATCCGCAGGCGGCGTGACATCATCGGCTGGCTCAGACGCTTTTGGCGTGACGTTAACCTGCACGGTTGAGTGCACGCTCTCTTTGCCATCGCCGACCACTACGCTCAGGGAGTAGCTGGACTCGGAGGTCACCTCCGGCGCAGTGATGCGCACGCTTGAGGTATTGATACCGGTAGCATTCATCTCTGCCGGTACGCTCCAGCTATAGGTCAGCGCATCGCCATCTGGATCGGATGCCTGGACATGCAGGGACTGCGTCTGACCCGCTTCCAGGGTGACGGCCTGCATTGGGTTAACCACCGGAGCCTGGTTCGCTTTAGGCGCTTTGTTGACGACCTGGACGTTCACGGTGCTGGAGAGCCCTTTCGCATCGGTCACGGTCAGACGGAAGGCCAGGGTATGGTCGCTGGTCACAGCCGGAACGCTAAAGGTGGCTTTCGCGGAGGTGCTGTTCGCGATATTCACCGCGGTTCCGGAAATCTGCGTCCACTTGTAGGTCAGCGCATCGCCATCCTGGTCGGAAGAAGCAGAACCATCCAGCGTGACGGTCACCGGACCGGTCACGGTCTGGTCAGCAGCGGTCGCCACAGGCGCGTGGTTGGTGTTCGCTGGCTCGTCAGAAGAGGAACCGTTGCCCAACAGGCTTTCGTTCATGGCGTTCAGGATATCGCCGTTATCGGATTCAATAGACCATGCGAACAGACCGCCGAGGTTTTTGTCCAGTACGTACTTGCCTTTCGCCGCAACCGAACGGGCGTCGTCATAGCTCACCAGCTCGCCGGTGGCTTTGTTGAACAGGTAAGGCGCTTCTGCCGCGCTGTCATATTTGTACTCCCAGCCTGGCTTGCCTTTCATCTGATTGGCAATCACGCGGTAGTCAATGATACCCGCTTCCCAGGTACCCGGAATTGCGCCAGTCGCGGTGCCGGTGAATGGATTGTCGCCGGTGTAGCCGTGTACGCCGGTCCAGCCGCGACCGTACATCGCCGCACCCACTACGATTTTGCCCGGCTGTACTTTCTGGTCCAGCATCGCTTTCACGGCGTTATCGGTGGTGTAGTTGGTATCTGGTTTCCAGGAAGCACCGTACAGCGCCGCCTGGTGACCCAGTTCGGTGTTACTCCATGCGCCGTAGTAGTCGTAGCTCATCAGGAAGATGTGGTCGATGTACTGCTGTGCAGTGGTGTAATCGACATCTTCAATCTTATCTCTACCGGCGCCGATAGCGGTGGTCAGCTCGTAAGTACGGCCAGTCTCAGCAGACAGCTCGTTCAGCATGGCGCGCAGATCGTGCATCAGTGCGGTATAGGTGGCTTTGTCGGTCTGCGGGTTGCCCAGTTTGGCATTCTCGCCGCCGCCGCCCGGGAATTCCCAGTCGATATCCACGCCATCAAACACTTTCCAGGTTTTCAGGAACTCTTTAACTGAGCCGACGAAACGGTCGCGCAGCACTTTGTTGTCCATCTGGAAGAAGGGATCGGACAGGGTCCAGCCGCCCACAGAAGGCAGGATCTTCAGGTTTGGATTGGCTTTTTTCATCGCCATCAGCTGGCCGTAGTTACCTTTGTACGGTTCGTCCCAGCCGGTCACACCTTGCTGTGGTTTTTGCAGCGCAGCCCACGGGTCATGAATGGCGACGGTGTAGTCCTGACGGCCAGCACAGGCGCGTTTCAGGGATTCCAGCGCGCCGGAAGATTTAGCGCTGTCGTTGATGCCATCGCCACCGCAAATTGGAATGAAGCCGTAAAGAATGTGGTTCAGGTTGGCAACCGGGATTTTATCCACGGTGAAGTTACGGTCGTATACGCCCCACTCAGGGAAATAGGCCGCAACCACTTTATCGGTATGTTTGGCGAACGCTTTGTTGTTCTCATGAAGCGTGGTGTTTAATGGCAGCAGGTGGCTACCGTCGGTATCCGCCACAATGATCAGTTTGCTGGCGCTGGTGCTACAGCCGCTGTCATTACATACCTGAACCTGCTCCTGGTAACGGCCCCCTTTTTTCACCTTAAAGGTGGCGGAGCCTGTCGCGCCGCTCGCGCCAGACCAGACTTCCTTACCATCCAGCAGCACTTTTGCCGAGGTTGGAGCATCACCACTCCAGACATTCCACTCAACTTTAACGTCTGCGCCATCGTGAACTTTTACCAGAGAGTTATAGTCCTGCGCGGCCTGGTCAACTTCAACAATAGCAAACTTGTCGTTGCCGCTGGTCAATGATGGCACACCTGGAACGGCTGCAAATACAGGGCTGGTTGCCGCTGCAACAAAAAGCGCCAGGTATTTAGGCTTAAAGAAATTCATTTTCATATCCTAATAACTCTACGTGAACTTTAAAAAACATGTCTTCCTTAAACATGAAATAAAACCAACATGGATTTAAAAAAAATTAAATACATAATGAATTAAAATGTTTTTAATATTTTCAGTTAATCTTAATTATAAAATTAACGTCACATGCGGTTTATAACGAAGATAGTATTAGCAAAAAAATGATTACTCACCTCTTTCCCTTGTCGAAAAAATCTCAAAATATAATTGACAGATTTAATTAGGGGATGAGTGAATAATTTTGCAAAATAAAGGTAATAACGCCTCCGGCCGCCAGTGCCGGGCCAAAAGGAATGTGCGCGGCTTTTTGATCCGCTTTAATAAAGAGGAGATGTCCGGCAATGCCGGTTAACGACGCCAGTAACAGTACATCAGGCAGCGCCTGCCAGCCGCACCAGGCGCCCAGCGCGGCCAGCAGCTTGAAATCACCGTAACCCAGACCTTCGCGACCGGTTATCAGGCGAAACGTCCAGTAGACAAGCCAGAGAGAGAGGTAGCCCGCCACGGCGCCGATAATGGCATCGCGCAGGGGCAGCGTCGGGCTGATAAGGTGGACCAGCAGCCCGGCCCACAGCAGCGGTTGTGTCAGGCAGTCCGGCAGCAGCAGATGCCGCCCATCGATGAGGGCGAGCGGCAGCAAAAAGGCGCTCAACAGCCAGAGGGAAAAGAGCCCGGCAAGGTCTGGCATAGACCAGGCGGTGGTGCCAAAAAAGAGGAAGGTAAAGGCTTCAAGTAACCATAAACGCAATGGGATAGCGCTGCCGCAGTAGTGGCAGCGCCCGCGTAGCGCCAACCAGCTTACCAGTGGGATATTTTGCCACCAGGCCAAATCATGCTGGCATGCCGGGCAGTGCGAGCCCGGAACGAGTAAGTTAATCCCGGCCTCATCTTCAAGCAGCATCGGCGGGATCCGCTCTGCTACCACGCCGAGAAAGCTGCCGATAATTGCGCCAAAAACGGCGCTCATCAGGCTGAACAGGCCCGGGCTGCTCTCTCTGAACAGGACGAAAGCCGTCATGCCGTTTTTTTCCAGCTAAGCTGGATCTCTGCCCTGACGTCACGCTGGTGGTCGACAGGAGTCAGCTTTATTTTCTCCAGTTTGATCCCTGAGGTGGCGTTAATTTCGCGCAACCAGTTCTTCAGCTCATTGATCTCCATCCGGGGCACAATAAACGATAACGTCTGCCCCTCCTGACGCACATCATTTAGCGGCAGCTTTATTTGCTTTGCGCTGTTTTCCACCACGCTACGCGGATTGTCGGTTGTTAATTGCTGCACCTGGAGATGGTTTTTATCGATTTCGCTACGCATCCAGTTAAGGGTATCTCTCTGGCGCTTCAGCGTTGACTGGCTATTTTTAATCATATTATCCAGCGGAACCATGCCGCCGTAATAGACGACGGCGCAGCCCAGCGCCGCGGCGCAGAATTTCATCAGCACCTTTTCACGGGCAGAGTAATTCTGATACCGCGCTTTAAGCTGTGCGACACGCTCTTTCATTTGTGTTTCCCCGTGATCATGGCGGTAAAGGGCGCGACCGTTGAAACCGGCTGCAGCGAAAAGTTGAAATCCGCACTGCTCTGCTGAATGAACGCCTGCAGCGATGCGCTGTTCTGGCTGCTGGCGCTGAGCGTCCAGCGGTTTTGCGAACCGTCATAATCCAGCAGGTTAATTTCTATACCCGGAACCGCCTGCTTCGCTTTGTTCAGATCCGCCATTTGCAGAAAGACGCCTTTGTTAACCTTCTTCAGGTTCTGACCAAAGTGATACTTAATATTGCTTTGCTGGCGAAGGCTGGGGAAATGATACTGATAGACCGTGGCGATCTCCTGTTGCAGCTGGTTTTCCTGGTGCACCAGCAGCAGGGCCATTGCCAGTCTCGGCCCCAGCAGCAATCCGACGCTGAGCAGCGCCAGGGCAACCATTGCCCCTTTCATGCCTTTGGAGGCACCGCCCTGGGCGCCGCGGGGATGAAACTCGCCGTGCAGCACATTGGCCCGGCAGTTCTGCCACTGCGGCTGGATCAGCACTAACGGGTGCTGCCAGGGTAAGGATTCATCCACCGCAATTCCGGCAGGCGCCTCGCCATAGCAGCGCACCATCCCCGGCTGAGATTTCGCCATCAGCAGCGGCAGCAGCGAGGCGTCGGCTTCACAGGCGCTGGCCGGTGAAAAGCGCAGCCAGTAGCTCTCATCCAGCGCAACCAGCGTGCTTCCTCCTTCCACGACCGGCAGCAGCCAGGCGTCAGGCAGGGCCTGAACGACCTTCAGCCCGGCCTGCTCAAAGCGGGTGAGCCAGTTGCGCAAGCGCCGACCCTCAATGGCGACAGCATCCACTTCCTCTCCTTTTTTGCTCAATACCGTCCAGTGCAGGTCGTCGACGTCACCGATCAGCGTCTCCTCGGCCATCCACGAGAATGGCGTCGCCTGGGCGCTGAGCCCTTTCTTTGGCAGGGAGAAGTGGCGGAAGATCGTCTCACCGGCGGGTAACAGCAGACAGATGCGCGACGCCAGCGGATGGTCCGCAAGCGTCGACAGGGCCGCCATGCCGTGGAGCGTATTGACCTGCTGGCTCCCGGATTCGCACCATGCAATGGTCCCGTCCTCGCGGCTGTCGGGACGTACAAAAAGTATCTTTTTCATCGGTATCGGCTTTTATTATTCAATCATTCGGTAACGGCGCTGCCAGGTTACGATCTCGCCCGCTTCACTGTTAACCTGAAGCTGACTGACCACGCGCAGCGTTAAATCATCGGTGTTGCCGGTGTAGTTCACCCGGAAGTAGCGACTGTTGACGGCTACCTGTTCAGCCACCTGAGTTAACTCGTCTTTCAGCTGGGGAAAATTTTGCTCCAGCGCCTTGCTGAAGGCCTCCACGTTTTCCCATCCCGCTTCCGGGCGTGACGCGAGCAGCCGGGCGGCGTCATCCTCCGTCAGTTTTCCCGCAAACAGCGCCGCCAGCAGTTTTGCCTGTTCAGGCTTGAGGGTATTGACGTTGATCTTGCTGCTGGCATCCGGCAGGGCGCACAGTAGCGCGCTGACTTTGGCATAGGCCGATGCCGGAAACGCGGGCAGCAGCCTGATTTCGCTGATGTTGCGCATCATCTGGTTGGCCGGAAGCCGCGCGGGCTGCACACCTGCCCAGGCATCACTCTCCGCGGCCCCTTTCGCCGTGGTGCTGTCGCCGTCCAGGTAATCCACCAGCTGTTGATAGACCTGCTCAGCGGTGATCTGATCCAGACCCGCGTCGGCCAGCAGTTGTTCAACCGTCTGCTGCTTACGGGACTTCTCCGGTATGGCTGACGTGGCCTGATCCTTTGCCGCCTGCTCCACGGTGAGCAGATTATTGACGTTAAAGCAGTCCTGCGCGTCCTCAACCTGGCTCACCACCGTGTAAAACTCCCCCTGTGTCTCAAGGGGTTGATGCCACTCACCGTCCGGCTCCAGCGGATTCTCGCCGCTGGCGGCGGTCTGCAACAGCTGCTTCACCGCCTGCTCCTGGCGCTGTATCGCCCAGCGCAGCTGCTGCTGGCTCACCTGGTAGTGGGTTTTCTGTAAATTACGGCTGAACTGTTGGCTGATTCTGGCCGCCAGGGCCGACATCATCACCAGCAGGATTAGCACCACCAGCAGCGCAACGCCCCGCTGCTGGCTTTGATTCATTTTGTTCATGGCTGACTTTCCGGTACCGGTGCTGGCGCTTGTTCAGGAGCGGACGCAGGCTTCGCCTCTTCGGGCTTTTCAGCCGTTTTCACGGCGATCTGCGGCTGCGGCATGTCGCCTGGGGTGGTAAAGACCCAGCGCCAGGTGTCGCCGCTCTCCATGGTCAGGGTCAACTCGACCCCGTCTGGCTGATGCCCGCTCTCTCGCCAGGGCTTCTGCCATGAACCGCTGAAAAATCGCCACTGGGCGGATTTCACCTCAGAGACAATCGGCACCACTTCGGGTTTTACGCCTGCCGGGCTGTCGATGGTCGGCCAGACATCGCGCCACAGCCGGTGATCCTCAAACCGCCAGCGCACCCGCTCCAGCTGGACATGCCCGCTCACCCCGTTGAGGGTGGTCAGTTCGATGGCGTTATCATCCTGGCGAAAAACGTCGGGTTCATTGCGCGGTGCCCGGGCCTGCTGCTGAAAAAAATCACGCTCCAGCAGGCTCCAGGCGCGCTGGATCTGATTGAGCCTGGACGCGTTGCGATCGGTGGCATTGCTGGTACGCATCGCGCCGTCGAGGATCTGCCAGGCGAGGGTGCTGATCACCGCAAAGATGGTCAGCGCAATCATGATCTCCAGCAGCGTAAAGCCGCGCTGGCTTTGCCGTTTCTTCATTTTTTCTCTCCCGGAGGCAGTACCCGCATCGCTACCACCGGCTGGCTCTCATCCCCTTCGGCATAGACCAGGATCTCCTCCGCCCAGCGCTTATCGGCAACCTTCACCCGCTGCATCCGCCAGTTCCAGTTGCGCCCGCCCATCAGTTCCGTCCCCTTCTGCCCTGCATCCGGGAAGTCGCTCTTGGTCAGCTGCGCTTCGGCGAGCAGATTCTCAGCGACCCAGCAGGCCTGGAGGGTATCCGCCAGACCGTGGGTAAAGCGCACGTTCAGGGAGACAGAGTTCATTAACGCCAGCGCGGCGGTGGAGAAGATCACCAGGGCGACCATCACCTCCAGCAGCGTCATCCCGCGCTGCGAGGCATTTCGTTTAGCCATCGTTCTCTACCGTAACCGGTGCCGCGCCCTGCGACACCACGCGGAAATGGTGTTGTTTATCGTCACTCTGTAATGTCAGGGTGAAACGGCTCATCTCGCCGTCCGGCAAAAAGACGATCTGCGGCTCGGCGTCAGGCGTGGCGGCCAGACGCTGCGGGGTGAGCGAGACGTGCATCCCTTCAGGGAAGTCGCCCCCGGTAGTGATACGGCGTTGCGCTAACGGCACCCAGCGGCGTTCACCCTTTTTTTCATTGAGCGTCATCAGCTGATATTTATCCGGCGTCACCACCAGGCCCACAATATTTCCGTCCATCACCGCCCGGTCGGAACCATATTCAACAACGGCTTTTAATTGCTGACCAAATATATCCGCGCCGTTGCGCGACGGTATTGTTGAGACCACCATCATGGCGCAGCTGGCGAATATCACCAGCGCGAGAATAATTTCCAGCAGCGTAAAGCCGCGTTGCCTGTTCATTATTTTTTATTGAGCGACCAGTTGGTAATATCGTCTGCGGTATTGGCTTCGCCGTCCGGACCGGCGGAGAATACGTCAACGGCGCCATGTTCGCCCGGGCTGACCAGAATGTAATCACTGCCCCACGGATCCTGCGGCAGGCGGCGAATATAGCCGTCAGCGCGGTAGCCGTTCGGGATTGGCGCGATTTCAGGTTTGGTGACCAGCGCCTGCAGGCCCTGTTCAGTGGTGGGATAACGGTGGTTATCCAGCTTATACATATCCAGCGAGCCTTCCAGCGCCACAATATCGCTGGTGGCTTTCTGGATATCCGCTTTCTCTTTATTTCCCATTAAATTCGGCACCACCATACTGGCCAGTACGCCGAGAATAACAATGACCACCATTAATTCGAGCAAAGTAAAGCCCGCCTGGCCCGCCAGGTTTTTTCGTTTCATCGCCATAATTAACCTACCATATTATTAAGTTGCAGAAGCGGTTGTAATATTGACATCACAATAAACAGAACGATGGTCGCCATAGAGACCACCAGCGCCGGTTCAAATACCGACAGCGTTAAAGTGATGCGATGCTGTAATGCTGATTCCTGGTTTTCGGCCGCGCGATCCATCAGGTTACCCAGCTCGCCGCTCTCTTCGCCGGAGGCAATCATGTACAGCATGGTGGGCGGGAATAATCTCGCCTGCTCCAGGGCGGCATATAACGAGGCTCCCTGGCGCACGGTGTCCGCCGCCTGTTCCAGCACCTGGCGGGCGTGCAGATTTTCAATCCCGTCCATGGCGATATACATCCCCTCAAGCAGCGGCACGCTGCTGGCCTGCAAAATACTGAGGGTGCGGATATAGCGCGCGCTGTTGATGGCGCAGACCAGTTTTTTGATTGGCGAGGCGTTAACCAGCCAGCGGTGCCAGACAAAGCGGTTCCGGGCGTTTTTAAGCCAGCTTTTAAAGCCGATAAATGCCGTGACCAGCCCGCCGCCGATATAGAGGCCATACGCCTGCAGGAAATCACTCACCGCGATCAGCGTGCGGGTGGTGATCGGCAGTTGCTGTTTCATATGGGTAAACTGCTCAATCACCTGCGGCACCACCGCCACCAGCAGGATGCAGATCACCGCCACCGCCACCACCGTCAGGGTGATGGGGTAAACCATCGCCTGGGTGAGCTTGCTTTTCATCTTCTGGCGCTGCTCGTTGTACTCCGCCAGTTTTTCCAGCACGTCCCCGAGATGGCCGGTTTTTTCCCCGGCCATCACCAGGGTGCAGTAGAGTTTGTCGAAGGTGCGCGGAAACTGGCTGAAGGCGTCAAACAGCGTGTGCCCTTCCACCACTTTGTCGCGGATCCCGGTCACCATCGCCGCCAGCTTTTTATCTTCCGACTGCTTTGCAATCGCCTTCAGGGCGCTCTCCAGCGGCAGCGCGGCGTTCACCAGAGTTGACAGCTGACGGGTGAACATCGACAGCACCGGGGTGGAGAGTTTGATCCCCTTCTGCGCGCTACCGGTTGTCGCAGGTTCGCGGGTCGGCGTAATGCTCACCGGCATCAGCTTTTGCTCACGCAACGTCTGGCGAACCTGCTTCGGCCCCTCGGCCTGCAGGATGCCGCGCTGGGTTTTCCCCGCCGCACTGGTGGCTGTCCACGCATACCACGCCATTATTCATCTCCCCCGCGCTCGGCGGTGACGCGCATGACCTCTTCCAGGGAGGTGACGCCGGAAATCACCTTCAGCAGGCCGTTTTCACGCAGGCTGTAGGCCTGTTTGAAGAGTTCGGTCTCGATGGACATTTCATCTTTATCTTCGTGAATGGCCCGGCGCATCGCGCTGTCCACCACCAGGAATTCATGGATCCCGGCTCGCCCCTGATAGCCGCTCTGACGGCACTGCTCGCAGCCCACCGCGCGATAAATCGCCTTCGGCGGGGTCGCCATAAAGCTGAACAGCGCTTTTTCATTGGCGTCCAGCGGACTGGTGGTCCGGCAGTGTACACACAGCCGACGCACCAGACGCTGGGCAATGACACCCAGCAACGATGATCCGATTAAAAATGACTCCAGGCCCATGTCGCGCAGGCGGGTGATGGCCCCTGCCGCGCTGTTGGTGTGCAGCGTGGACATCACCAGGTGACCAGTGAGAGACGCCTGCACCGCAATCTGCGCGGTTTCGCCGTCACGGATTTCACCGATCATCACCACGTCCGGGTCCTGGCGCAGAATGGCGCGCAGCCCGCGGGCAAAGGTCATGTCGACGCGCGGGTTAACCTGGGTTTGCCCCACCCCTTCCAGCTCATACTCGATGGGATCTTCAACGGTGAGGATGTTGCGTTCATGGCCGTTCAGCGCCGAAAGAATGGCGTACAGGGTGGTACTTTTCCCGGAACCGGTCGGGCCGGTGACCAGAATGATGCCATGCGGACGGCCAATTAATCCCTTCAGCTGCTGTAACTCTTCGTCGATTAGACCCAGCTTGTTAATGTCCGGCTTGAGATTGCTTTTATCGAGCAGACGCATCACTACCCGCTCGCCGTACTGCGAGGGGATGGTGGAAACACGCACGTCGATGGCTTTACGCCCGATACGCAGCGAAATACGCCCATCCTGCGGCAGGCGTTTTTCGGCGATATCGAGCTTCGACATCACCTTGATACGGGACACCAGCAGCGGCGCCAGCTTGCGCGCCGGTTGCAGCACCGGGCGCAGCACGCCGTCGACGCGAAAGCGGATGCTCAGGGTACGCTCAAAGGTTTCGATATGAATATCCGAGGCACCATCTTTCACCGCCTCGCCGAGAATGGCGTTGATCAGGCGGATCACCGGCGAGTTTTCGTCGTTATCCAGCAGATCCTCGTTATCCGGGATCTCCTCGGTCAGCGCCATCAGATCGATATCGGCATCCATGTCATCCACCAGCTGCTGCGAGACACCGCTATTCTGCTGCCAGATTTTAGCCAGCATCTCGTCAAACGCCTCTGGCGTCAGGACAACCGGCGTAAAAGAACGGGCCAGCACCCGGCGCATCTCCAGCAGAGCAAAGGCCGGGGCGTCATCGCGGACAAAGACCTGATCCTGATAAAAGAGGACGCCGTTATCCTTGGCAAAGCTGCTGGTGCATAAGGCATTGGTGAGTTCATCCATCTCCCGCCCCCTTACCCTTTAAACGGATTGCGCGGGGCCGGAGTGGCGGAAGTGCCCTTAGACGGATAGGCCGGTAGCACCGCTGTGTCATCGTTAGAGACAATGCCCAGCTTTTTCTCCTCCATGCGCTGCTGCTGGCGCGCGCGGATCTGGTCATATTTTTCCTTCGACGAGGCGCTGTAGCTATCGTCATCCCGCAGAACGGTGGTATGGATAAAGACCATCAGGTTACGTTTCGAGGTATCCTGGGAGGTGTAGCGGAACAGCTGTCCCACCAGCGGAAGATCCCCCAGCAGCGGCACTTTCGAGACATTCTGTTTGGTGACGTTCTCCATTAACCCGCCGAGCACTACCGTCTGCCCGCTGTGCACCATCACTTCGTTATTGATGGTACGGGTGTTGAAGGTTGGACCGAGGCTGGCATCTTCCGTCGCGCTGGCATCCACGCTGGAAACTTCCTGCTCAATCTTCAGGTGGATGATGTCACCGTCGTTGATCTGCGGAATAATTTTCAGCTTGGTACCGACCGTCTTACGCTCCACCGAGTTAAAAACATTATCGCCGCTGGTGGTCTGCGAGCCGGACAGGACCGGCACATCCTGACCCACGTTGAACGACGCCTCTTTGTTATCCAGGGTGACCACACTCGGGGTTGAGAGAATGTCGTTTTTACCGTCAGTAGAGAGGGCGGTCATCAGCGCGCCAAAATCACCGTTAAAGAAGCCGGTCGCCATACCGGTAAAGCTGGTCCCTTTCATGGTACCGTTCTTGATCTGGCTGATTGGCAGACCGGTGGCACCAAACTGCACGCCGCCATGTTTGCCGGTCCACTGCACGCCAAGGTCGAGGCCGTTGCCGTCCTGCACTTCGGCAATGATCGCTTCTACCAGCACCTGCGGACGGCGGATGTCGAGTTTGTCGATCACTTTTTCCAGCGAGTTCATCACGTTAGGCTGGGCGGTGATCACCAGTGAGTTGGTGGCCTCGTCGGCAGTGATATTCAGATCGCTGCTGGCGGAGGCCGTTTTGCTTTTTGACGCTGGCGCTTTGTCTTTCAGCTGTTCGCCAATGCCGGTGAGCACCGGCACGACTTTGCTGGCATTGGCATATTTCAGATAGAAAACGCGGGTATTGCCCTCGTTGTTCTGCTCCCGATCGAGCTCACTTACCAGCGACCGGGTGCGCGCGCGGGCCTCTTCCGAGCCGCTGATCACCAGGCTGTTGGTCTCGTCATCGGCAACGACTTTCGTCGCCAGCTGCGGCGCGTTCTGCCCTTTTTGCTCTTCGTTGTTGAGATTGTTCAACATATCGGAGAGCGCTTTGGCTGAGGCATAGCGTAGCGGTACGATTTCGCGACGCTGCATGCCGGAGCGATCGACCCGCTGGACCAGATCCACCAGCCGGTTCACCACCGAGGCTTTACCGGTCAGCAGCAGCACGTTAGAGGGTTCAAAGTGGACCACGTTACCAATGCCGGAGGCATCGTTCAGCTGGCGCAGCAGCGGCGCCAGCTCACGCACCGGCACATTTTCCATCCGCACCACGCGAGTGATAATCTCATCGCCTTTGCCGGGATGCTGACTGTCCGCCAGCGGCACGCCCGCGGTACGCGCCACCGTGGAACGCACCACTTTCACCATGCCGTTATCCATCGGGATCACCGACAGACCGTACAGATCCAGCACGCTCAGGAAGAACTGATAGTATTCCTCTTCCGTCAGCACGTTATAGGTCTTAACCGATACGTTGCCCTGCACGGAGGGATCGACCAGAATGGTTTTATTAAGGTTGCGCCCTACCGTATCGATAAATTCTCGAATATCGGTGTTCTTAAAACTGGCGCTGAAGTTCGCCGCCATCACCGAACTGGAAATAAAAGAGGCGGCAGTCAGCGCGAGACATGCCCAGGGAAATTTCTTCATCTCATTACACTTGTTAATTGGTTAATACATTAACCCGAATATTTTCAAGGTGAGCGTGGCGTCTGACTACGACTTCCGCTTCTCTCATTTTCGACCAGCTGGCAATAATACTTTTTGCCTGCTCCGCTCGCGTCATATCGACGGAATTCACTTTCACTACCACATCCCCCTTTTCCAGCCCGCTCGCGCTAAAAAAGGAAGAGGCATTTTTGGGCTTGATTTGATAGCCTTCGAGCTGCCCTTTTTCGATATAGGGTTTCAGCACCAGATAATCGTCAAGATGGACATTATCCGCCCCGGCATCGCCTTTAGGCTTCAGTGCGGGCGAAGAATTGATGTCGCCTTTGAAATAGTCAGGGCGTTTTAACGCCAGCACCTGCCGCTCGCCCTCGTAACTCACCACCACGTTATCGGGATTAATTTCATCGATGTAGGCATCGTTGTAACCGGGCAGCGGGTCGCCTTCACGCAGACTCTTCTGCCCGACAGGCGTTTTGATAACGGCGAAGGAGAGCCACGCTTCGTCGCTGTTGATGATGCCGTCCACCTCGGCAGAAATGCTCTTTTTTGCCGCCTGCTGTGCCACGGGTTGGTTAACCGCTGGCTGGAAAAGGGCAAAGTCCTGCTCTGACTGTCGCATGCGGGAAAGCGCGGGTGCCTTATTCGGGTCGGAATTGGCCGCCTTTTTATACGCTTTAAATACGACATATCCCTGCTGGCCGCTAAATATCAGCAGAACAAACATTACGCATGGCGCAATAAACCGGGAATAGAGCTGCATTTTCATTTTTAATAGTGACCTTTTAGTCAATGCAGAAGTTAGCAGCCTGGCGCTGCACCTGAAAACTCTGAAATAGTAATAATGATGTGCCTCCCGCTCCATCGGGTTTGCCACTAACTTTAATACAGAAAAATATTGACCAGATAATTAACCGATGTTAGTCAGTCGACGCAGGTTATTTTTCTCCTCACGCAAAATTGACCCTTTACCGCGCATCCCTTACTTTCCCGGGTGACATTTGGTCAATGAAATAGATCGGTGAAGCGTTATGTTCCTCAGCCATTTTAAATTTACCCGCCCCCCCTTCAGGAGCGCAGCCAGCCCCTGCGGCAGTTTCTTTGCGGCCTATCATCAGGATGTCTTCGGCATGCTGGCAGAGAAATCAACCGTGCCCGGGATTGTGGCGCTGTTTGGCGATGACGAGGCACTGCTCAACACCTTCACCGGACACCTACTGGCGAACGCCTCCGCCGGGGTTGCCGTTAACGCTTTTCCAAAGCTGAGCGCGAAGGGGCTGCTGTATAAACTCAGCGCCCAGACCAAAGAGGCCAGCAACAAAATTCAGGCTGTTGACGCGGTACTGCGCCAGTGGCACGAAAAATACCCAGCCAGCAAAACGAGTGGCATGGTCGTGACCCTCTCCGCCGTTCAGGCGATGCGCGATAACGGCTGGGAGGCGCTGGGCATGCTGCTCTCCCGGGCGCAGGAGTGCGATCTGTCGTTGACGCTGGTCCTGACCGGTACCCCTGATCAGGATGCGCGTCTGATGAAGCACTCTGGGCTGGCGTCCCGGGTGCATACCCGCCATACCCTGCGCCCGCTCACCTGTCGCGAAGTGATGCGCTATGTTGAGGCGCAATCGCAGGAGCATGGGGCGGAAACGTCTCCCTTTACCCCTGCCCGCATACGCCGGATGCACGCCCTGACCAGAGGATCGGTGAGCCAGCTGAACGCGCTGGCGCACCTGTCGCTACTGGCGGCCTGGACCGAACGGGCGCCCGGCGTGGGGCCACGCCATTTACGTCTGGCGGCGGGTGAAGTGCTGCCGCGCAACACCCATCGCAAAACCCTGGCGACGGTCGGCCTGTTCGCCAGCGTGCTGTTTGCCGCCTGCGGATGGTATTTCTCGGGCGCCATCACAGCGAAACTCCCCGTGCCGCTGCCTGTTCCGGCAAGCTGGAAACAGACAGTCCGCACACCGCAGGCGCCGGTTCTGCCGACCCTTGATAAAGAGGTGGTGAATGCGCCGGACGCCATGCATCAGCTCTACACCATGTGGGGGTACGATCCCTCAACGGACGAGGCGCTTTGCCAGAATGCCGCCCGGGTGAATCTCATCTGTAAACAGGGCAACGCCTCGCTGCAGGCGCTGGAAAAAGAGGGCTATCCGTGGGTGAGTGAACTGAAAACCGGCGATCACCTGAACTATGCGGTGGTAGCCCGCGTTGGGGCAAACTCGCTGGATCTGCTGCTGAATAATCGCACCTGGCAGGTGAAGCGCAGCTGGTTTAACGCCCACGCCACCGGGAATTACACGTTATTGCACCGTCTGACCCCGGCAGGACAAGATATGGTCGGCGCCGCCAGCAGCCGCCAGGATCTGGCCTGGATTGATACACAACTCAGCCAGGCGCTGCATGAACCCGAAACCCATGCTCACACCTGGACGCAGACGCTGGTGCAGCGCACCCGCGAATTTCAGGCCCAGGCAAGGCTGAACGTTGACGGTATGCCGGGGGAAGAGACGCTGATGCAGCTAATGCGGGCCAATAACACTATTCCGACGGTTCTCTCCCCGGTCGCTGACACCGCACCGCATGTTCTGGCGCAAGGAAAAACGCACTAATGTCTACTATATGCCTCGCTGCCCAGCGCAGCTTTAATACCGGCGAGGCGGTCTGGTTCTCTTACCGCCTTCCCGCGTTGCATAGGATCGCCTTCCGAACTTTGGCCTGCTTATGCTGCGTGGGGGCCATTTTGATTGCCGGGCTGTACGCCCATCTCTACTGGAATCTTCGACATCCGGCGCCGATCCCCAAACCGGTGAGCGTGGCGCAACCGGATACGCAGCTTTCGGAGATGCATTATGTTTATGTCTCAAAACCGTTCCCGGAACCGAAACCAAAAGCTGCGGAGTATGCCGCACCACCGCTACCGTCAGACGATCCGTTGATGATGGATAAGTCATTAGACTGGCAGCAGGCTCCGGACAATGACATTTCCAGTGAACCGTTGCCCGATACGCATACCGCCCGGCAAGAAACAGATGCCGATTCACTAAAAGAACGGTTTATGGAGGCGCTGAAAGAGCAGCAGCAAGATTATTTGCAGGGAAAGATACCGGATGCGCCGGTTGATGAGACGCAATATGATTCTGAGACGACGAATCGGGTGATAAATCAGACGGCAGCGTTAAAAACAGAAAAAATAGATGCATCGATGCGAAAAAAATCTCCACAGGCGTTAACCCATGGAGATATTCGTAATGGTTATCAGTAGCGTTCAGGCAGGCTGGTGATATTTATTAATTTGCCTTTTTCAACCACAATGTAATGACCTTTTTTCAGGTCTGAGAGAATTTTAATAATGGTGCTGCGCGCCAGGCTGGTGTATTCCTGAATATAGTCATATACGTTAATATCACGATTCTGATGAACAATCAGGTCATTAATTTCGAGGAGGAATTCCCGGACTATAGAATAAGCGCTGCGGGCTACCAGAATATCATCGCGCTTGCTCAGTATGTCGATATACCAGATCAAGTACTGGCTGAATTCTGGCCAAAGGTTTTTCTCGCTAATAAGACGTTCGAACTCATCACGTCTGATGGTGCGAATGATGGTGGTATCGCGTACCAGACCGTACATGCGGGAGGCGGTGTTATAGATGGCTGAGATGCCTAAAAATCCGGCCTGACGCATGGTAAACATACTTAACTCGTCAGAGTTACGACGAATTTCGATTTCACCGCTGACCATCACATGAACATATTGTGAATCGGCGGTAATAATTTTCTGCCATTTTTTTAATGTTTTTTCAGGATAATCCGCCGTAGCGGCAACAAGGGCGTCAATCGCCTTTTTCGGTCGATTATTTTTACAGTATACGTTTAACATTATTATGCCTGTTTAATTTTTTTATGGATAAAGCAGCCCACTGCGTCAGAAACGTCGCAACAGATAATTCAAAATAATTTTGCTAAGAATGACTATCAAATAATATTTGCTCTACCTAATAGTTAGCAAGCTATATGTACATATTATATTCGGGTAATTTTAAGTCAATTAACTAAAAATGAATCACAAATGAACCTAAGATTAATCTTAAGGTCGATACAGAGAAAACTACCTCAATAGTGATAGTCGAGGCTTATCCCTGGCCATATTTTTCAAGTAACGCTTCGGCGATAGCAATTGTTTCTCTATCAGAAACACCATTCCATAATTGCGGTCTGAAATGCATCTGAAAAGCCATAATAATGCGCTTTTGTTGTGCGGGCGAAATATTATCTGGAACATCATATCCGTAGCGAGATAATAAACTGAGGAGTGTGGCACTGTCTGCGGGTTGATAAGGCGGTTGCCCGTTCAGATAAAACGCCACCCGGGCCGGATCCGGCCAGGCGCCTATCCCCTGCTGCGCCAGCGCCTGCCAGGGGAACAACGGACCGGGATCGTCCTTGCGCTGCGGGGCGATGTCCGCGTGGGCGACCACGTTCTGGGGTTTGATGTCGTAACGCTGGATAATATCTTTCGCCAGTGGGATCAGGGCAGCGATCTGCGCCGGTTCGAAGGGAACAAAGCGTTTCTGGCCGTTAATTTTTTGCCAGCCGCGGTTTTCCAGCTCAATGCCAATAGAGGTGTCATTAACACGCGTGGCGCCACGCCAGAAGCTGACGCCGGCATGCCAGGCCAGATCCCGCTCCGGCACCAGCTGCCAGATCCGCGGTTTTCCTTTATGCAGGGGCGGGATCGCCGGGATCAAATAGTGGGAGCTGACGTTTTTATCGGTCAGGGTAGCCAGCGAGCTGTCAAAATCGTCGGCGGTGTAATGGATAACCAGCACCTTAACGCGCGGATAGGCCGCCTGCGCCTGACGCCGGGTGTCCAGCTCATAGGTCCCTTTCTCGACAATCCCTTTTTCTGCCGCACAGCCTGCCAGCAGCAGCGCCAGCAGGAGGGGCGCAAAAGCCTGCTTCATCGGCGCGTTTTCACCGCCGTACCGCTGACGCTAACCATCAGCATGCTGGCATCTTTGCCGACGGTTTCGTAGTCGATATCGATCCCCACTACCGCGTCAGCCCCCATCGCCTTCGCCTGCTCGCCCATCTCCCTGAAGGCAATTTCACGGGCTTTACGCAGCTCTTTCTCATAGGCGCCGGAGCGGCCACCCACGATATCGCGGATGCCGGCAAAAAAGTCGCGGAAGACGTTGGCGCCGAGTATGGCTTCCCCGGTCACCACGCCGCAGTATTCGCTGATGGGTTGTCCTTCCAGAGTGGGGGTGGTTGAAAATTGCATCCTGATCTCCTTTGCGCGGTTAAGGGCCTAAGCGGTTAAGAACAAAATCATTATCTGCTCGTTACGCTATGATTTAAAGGTTAGTTAATTATTGCAGCCTAATAAGGAAATCATCATGCGCTATTCTGCTTTGACGCTTTTAGTGCCTTGCGCGCTGCTGCTCAGCGCCTGCACAACGCCAGTCACCCCGGCCTTTAAGGAGATCGGTACCCGCAGCGGCAGTTGCATCACCGGCGGGCCGGATGCCGTGGCTCAACAGTTCTATGACTACCGCATTACGCACCGCAGCAATGACCTCACCGCCCTGCGCCCCTACCTGAGCGACGGCCTGGCCCAGCTGCTGAGTGATGCCAGCCGCGATCCGCAGCACCGTAACCTGCTGAAAGACTATCCTTTCTCCAGCCGCACCACCGCGCCTGAAAAAGCAGAAGTCTCCAGCGCATCGACCATCCCGAATACCGATGCGCGAAATATTCCGCTGCGCGTCAAGCTGACGCAGGGTAGCCAGACCTGGCAGGATGAAGTGTTGATGATCCGGGAAGGTCAGTGCTGGGCTATCGACGACGTTCGCTACCTGGGCGGCACTGTCCACGCCCCGGCTGGCACCCTGCGCCAGTCGATTGAAAACCGCTAAACGCGCGCGTTTCAGACCGTTAACCAGGGGAAAACCCCGTAAAATGTCTGGCATTTCGTGAGGAATGCCGACATTTATTCTCGTCGACCTGCCCTTCCGCTATTTTGTGCTATGTTTAGGTATGGATACGGTTTATATTTAACTTTTAACGCAGTTATATTGCATAACTATTCTGTCAACGGTACTATTTGCGGCCTCAATTGCTATAGATTGCCTGGATGAGTAAAGACTGCCCCGATGAGTATTCAACTAAACGGCATTAACTGCTTTTACGGCGCACACCAGGCGCTGTTCGACATCACCCTGAATTGCCCTGAGGGCGAAACGCTGGTTCTGCTTGGTCCCAGCGGCGCGGGTAAAAGCTCGCTGCTTCGCGTCCTTAATCTGCTTGAAATGCCCCGCTCCGGTACGCTGGATATTGCGGGCAACCACTTCAATTTTGCGAAAGCCCCTTCTGAGAAAGCGATCCGCGATCTGCGCCAGAATGTCGGCATGGTCTTTCAGCAATATAATCTCTGGCCGCACCTCACCGTGCAGCAGAACCTGATTGAAGCGCCGTGCCGCGTGCTGGGCCTGTCAAAAGAGCAGGCGCTGGCACGTGCCGAGAAGCTGCTGGAACGTCTGCGCCTGAAGCCCTACAGCGACCGTTATCCGCTGCACCTTTCCGGGGGCCAGCAGCAGCGTGTGGCCATTGCCCGCGCCCTGATGATGGAGCCGCAGGTTCTCCTGTTTGATGAACCCACCGCCGCGCTCGACCCGGAAATCACTGCCCAGATCGTCAGTATCATTCGCGAGCTGGCGGAGACCAACATTACCCAGGTGATCGTGACTCACGAGGTGGAAGTAGCGCGTAAAACCGCCAGCCGTGTGGTCTATATGGAAAACGGTCATATTGTGGAGCAAGGGGATGCGCGCTGCTTTGCCGAGCCGCAGACCGATGCATTCAGAAATTATCTGTCTCACTAATCGAACCGAGAGAACGACAATGAAAAAAATAGTGATTGCCGCGCTGCTTGCCAGCGTTAGCCTCTCTGCCACCGCAGCACAGACCATCCGTTTTGCCACGGAAGCCTCCTACCCTCCGTTTGAGTCTATGGATGCGAATAACAAGATTGTGGGCTTTGACGTGGATCTGGCGAACGCCCTGTGTAAAGAGATCGACGCCACCTGTACCTTCTCCAACCAGTCTTTCGACAGCCTGATCCCAAGCCTGAAATTCCGTCGTATCGACGCGGTGATGGCCGGTATGGACATCACCCCGGAACGTGAGAAGCAGGTTCTGTTCAGTACGCCATACTATGAGAACTCCGCCCTGTTCATCGGTCAGAAGGGTAAATATGCCTCTATCGACGCGCTGAAAGGCAAGAAAGTGGGCGTGCAGAACGGCACCACCCACCAGAAATTCATCATGGATAAGCACCCGGAAATCACCACCGTGCCTTACGACAGCTACCAGAACGCCCGTCTGGATCTGCAGAATGGCCGTATCGACGCCGTCTTTGGTGATAACGCGGTGGTGACCGAATGGCTGAAAGCGAACGACAAGCTGGCCGCGGTGGGCGATAAAGTGACGGATAAAGACTACTTCGGCACCGGTCTTGGCATTGCTGTTCGTCAGGGCAACACCGAGCTGCAGCAGAAATTCAACACTGCGCTGGAAAAAGTGAAGAAAGATGGCACCTACGATTCCATCTACAACAAATGGTTCCAGAAGTAAGATCTGATGAACGAAATTTTTCCATTAGCAAGCGCCGCCGGGATGACCGTCGGCCTTGCCGTTTGTGCGCTGATCATCGGCCTGGTGCTGGCGATGATCTTTGCCGTGTGGGAGTCGGCTAAGTGGCGACCTGTCGCCTGGGCCGGCTCAGCACTGGTGACCTTGCTGCGCGGCCTGCCGGAAATTCTGGTGGTGCTGTTTATTTACTTTGGCTCCTCGCAGCTGCTGCTGATGTTGTCGGACGGCTTTACGCTCAATCTGGGCGTGGTGCAGATCCCGATTCAGATGCAGATTGAAAACTTTGACGTCAGCCCGTTCCTGTGCGGTGTGATTGCCCTTTCCCTGCTCTACTCCGCCTATGCCTCGCAAACCCTGCGCGGCGCGCTGAAAGCGGTGCCGGTGGGACAGTGGGAGTCTGGTCAGGCGCTGGGGCTGTCGAAAACCGCCATTTTCTTCCGTCTGGTGATGCCGCAGATGTGGCGTCATGCCCTGCCGGGGCTCGGCAACCAGTGGCTGGTGCTGCTGAAAGACACCGCGCTGGTGAGCTTAATCAGCGTTAACGACCTGATGCTGCAGACCAAAAGCATTGCCACCCGTACTCAGGAGCCTTTTACCTGGTACATCGTGGCGGCGGCCATCTACCTGGTGATCACGTTGCTCAGTCAGTACATTCTCAAGCGTATTGATCTGCGTGCGACGCGTTTTGAACGGAGACCAGGCTGATGCTTGAGTATTTACCCGAACTGATGAAAGGGCTGCATACCAGCCTGACGCTGACGGTGGCCTCGATTATCGTGGCGCTAATCCTGGCGCTGATTTTTACCATCATCCTGACGCTCAAAACGCCGGTGCTGGTGTGGATTGTGCGTGGCTATATCACCCTGTTTACCGGCACGCCGCTGCTGGTGCAGATCTTCCTGATTTATTACGGCCCGGGCCAGTTCCCGACGCTGCAGGAATATCCGGTGCTGTGGCATCTGCTCTCGGAGCCGTGGCTCTGCGCCCTGCTCGCCCTCTCGCTGAACAGTGCCGCCTATACCACGCAGCTCTTCTACGGTGCGATCCGCGCCATTCCGGACGGCCAGTGGCAGTCCTGCGGCGCGCTGGGGATGAGCAAGAAAGATACGCTGGCGATCCTCCTGCCCTACGCCTTTAAACGCGCCCTCTCGTCATATTCCAACGAAGTGGTGCTGGTGTTCAAGAGTACGTCGCTGGCCTACACCATCACCCTGATGGAGGTGATGGGCCACGGACAGCTGCTGTACGGTCGGACCTACGATGTGATGGTGTTTGGCGCCGCAGGTATTATCTACCTCATCGTCAACGGCCTGCTGACGCTGCTGATGCGTCTGGTTGAACGCAGAGCCCTCGCCTTCGAACGCCGCAATTAAAACTGCATATGTTTGATTTAAGAAAGACGGTAAGCCCTTAAACCTTCCCGTCTTTTTTATTTCCCAATTAATATTTAATCATTTTTATTGCATACAAATTCATTAAGTGGCAATGTAACTCCCAGCCGCAGACACGGCACATAATGACAAGATTGACAGACGGGAGCTTCATCATGAAAAAGTTAGTTCTGGCCGCTTTACTCGCTACCTTCGCCGCAGGCGCCTCTGCTGCCGATAAAATCAACTTCGGTGTTTCTGCGACCTATCCACCGTTCGAATCACTGGATGCCAGCAACCAGATTGTCGGGTTTGATATCGACCTGGCGAAAGCGCTGTGCAAGCAGATGCAGGCCGAGTGCACCTTTACTAACCACGCCTTTGACAGCCTGATCCCGTCCCTGAAATTTAAAAAATATGACGCGGTGATCTCCGGCATGGATATCACGCCGGAACGTAGCAAGCAGGTCGCCTTCACCGAGCCGTACTATGCTAACTCCGCGGTGGTGATTGCCAAAAAAGGCCAGTACACCTCCTTTGAGCAGCTGAAAGGCAAGCGCATCGGCATGGAAAACGGCACCACGCACCAGAAATACCTCCAGGATAAGCACCCGGAAGTGAAAACCGTCGCCTATGACAGCTACCAGAATGCGATTATCGACCTGAAAAATGGCCGTATTGATGGCGTGTTTGGCGATACCGCGGTGGTGAACGAGTGGCTGAAGACCAACCCGCAGCTGGGTACCGCCACCGATAAAGTGACCGATCCGCAGTACTTCGGCACCGGCCTGGGCATCGCAGTTCGTCCGGATAACAAAGCCCTGGTAGAGAAACTGAACGGTGCCCTGAAAGCGATTAAAGCCGACGGCACGTATCAGAAAATCAGCGACCAGTGGTTCCCGCAGTAAGCCTGTTTTGCCGGGTGGCGCTAATGCTTACCCGGCCTGCGAATGGTGCTGTCTGATGCCCGGTGGCGGCTACGCCTTACCGGGCCTACGGATGGTGCGGTTTGTGGTTTTGTAGGCCGGGTCAGGCGAAGCCGCCACCCGGCGTTTTTATAACGGCACATAGAAGCGAAAACGCGCCCCTTTCGCCGCCTCCACCAGCCTGATCCCCCCGCCGTGCAGTTCCAGCATTCTTTTGACGATCAACAGCCCCAGCCCGCCGCGATTATCCCGCGACGCCTGCTGGCTCAGCGCTGAAGGCCGCATAAAGAGATCGGCGCGCAGGTGTTCATCCACCCCCGGTCCGCTGTCGTTGACTTCCACCTGCAATTGCTCGCCCTCCAGCCACACTTTCAGCCCGATCTCACCGCCCGGCGGCGTATGCCGGATGGCGTTATCCAGCAGATTGGTGACCACCCGCTCGATCATCGACAGATCGGCGTTGATCATCGGCAGCTGGCGCGGCACGTCGATATGCAGCCGCAGCTTGCGCGTCTCTACCGCCAGGTCAAACTTTTGCGCCACGTCGGAGATGAGCTCCCCGATAGCAAAGCGCTCGCGCTGGGGCTTGATGCTGCCGTGCTCAAGGCGCGCCAGCTCAAACAGCTGCTGCGACAGATGGCGCACTTTATGCCCCTGACGCAGGGCAATGGCGAGATAGTGCTGCGTCTCCTCTGCGGATAGCGTACCCGATTTCAGCGACAAAGTTTCCAGATAGCCCAGCAGCGCGGTCAGCGGGGTACGCAGATCGTGGGAGATATTGGCGATAAACTCCCGGCGCTGCCGGTCGCTGTCGGCCAGCTGATCCCACTGGCTGGCAATCTGCTGCGCCAGTTCGATAAAGGTGTTGCGCAGCAGGGCCACTTCATCAGAGGGCGCGGTCTGTATGGGCTGGGTGGCAAGCTGCTTGATGACGTGCATACTCTCGCGATCCAGGCCGCTCACCTCGTCGGTTAACTGCTTCACCGGCCGGGTCACCCAGTACCAGACCAGGCCGCCCGCCAGCGCGCCGAAAAGGGCCACCAGCAGCAGCGACCAGAGCACCGTGCTCCAGAGCGTTTTCTGCCATGCCTGTTCCGCCAGCGCATTCAGCTCTTCACCCTGCAAAATGATGTAGAGATAGCCGCGCAGCACGCCGTCCTGATGCAGCGGCACGGCGCTAAAGACCTTCTCTCCCGTCAGGCTGCGCGGGTCGTCGCCGTAGACCGGCATCATCCCGCCGCTCAGGAACTGCTGTACCGGCGCAACGGCGAGGCGCTGGCGTTTGATATGCCCCGGCGGCGCGGCATCGGCAAGGATCTGCCCGTCCGGGGAGAGGATGTAGAGTTCCACGCTGGGGTTGTAGGTCATCAGCCTGTCGAACAGCGGCTTGAGACGGGAGCGATCCACCTGCCCGTGTGCATCCAGCAGGGTTTCGCGCTGGGCAATGTGCTGCGCCAGCCCGCCGGAGAGGCGCTGCACCATGGCGTTGCCATACTGCATGCTGGTCCAGAGCTGCACCGCGCAGGCCACCGCCGCACAGCCTGTCAGCAGGAGGATGAAGATCAGGGTGAGACGGCGGATCATAGCGGGCGTTCCGCAAACAGATAGCCTTTACCCCAGACGGTGCGTATGATCTCCGGCTCGGCGGCATCTTTCTCAATTTTTACCCGCAGACGATTGATATGGGTGTTGACGGTGTGCTCGTACCCTTCGTGCTGGTATCCCCACACCTGTTCGAGCAGGGCGAGCCGGGAGAAGACCTCGCCTGGATGGCGGGCAAAAAAGTAAAGTAAGTCGAACTCGCGCGGCGTCAGGTCAACCACCTCGCCGCGCAGCAGCACGCTGCGGGCCAGCGGGTCGATGGTCAGGCCGTGGGCATTAATCAGCCCGGACGTTTGCTGCCCCATCGCCTGCTGACGACGGAACAGCGCCCGGATGCGCGCCACCAGCTCCTGCACCGAGAAGGGTTTAGCCAGATAGTCATCGGCCCCGGTTTCCAGGCCCAGAATACGCTCGGTTTCGCTGCTGCGGGCGCTGATGATAATCACCGGCAGGTAGTGGTCCCGGGCGCGGATCGTTCTACAGAGGGTCAGCCCGTCAACGTTGGGCAGCATCAGATCGAGGATCACCGCGTCCCAGTGAGGTTGCCCGAGCAGCTGCTGCGCCCTGCCCCCGTCCGCTTCATGGGTAATCACGTAACCTTCGTCTTCTAAATTGAGGCGCAGTAATGCGGCGATATCGCCGTCATCCTCCACCAGCAGGATGTGCTTCATCGGTCAGCCTTATTGAATCTTAACTGCTAAAGCTTACCCGATTTCCGGGGAGGGAAACGTTCACATTTTGTTTAAGATTGTCGCCGGGTGGCGGCTACGCCTTACCCGGCCTGGGAAACCGTAGGCCCGTGCAAGCGTAGCGCCGCCGGGCAAGGTCTCAGGATTTAACTAATAGCGTCAGCACTTCATAGTGCGCAGTGTGCGGGAACATATCGAACAGCTGCACCCGCGCAATCCGGTAACCGGGCAGGTCGCGAATGTCTTTCGCCATCGTCTGGGCGTTGCAGCTGGAGTAGATAATAAACTCTGGCGCCATCTGGCTCAGGTAGTCACACAGCGCCCTACCGATACCGCGGCGCGGCGGGTTTACCAGCACCAGCTCCGGCACGTTGCCCTGGCCGGTGGCAAACTGCGTCGAATCGAGCGCCTGGAAGTGCAGATTCGTCAGCCCCAGCTCCGCGGCGGACTGAGTGGCACAGGCGATCGCCTCGGCGGAGATCTCAATCCCGGTCAGCTGCATCTGCGGGGTGGCGCAGTGCAGGCCAAAGCCGCCGACGCCGCAGAAGAGATCCCACATATGGTTAACCGGCAGACCACGCACCCAGTCGCGTGCGGTGGCGTACAGCTCGCTTGCCACGGTCGGGTTGGTCTGGAAGAAGCTCTTCGGGCGGATCCACAGCGGCACGTCGTTAAAACGCTCTGCCAGCGCCTGAGCGTCGGTGAGGAAGATCTCCTCTTCCCCTTCCATGATCGCCATATGCACCGGCTGAATATTGGCGGTAATCACCTTCAGCTGCGGCAGCTGTTCCTGTAGCCACGGCAGCGCCGCGCGCAGCTGGGGTAGCTTGGCCTCTGAGCGCAGCACAAAGCGCAGCATCATCCCGCCATCAAGCTGGCTTTCGGTGAGCAGAATGTACTTTAACTCGCCGCGCTTGCGTTCCACGTTGTAGGGCGTCAGGCCCGCGCGGGCAATAAAGGGTTTCAGGGCGGCAAAGACCGGCGCGAACGAGGCCGGATAGAGCGGGCAGTCGGTCAGATCGACAGGGGTGCCGTCGCGGTGCAGCATGCCGAGCAGCGGTTTTTCGACGCTGCCGCTGACTACCATTTTGGCTTTATTGCGAAACGCCTGTTCCGGCCCGCTGACCGGCGCGCACCACTCCGCCACCGGCAGGCCAGAGAGCAGCGTCTGCAAATCGGTCATTTTGGCGGAAAGTTGTGAAGAGACCGGCTGCGCTATCCACTGACAGGAGCGACAGCGACCGGCATCATAGAGTGCGCACTGCATAACGAAACCTTAATACGTCTGGGGGCAGCGATTATACACGTTATTGCAGACGGAAAAACCGTCGGCTGGCCGCAGGCACAAACAGCAGGCCGAGCACCAGGATGTCGGGCAGTTTTTGCATCACCAGAGTGTGGAAAATCTCGCGCTTTGACTCGCCAGGGATGCTGAACAGCTCGGGATAGCCGTAACCCAGCGAGGCGGACCACAGATAGCCGGTGGCGGTGATCTGGGTCAGCAGGTAGATAATCCGCGCCCAGTTACGCCCTTTCACCAGCGAAAAGGCGCAGTAAATTTCGATAAAGACCAGCATCAGGCTGGCGAAAAAGACCAGCGTCAGGCTCCAGGTCTGTACGCTGCGGTGAACAAATTCGCTCAGCCCGCGCATCCCCAGCGTATTGAAAATCATAAACACATCGAGGCAGCGGATCATGATAATGGCGAGCGCCGCCACCTGCACCAGTGCAGGAACGTTCAGACGGGCATGCGAACGGCTTGTTTTCGTGAAAAATCCCAACGTGATGTCTTCCATGAAACGATGCCGCGATAACGCGGCATCTTAATTTCGCTTCTTTGCAGATTTTAGGAGCTTCAGCCGCGTCTTGCACGCTGGATATCGCGCTGACGCTGTTTTTCAGACCGCGCCATCAGATACCAGGCAATCAGCCCGATGATGCCAACCACGCCGAGAATCAGCGTCGCCAGGGCGTTGATCTCCGGGTTGACCCCCATGCGCACGCTGGAGAAGACCAGCATCGGCAGCGTGGTGGCCCCCGGCCCGGAGACAAAGCTGGCGATCACCAGGTCGTCCAGCGACAGGGTAAAGGCCAGCAGCCAGCCGGAGATCACTGCCGGCATGATCATCGGCAGGGTGATGATGAAGAAAACCTTCAGCGGCGTCGCCCCGAGATCCATCGCCGCCTCTTCAATGGAGTGGTCCAGCTCGCGCAGGCGCGAGGAGATGACCACCGCCACATAGGCGGTACAGAAGGTGACGTGGGCCAGCCAGATGGTGAGCATGCCGCGATCCGATGGCCAGCCGATGGCATGCCCCATGGCGACAAACAGCAGCAGCAGCGACAGGCCGGTGATGACATCGGGCATCACCAGCGGGGCAGTGATCATAAAGGCGAAGCCGTTGGCCCCGCGAAAACGACCAAAGCGCACCATCACCACCGCGGCAATCGTGCCCAGAATGGCCGCCATCGTCGCCGCGCAGGCGGCAATGGTCAGGCTCAGGCCCACGGCGCTCATCATCGCCTCGTCGCGGAACAGCTCGCCGTACCAGCGCGTTGACCAGCCCGCCCACACCGTCACCAGCTTCGAGCTGTTAAAGGAGTAGATCACCAGCATCAGCATCGGCGCATAGAGGAAGGTAAAGCCGAGGACCAGGATCAGGATCCGCCACGGAGAGCGCACTACCGGTAAATTGTTCATCCGTGATCTCCCATCTGTTTCTGCTGGTACTTGTGGAACCACATGATCGGCACGATCAACAGCAGCAACATCACGATCGCCACCGCCGAGGCCACCGGCCAGTCGCGGTTATTAAAGAACTCCTGCCAGAGCACGCGGCCAATCATGATGCTGTCCGGGCCGCCGAGCAGTTCCGGGATCACAAACTCCCCCACCGCCGGGATAAACACCAGCATCGACCCGGCGATAATCCCACCTTTGGTCAGCGGCACTATCACGCTGAAGAAGGTTTTCATCGGACGGGCACCGAGATCCAGCGCCGCCTCCACCAGCGAGTAGTCGATGCGCGTCAGGGCGGTGTAGATAGGCAGCACCATAAACGGCAGATAGGCGTAGACAATGCCGATATAGACCGCCAGATTGGTGTGCAGAATGGTCAGCGGCTGGTCGATAACCCCGAGCCAGAGCAGAACGTTATTCAGCACGCCGTTGTTTTTCAGGATCCCCATCCAGGCATAAACGCGGATCAGAAACGAGGTCCACGAGGGTAAAATCACCAGCAGCAGCAGAATATTACGCGTTGAGGGCTTGCTGTGCGCCACCGCCCACGCCAGCGGATAGGCCAGCAGCAGACAGCAGATCGTCGAGATAGCCGCGACCTGCAACGACTGCAGATAGGCCTCAAAATAGAGTGGATCCTCGGTCAGCTGCAGGAAGTTGCCCAGGTTAAGCATGATCGACAGCTGACTGTCCCCCCACTCCAGCAGATCGCTGTAGGGTGGGATCGCCCGCGCCATCTCCGCCAGGCTGATTTTGAACACAATCAGAAACGGCAGCAGAAACAGCAGGATCAGCCACAGATAGGGCAGCGCAATCACCAGCTTACGCCCGTGGGCCATCTGCATACGGGTCAGCCAGCTGGTATCAATGCCCGCCGCTACGCGGGTCGCAGGTTCAGGTTTGTTCATCGCCCTTCCTTATACCGTCAGCACAACGCAGCTATCGGCTTCCCAGCACAGACGCACTTCGTCACCCCAGGTTGGCAACCCCTTGCGGTAGCGGAAGGTGTTCTGCAATTGCGCACTGATCATCTGCCCGCTCTTCAGGCGGACATGGTAGATGGAGAGATCGCCGAGGTAGGCGATATGCACCACCTCCCCCACGGCAAAGTTGTAGCCATCCGCGGGCGCCTCTTCGCAGAGGGTGATTTTTTCCGGGCGCAGGGCCACGTAGACCGGCACGTTATCCACTACCGAGTTGTCCGCCGCCACTTTCAGGGGATGGATCAGCCCCGGTGAGTCAATCACCAGCCCGTCCTCTTCGCGGCTTTTCAGCAGCCCTTCAAATACGTTCATGGAGCCGATAAATTCGGCGCTGTAGCGGGTGGTCGGGTGCTCGTAAATCTCTTCCGGCTCGCCAATCTGCACGAATTTGCCGCGGTTCATGATGGCGATACGCCCGGCCATGGTCATCGCCTCTTCCTGGTCGTGGGTGACCATCACGCAGGTCACGCCCACGCGCTCGAGAATATCCACCACTTCCAGCTGCATACGGTCGCGCAGCTTTTTATCCAGCGCCCCCATCGGCTCATCGAGCAGCAGCAGCTTTGGCCGCTTCGCCAGGCTACGGGCCAGGGCCACGCGCTGACGCTGGCCGCCGGAGAGCTGGTGCGGCTTGCGCTTCGCAAACTCCTGCATGTGCACCAGGCTCAGCATTTCGGCCACGCGGGCGGTGATTTCCGCTTTTGGCAGTTTGTCCTGCTTCAGGCCAAAGGCGATGTTCTGCTCCACGGTCATGTGCGGAAAGAGGGCATAAGACTGGAACATCATATTGATCGGGCGCTGATAGGGCGGCACCCGGGAGAGGTCGACGCCATCCAGCATAATCTGCCCGGCGCTGGGCTGTTCAAACCCGGCGAGCATGCGCAGCAAGGTCGATTTCCCGCAGCCAGATGCGCCAAGCAGAGCAAAAATTTCACCTTTGTAGATAGTCAGGCTGACATCATCCACGGCATTCTGACCATCAAAAGATTTGGTCAGGTTACGGATTTCCAGCAGCGGGGTCAGCGCTTTACGGGTTTTCGCCTGCGGGCGGGGGATCGCGTCGTTCACGGGGTGCTCTCCGGCATCAATCAAAATGGTGCAGGCGCACCAGAACGGTGCGCCTGTTGCCGGGGGCGCTACGCTTGCCCGGCCTACGACGAACGGTTATTTACCGCTTTTCACTTTCGTCCACGCCCGGGTACGGACGCGGTCAATTTTCGGCTCCTGCACGCTCAGGGTAAACATCTTGGCGCGCACCTCTGCCGGCGGGTAGATCCCCGGGTTATCACGCACTTCAGCGCTGACAAGCTTCGTGGCCTCTTTGTTGCCGTTGGCATAGAAGACGTGGTCAGAGATGTGGGCGATAACTTCCGGACGCAGCAGATAGTTCAGGAACTGATAGGCTTCCTCTTTGTTTTTTGCATCGGCTGGCATCGCGAAGACGTCAAAGAAGGCCATTGCCCCCTCTTTCGGGATTGAATAGGCGATATTCACGCCGTTTTTCGCCTCTTTCGCGCGGTTCGCCGCCTGCCACACGTCCCCTGCCCAGCCGATGGCTACGCAGATATCGCCGTTTGCCAGATCGTTGATGTACTGGGAGGAGTGGAAGTAACGGATATTTGGACGCAGCTTCAGCAGCAGGTCGGTGGCCGGACCGGTGTAGTCATCCGCTTTGGTGCTGTTGGGATCTTTGCCGAGATAGTTCAGGACGGTGGCAAAAATCTCTTCAGGCGCATCAAGGAACGACACGCCGCAGCTTTTCAGCTTCTCGAGGTTCTCTGGCTTCAGCACCAGGTCCCAGCTGTTTACCGGCGCATCGGCACCCAGCACCTGTTTCACTTTCTCGACGTTATAGCCAATGCCGGTGGTGGCCCACATGTACGGCATGGCGTATTTATTGTCCGGATCGTGTTTGGCGATAAGCTTCAGCAGTTCGGGGTCGAGATTTTTCCAGTCCGGCAGTTTGCTTTTATCCAGCGGCTGGAACACGCCCGCAGAGAGCTGACGTTCCAGGAAGCTGGCTGACGGTACGACCAGGTCAAAGCCGGTGCTGCCCGCCATCAGTTTGCCTTCCAGCACTTCGTTAGAATCGAAGACGTCATAGACGACTTTAATCCCGGTCTCTTTTTCAAAATTCGCCACCGTATCCGGAGCGATATAATCAGACCAGTTGTAGATATGCAGCGTTTTTTGCTCTGCCGCCAGCGAGCCTGCAGAGACCGCCATCAGCGCGCCCGCAACCAGACCCGATAACCATTTTTTATTTAAAGCGATCATAGCGTTAATCCTTCTGAAAGCACGTTAACAAACGCACTAAAAATGAACACTCTTAGCCTATGCAAGAAACGTGCATAATTTATCACTCCGCCTGTAGCAGAAGATGTTACTCAGGTGGCTGTATCTGCTCGCGTTTAACAGCATCGCAAGAATAAACTGTAGCTTGTCTCCGTAGCTATAGCTCAGATTAAAAAACGCCTTTTAACAATTTTTTATGCAAGAAGTATCTATGTGATAAGCCGAATTGGCGGGATGGCGGTGAATAATTCTTTAAAGAAAGGTTAAAGTCAGCAGAAAAACGGGTGTTATGCAGCCGCCACAACAGCGACTGCCTAAATGTCAGACAGGTTTAGTGCAGAAAATTGCCCGCAGATTCAGGCTGCTCAGCGCCCTCTTCGGCGTTGTAGAGCAGATGATGGGCGCTGGCTTCCAGCATCACCATAGAGATCTGCTCTTCGCTCTGCTGGATAAAGGCCGCGAACTGCGGGAAGGTCAGCCCAACGGACGCGGATAAAGACTGGCAAACCACCAGCTTTGGCAGATTATCATCCTGTATATCGAGAAATGCTTTTACCGTCAAAGAACTGGCATTGATGGCGGACAAATCCGATGCTAAGGCCAGCAGCGCCGAGGGTTTGACCTCCGCCAGCGCGGAGAAAAGAATGACGTCGTTAATCAAATCGAGCTTGGCATCGAACACGCCGTCAAAGTTTTGCATGTGCGGCAGGTGCAGCGCCTGGCAGGTGTCGCATTCAAAAAAGCTGACGCCCATGTTGTCCAGCCAATGGCGTAACGTATCAAGTGTCGGTACTACAAGTGAATCCATAACGGTGGAACCCCTTCAAAAAAATAGTGCCTGGTCCAGGCCACACTGTGCGGCAGGCCAGTTATCCGCCCGTTTTCAGGCAAAACTCCGGCGTGGCATGGCGTTCAATCCAGCCGATCATCTTCCCGGCGATATCAATCCCGGTGGTTTTCTCAATGCCTTCCAGCCCTGGCGAGGCGTTGACTTCCATCACCAGCGGCCCTCTGTCGGCGCGTAAGATATCGACCCCGGCAACGTCCAGCCCCAGGGTTCTGGCGGCCAGCAGGGCCATCTCCCGCTCGCGTGGGGTGATCTCCACCACCCGGGCTACGCCGCCCCGATGCAGGTTAGAGCGAAAATCGCCCTCTTTCGCCTGACGCTCGATGGACGCAACCACTTCATCGCCCACCACCAGGCAGCGAATATCGCGCCCTTTCGCCTCTTTAATGTACTCCTGCACCAGAATGTGCGCGTTCAGGCCGCGAAACGCATCCACCACGCTCTCTGCCGCCTGGCGGGTTTCGGCCAGCACCACGCCAATGCCCTGGGTGCCTTCAACCAGTTTAACCACCAATGGCGCGCCGCCGACCATCTCGATCAGATCGTGGGTGTCGTCGGGCGAATGGGCAATACCGGTGATCGGCAGGTCGATTCCCTGGCGGGCCAGCAGTTGCAGGGAGCGTAGTTTGTCACGCGCCCGGGTGATCGCCACGGATTCATTCAGCGGATAACTGCCGAGCAGCTCAAACTGGCGCAGCGCGGCGGTGCCATAAAAGGTGATAGCCGAGCCAATGCGCGGAATAACCGCGTCAAAATGCGGCAGCTGGCGCCCTTTATAGTGAATAGAAGATGCCGCCGGGCTGATATTCATATAGCAGGACAGCGGATCGAGGATTTCCACCAGATGGCCGCGCTGCTGCGCCGCTTCACGCAGGCGTTTACACGACCAGAGCGTTCCATCCCGGGACAATATGGCAATTTTCACCCTGCACCTCTCAGACATGATCTGGTAAAAGCCTGCGTATCATACACGCAGGCAGGCGCAGGATGAATGGACTTATCGCGTCGCCCAGCCCTGTTTGTGCAAATAGTCGAGAATAAACGGACGATTTTCTTTGATAATGGTGCGCCGGATATGGTCGCTCCAGGTGTCGCGGCGGTTATTGGTCGCGCGGCTGAGGTAGTAGTTCGCCAGCTCCTCGTCGTACTGCGCCAGCACCGCTTTATCGACCGGTTGGTAGTGGTTTTCATGCATCACCATCGCCGCAGGCAGGCGCGGCTTGACGTCCGGGTTATCCGCAGGCCAGCCCAGGCAGAGGCCAAACAGCGGCAGGACATGCTTCGGCAGCTGCAGCAGCTCGGTCACCGCCTCAATGCTGTTGCGGATGCCGCCAATGTAAACCCCACCCAGCCCCAGCGACTCCGCCGCGGTCATGGCGTTCTGCGCCAGCATTGCGGTATCCACCACGCCCAACAGGAGCTGCTCGGCGAGTCCAAGCTGTGCTTCGGGGCAAATTTGCAGATGGCGGTTGAAGTCGGCGCAGAAGACCCAGAATTCCGCCGCCTCGGCCACGTGCTTCTGCCCGCCGGTGAGGGTCACCAGCTGTTCACGCATCGCGGGATCGGTAATGCGGATGATGGAGCTGCACTGCAGGAAGCTGGAGCTGGAGGTTCCCTGCGCGCCGGCAAGAATGGCCTCACGCTGGGCATCGCTGATGGGTTGATCGGTAAAATGGCGAATGGAACGGTGGGAACGAAGCAGATCAATTACGGGCGTCATGCGGTCTCTCTGTACGGGCGTTAATGACAATATCGCCAGTATAGGCAAAGAAAAGGCGGCTGTAATTGGCGAAACATAGCCTGGAGGTATCAATGTAACAGGCAGAACCTGCTTTTCATTACCGATAGTTATCGGCAATATAGCGTCATTCGCCGTCAGGCTTCGTTTCAGGAGAGAGAACATGTTTGCAGTAATTTTTGGACGTCCAGGCTGCCCTTACTGTGTGCGCGCTAAAGATCTGGCAGAAAAACTGACCGCCGAGCGTGATGATTTTAACTACCGCTACGTGGACATTCATGCCGAAGGCATCACCAAAGCCGATCTGGAAAAAACCGTCGGTAAGCCGGTTGAAACCGTACCGCAGATCTTCCTCGATCAGAACCACATCGGCGGCTTTACCGATTTTGAAGCCTATGCCAAAGCGCACCTCGGGCTGTTTGCTGCCCAGTAAGCCTTTCTCGCCCTCACTCTGAGGGCGTTTTTATTCTTGCCCGGCGGTTCTCCAGCGCCCGGCGCACGAACAGAAAGAACAGCGCCCCCAACGCACACCAGAAGACCCCACTTAACAGCCAGGCCATCTCCTGCACAATCGTGCGTGAAGGGATAAAGACCAGACGCATTACCACCAGACAGAGGGGCGCGGCGAGTATTGCGCCGAGCAGCGGCCGGATGACCTCTCCTCCGCGGGAGACAAAACTGGCGGCAGCACCGGGCAAGGTGAAGAACAATAATCCCAGCTCAGGACGCCCGGCGGCAATAAATGCCCCCCTTACGTTGAACGTCAGGCAGATGCACACGCCGGTGAAAAGTAAAAAACAGCAAGCCACCCCAAACCAGTTACGTTTAATATTCAAATCGTCCCCCTACAGCGCGGGCAAATTCATTTTTCGTCCACTGGACGCACAATCAGATGGTTTATATGGCATTCCATGCCTGAACGGCGCGTCGTTACGCAATCACGAGCAGATGTTGCTGTCTGTTATAAATAAAGTAATAGTTTGGTATTATTATTCGATATATATTATAGTGTGCGGCCGGGAGCCGCAGCGCTCCTCAACACCGGGAAAACAGTAGCCTAAATCACCTGTCCCTTCAACCACTTACTGGTAAACAAGAAGTTATCCTTCGTGAACATAAACGTCGCAGAATTGTTAAACGGGAATTACATCCTGCTATTATTTGTGGTACTGGCGCTGGGCCTGTGCCTGGGTAAATTACGCCTGGGATCAATCCAACTTGGTAATTCTATTGGCGTTTTAGTCGTCTCGTTATTATTAGGCCAGCAGCATTTCAGTATTAACACGGATGCCCTTAATCTGGGCTTTATGCTGTTTATTTTTTGCGTCGGTGTTGAAGCCGGACCTAACTTTTTTTCTATTTTCTTCCGCGACGGCAAAAATTACCTGATGCTGGCGCTGGTGATGGTCGGCAGCGCCCTGCTGATTGCGTTAGGCTTAGGCAAACTGTTTGGCTGGGATATCGGCCTGACGGCGGGCATGCTGGCCGGCTCGATGACCTCCACGCCGGTGCTGGTTGGCGCGGGGGATACGCTGCGCCATCTGGGGCTGGATAACGCCCAGCTCTCTATGGCGTTAGATCATCTCAGCCTCGGCTATGCCCTGACCTATCTGATTGGTCTGGTGAGCCTGATCGTGGGCGCACGCTATCTGCCGAAGTTACAGCATCAGGATCTGCAGACCAGCGCCCAGCAAATCGCTCGCGAACGCGGTCTGGATACGGACAGCAAACGCAAAGTCTACCTCCCGGTGATCCGCGCCTACCGTGTCGGCCCGGAGCTGGTGGCCTGGGCAGACGGTAAAAACCTGCGCGAGCTGGGCATTTATCGCCAGACCGGCTGCTATATCGAACGCATCCGCCGTAACGGCATTCTGGCGAACCCGGACGGCGACGCGGTGTTGCAGATGGGTGACGATATCGCCCTGGTGGGTTATCCGGATGCGCACGCCCGTCTCGACCCGAGCTTCCGTAACGGCAAAGAGGTCTTCGACCGCGACCTGCTGGACATGCGCATCGTCACCGAAGAGATCGTGGTGAAAAACCACAACGCCGTGGGCCGCCGTCTGGGTCAGCTTAAACTGACCGACCACGGCTGCTTCCTCAACCGGGTGATCCGCAGCCAGATTGAGATGCCTATCGACGACAACATTGTGCTGAACAAAGGCGATGTGTTGCAGGTGAGCGGCGACACGCGCCGCGTGAAGACCGTTGCTGACCGCATCGGCTTTATCTCCATTCACAGCCAGGTGACCGACCTGCTCGCCTTCTGCGCCTTCTTTATCGTCGGCCTGATGATCGGGATGATCACCTTCCAGTTCAGCAATTTCAGCTTTGGCATCGGCAACGCCGCCGGCCTGCTGTTCGCCGGGATCATGCTCGGCTTCCTGCGCGCCAACCACCCTACCTTCGGCTATATCCCCCAGGGGGCGCTGAACATGGTGAAAGAGTTTGGCCTGATGGTGTTTATGGCGGGCGTCGGCTTAAGCGCAGGCAGCGGCATTGGCCACAGTCTGGGCGCGGTAGGCTGGCAGATGCTGGTGGCCGGGTTAATCGTGAGCCTGGTGCCGGTGGTGATCTGTTTCCTGTTCGGTGCCTACGTGCTGCGTATGAACCGCGCGATGCTGTTTGGCGCCATGATGGGGGCGCGAACCTGTGCGCCTGCGATGGAAATCATCAGCGATACCGCGCGCAGCAACATTCCGGCGCTGGGCTACGCGGGCACCTATGCCATCGCTAACGTATTGTTAACCCTCGCGGGGACGCTAATCATCATCATCTGGCCGGGTCTGGGATAAAAAATTTTTGCGCAATGGCGAAAAAATTTTCGCTATGCGCAGAACTTTTCTGCAAGACGTCAGTCATAACTATTGCCACTGCTTTTCTTTGATGTCCCCAATTTGTGGAGCCCATCAACCCCGCCGTTTTGGTTCAAGGTTGATGGGTTTTTTGTTGTCTTGAATTTATAATTTTACAAATAAATCACTTAAGCTATTGAATTCCGGCTCCTTCGCAAACAACTGGCGCTAAATACGGCGTTTCTTGTTGCCAGTCGTGGCCCGACGCAACTCCTAACCGCTACCATCGGAATCAAGCTACAGCCTGATATTGTGTTGCTGAGTGCGGCATATCTCTTGCGCCAATTGCTCCATCATACGGCCGTGTGAAGCAGGAGCGAGATTCGTAGCAACGCCGCCAACCAATCCACCACCAAAGTTCCACTGCGCAGAACTACCACTGCAATCTGTAACTAGATAATATTTTTGGATACCGAAATTCCAGGAACTGCGCAAGGTGGCCTCCGGTATGGCCATTCACAAAAAATGGCGGCAGACCTACTTTTCCACACCTTCCAGCCTGACCCACAGCGCCTAACCGTTTTGGTCCGGTACACTGTTCAACCGGGGCCGCAACAAAGCGTACAAGGTGGATATTGACCTGACCCACAGCAATCTGGCCCGGGGCCTGCTCTGCCCGGACGGTCAGTACCGCCAGATCGTCACCGTGGAAGATGCGGTACGCGGCGGCTGTAACCTTTTCGACCTCGACCAGCTGCGCATGGAGTACAGCCCGGACGAATACCAGAACCTGCTGATGTGCGAGTTTATTGACGATCTGGCGTCAGTGTTCCCGCTGAGCGAGCTGCAGGCCTGCATGGTGGACAGCTGGGAAGTATGGTCCTATTTTCAGGCGCTGGCGCTGCGCCCGTTTGGCTAGCGCGAAGTCTGGATTGGCTATGACCCGGCAAAAGGTACGCAGAACGGCGACAGCGCCGGATGCGTGGTGGTGGCACACCCCACGGTGCCGGGCGGCAAGTTCCGTATTCTTGAGCGGCACTAGTGGCGCGGGATGGACTTCCGCGCCCAGGCTGACGCGATTAAAAAGCTGACTCAGCAGTACAATGTGACCTATATCGGCATCGACTCCACCGGCGTCGGCCATGGTGTGTACGAGAACGTGAAGGCGTTCTTCTCTGCCGTGCGCGAGTTCGTCTACAACCCCAACGTCAAAAACGCCCTGGTGCTCAATGCATACGACATTATCAGCCACCGCCGTCTGGAGTTAGACGCCGGGCACACCGACATCGCGCAGTCATTCATGGCTTTCCGCCGGGCCACCACCGCCAGCGGGAACCGCCCCACCTACGAAGCCAGCCATGCAGACCTGGCATGGGCAACGATGCACGCACTGTTTAACGAACCGCTGCAGGGCGAAGCCGCCAATACCAGCAATATTGTGGAGATTTTTTGATGAGTGATCTTAACGCCCCTGTCGATACCCTAACCACAGAAGAAACTAAAACCACCTCGGCAGAGGCTTTTAGCTTTGGTCATCCGATCTCGGTACTAGACCGCCGGGAACTGCTGGATTATGTAGAGTACGTACAGATGGATCGCTGGTATGAACCGCCGGTGAGTTTTGACGGGCTTGGCGCGCACCTATCGCGCCGCCGTGCATCACAGTTCACCGATTGCCGTTAAGCGCAACATTCTTACCAGCACGTTTATTCCGCATCCTTTACTCAGTCAGCAGTCATTCAGCCGGTTCGTGCAGGATTACCTAGTATTCGGCAACGCCTACCTTGAGAAACGCACCAACCGGCTCGGCGGCGTTCTCTCGCTGGAGCCAGCCCTGGCGAAACATACCCGCCGCGGCGTTGACCTGGACACTTACTGGTTTGTGCAGTACGGATTCACCACGCAGCCCTATGAGTTCACGCCGGGAAGCATTTTCCATCTTCTTGAACCTGATATTAACCAGGAAATTTATGGGCTACCCGGCTACCTCTCAGCTATTCCGTCCGCCCTGCTCAACGAGTCCGTCACGCTTTTCCGCCGCAAGTATTACATCAACGGCAGCCATGCGGGCTTTATCATGTACATGACCGACGCCGCGCAGAACCAGGAAGATGTGAACAACATCCGCCAGGCCATGAAAAGCGCAAAGGGCCCCGGTAATTTCCGCAACCTGTTTATGTACTCGCCAAACGGTAAAAAGGACGGGATTCAGATCATTCCCCTGTCAGAGGTTGCCGCAAAAGATGAATTCCTGAACATCAAAAATGTTAGCCGTGATGACATGATGGCTGCGCACCGTGTACCACCGCAGATGATGGGCATCATTCCTAACAATACAGGCGGTTTCGGTGATGTAGAAAAAGCCAGTCGCGTGTTTGTTCGAAATGAGTTGCAGCCTTTGCAGAAAAGGCTGCAGGAATTAAACGACTGGCTTGAAGAGGAGGTAATTAGATTTACACCCTATATCTTAGTTGATGATTAATTTTCACCTTATTTCTTTCTTCTTAATTCGCGTCTTGTCCTAGCTTCGACAAGGCGCTGAGGTTCGGTATAAAGACGGTCCAGAAAAATGTATGTAAAATCCTCTAAATCTTCCGCCGCTGCCTTATCCAGTATCCCTTCATGCGCGCCATCATTACCATCATCCTTTACACATTCTGCTAAATCCCTTAAGTCCCTTGGCAAGAAGTTATTAGCAAATAGCCATTCCATTCTTAAACCCAGGCTTCTCTTTATCTTTTGCGCAGGCCCTTCATCGCCATCAGGAATAAGATCTTTTGTTGCATAGTCGAGACAAAGTCTAAACATAGTGGCTGCCGCATTATAGCAGCCGATAGCCAAGCATTTAGCCCCTTCCTCATATGCGCTATTAATATGCTCAGGTAAATATTCAGGTGGCTCCCCCACTGCTAAATCAGCAGGGGAAATAGGGTTACCAACTTCAGCCACATCCCTTAAACCAAATCCCCCGCCGGCCCAATTAAACCCATCAAAGGTTTGACCTTTTTCTAACGGCCAGCATAGAAAGATCGTCGTTTTATGACATTCTCGGCATACACAATAAAATTCATACTCGTGAGTCTTAGTCAAACCCAAGCCGTTATACACCTTCAAGAGATTCCAGCCGTTGACGTCGAATGCAATTTTCTGTGAACCGCATCTTGGGCAGTCATCCACTAACGTGACCATATCTGTATCTCCCCTAGTAAAACAAGCCTAACCATTGAATATTGATGATTTGAAAAATGAGCATATTTGATACCACAAACTTCATCATTTCAACCATCAGCGCGCGCTCGTATCCCCGCCACGCCTGCCCACTTTCGAGAATGGTTTTCATGCAGGTGCATAACATACGAAAAGTCCGTCACACCTGGCGGGCCTGAGCTACAACACTCCTCAAACGATCATGCGCTCTCATGCAGCATAGGCATGCACTTAGGGGAGAAGTAATGACCATTTGTATATCGAAGCAGAAGAACTAAGAAATCTTGAAGTGTGCTTTGAGCGATAAACATAGTCTGTAAATGGTTTATTTTCCCGAGATACTCACTAGCCCCAATCTGCTTATCGCATTCTTAAAATCAAACGTTCAGCCAAGAATATCTGAACGTTTAGCTTTTATGGAAAAAATGTATTTACTAGCGAATTGACGGTAATGTCAGGCACAAAGATTCATCATGAAGTTCCTGCATATAATCTGACCATAACCCTTGCATCTGCATGGTCTCTTTCAGATAAGAATATTCGACTGAACGATGAAGCATTGTTGCTGACACAGCAGAAAAGGGGGATGTTTTCTGACACTCACCTAATATTGCCTCGACTAGATTCATAAGAATGTTTTTACGTCTAGTACTTGGACTTTCATTAAACCCATTAAGCTTTTCTATTGCGTCATCAATACTGCTATCTATGAGCTCCCCTGCTTTACAACGCGGTATAAACTTGTGCTCCCTGTGATTAAAATTTAAAACATCCACTGTTGTTTCACCTAAATCAGTTTTACCTTTAATACGATAACCTCTCATATAAAGGTGTTCTGGCGGTAAATCGTTGCATGGATTTATTATAGGATTGAGTACAACATTATGGCGTTGTTTAGAACCATTACAGTGACGGCATGAAGGAAGGAGATTCTCCCATTTAATGACATCATCAGGGAAAGTTTTTTTATCCTTAAAATGCTCAATTTCATTATAGGTGCTAGCCTCTTCGAGCTTGACCTCACAAAATGCACATTTACCATTACCTAATTTTAGACATGCCGATTTTACTTCCGGATGATGCCAGACAGATGTTCCATTATCTTTGAACTCCTGAGTTAAAGATAGAAGATCCATACGAGTAAAAAAATCAGGAATAAAATTCCGCTCAAGCTTAATCATTTTACTCTTCTCTCTCTCGAATTGACATCAGGCTTATTTTAAGAGATTTACGAAGAACACTATTTTGATGCAACGCCATATCCAAATAATCATAAATTTCTTTAGCTTTGTCGAAATCTTCTCCATCAACAAAACGTTCGAAATTATCAAGCAGTTCCTGAAGTTTTCTACTGAGAGTGCTTTCCATCCCCATTACATCTAACAAAACCTCTTCAACTGTCCAAGCCGAATAACCCAAGCCATTTTCAGGAAGTTCTTTTACTCTCACTGCGCCATCATTATCTGGTACTAACGCAATGATCTGATGTGATTTTGCATTCTGTACTACATGTGGGCTGTGAGTTGTGACGATAAATTGTGCTGATGGAAATGTTGTCGTTAGGGCTTCAGTGATTCTTGCCTGCCACTCAGGATGCAAATGGAGCTCAATTTCATCAATAAGAATCACTCCATCGAATTCTTGGGCGTAAAGATCTTGCTCCGGATAACGAAGCTCGATCTCTTTAATAATCCCGAGAAGGAGACTCATACATGATTTGAACCCCGAGGACAGATATTCATACCATATTACCCCGGTTGGGGTATTTACAAAAATATCGTAAGATTTAGGATCGACGCGATTGTAAGAAAACTGTGGATTTAAAATTGATATACACTCCCTTGCGAGATGTATATTTTTTATTGTATTAGGACCGTAACCATTATCTACTTTTTCAAACAAATCCCTCTTAGCAAACCAATCCTTTATATCATGTAAATTGACACCTAAATTAATTTGTTGCGAAACAGCATCATCGGATAGTGATTTATCTGCATTCAACGCTTCAAGATGTTTATAATCAAAGTTACGTAATGTTTCAAATTTTATTAGTTTTCTTTTATCGAATCCGTTATTACTAAAATGGTGTATTTTTTCTGTAGGCAAATGGACGTTAACATCTAACACTGGATTGAAGATGGTAGAATTATCTTCTATTTTTAGACTGACACTTCCTGTTTCAGAAGTGACATTGCGTTTTATTTTATTAGTGTATCCATAAAGAAAAGGAAAGGAAGCAGCAAGCAAGAGGGTAGATTTTCCAATTCCGTTAGGCCCACATATAATATTCATGTCAGGTCTAAATTTTACGTACAGGGATTTTATCCCCCCGACACCATTGATAGTTAGCTCAGTCAGTTTCATATATTTCCTTATAATTTCTACTAACCCACACTCAGGATTAGCTCGATACTAAGTAACAAGCCAAGTATTGTAAATACAAAATCTTATTTTATATTCGAGCTAGAAAAGTGTGTTGCGCCCGCTGGTTGAGCAAACAGTACAAAGCTGACGACCATTGAAGGTAATGACCGCCATACCTAACGCCTCGCTTCACTCGTTGTTCAACCTTGCTCCCTCTGATAGGCTCTTATCGGGATCAATGTTTTAATGTAGCCATCTGTAGTCCTCCCTGACCTGCTACAAAATTTCCAGTACTCACTTTTTACTTTCGTTCAGTTTTAAGCCGCTCAGCTCCAAGTCGTTAGCGCTTCCCTTACGTATGTGGATTGACGTTTTGGATAGAAAGGGCGCAAATTTCAGCAAAGCTCGGATTCAAGGGCTCCCAGTGTTGCCTGGCTTATCTTCTGCTCTTTATCGATAATTATTTCAATGCGCATAGATCCCCCCTAACTGGTAGAGTCCATTGTGCGGCAGTACTCATGGTTACGTATTTTTGCCATCAGCTCATCAGTCAGCTCAGAAACCCACTGAATAGCCAGCTGCTTTTCTTCTTCGCAACAATCGCTTGCTGCTACCAGCTTTAAGAAAAAATCAATGCGCTGAAGTTTCAATGACTCCAAAAGATAATCCTGCATTTTCCCTCCTTTTACGGCCACTTACACAATATAACTGTATGTATAAACACTGTATATATATATAGTATAATAGCAATTCTAAATGTAAAACGCTTTTTTGGTCTTCAAAAAGAAAGACCTGATATGAATCAAGAACAGAAAAAACTTCCGACGTGTCAGTAATACTGCCGCCACTTCTCATCCTCGCGCAGCCGCCCGTTCTGGTACAAGATGCGCAGCCCTCCCCCTGACGGAAGGCTGCCGCCGCGTAAAAGTAAATCTGGCTCGTACTCACTGTCATCGAATCCTCTGGACCGCAGCTCATACTCCAGCTGCAGGCGCTACTACTCCGAAATATCCTGCTTGTAAGCCTTTTTCCGTTTCGGTTTTACAAGCCTGAGCCGGGCAACCAGCTACCGCCGTTCCTTTTTGCCCATGCCGTGCAGATAGTCCTGCAGGGCCTTTTCATCCATGGACGTAATATCCGGTACTTCCCCCCCTGTCTGGTTCAAATTTTCAACAGGGGGACAGTTATTGCCACGAGTCCAAGGGGTGCAAGCGCCCTGGTCGGCTGTCGCCTCATGAAGGTCAACGGCTTTACGAACCATTTTCCACTTCACTGCATGAGTGCAGATCCGGCCCTCAATGATCGGGGACCAGATGCCGTAAATACGAACACCATGATCGCCGTAGGCGCTAGGCTCGTCGTTCAGCTCAAAGGCAGTTCTGACAAGGTGATGTTTATGGGGAACCAGGACGCCGCCCTGCTTCATGATGTAGGTGGCAAAACAGCCAGCATCAGCTGCAGCCAGCACCGCATCCAGACGCGGGTTTTCCAGTACCGGCGCGCCTGCCTTCTTGTCACCCTGCGCCCTGGCAGCCTGACCAGCCAGCAAGCGCAGCTCGCGGTACGCCTGACGGCCAGGGATACCAAAGAAGCGGAATTGCTGAACACGGTGCAGCGAAGCCCAGGCGTTTACGTTCTCAGCGTTATCACGCAGTGATCTGCCCGTTTCTTTACTGATTTCCTGCGCCAACCCGCGCCCGTCGATATTCTTGCTGATGTATTTGGCGATATAGCTGGTCGGTGTACCCTTGCGCGTGTTGATAAGCTCAGACTTGAAGCGCGGCCCGGTATTGGTGCCCAGCTCCTCCCGGTCCTCACGAATGGCGAATTTACGCAGCAGCGCGGTGATGGATTTGCGGTCTTTTTTGCGCATGAAGCACAGCAGGTGCCAGTGCACGGTGCCGTCATGATGTGGTTCAGCAACGCGGACGCCATAATCAAATAAATTGCAAGGTTTTTAGGGAGTGGTCCGTGCACTTTTAGGGCTGGATACCACAGAAGAATAAAACGAAGATTTCAAGGCTGTTTTGAGCCATCTTTATTTATTGACCAATGACCCCAGACTTTACACACTTATGTAAGTTCTGCGCAGGGTGCGGGAAGGAAAATGTACATTCTCAAACCTGGTCACCCCGACGGTCGCGTAATGCTCTACATAAATAATAGCAAATTTACTAAGCACATTTTTGTTTCAATTAATAGCCATCAATTTACGCGGTAAAATAAACCTCATACTTTACTGACTTTTGCCGATAACCTCATCTCACCTTTCACTATATGCGCAAACTGAGGAATACGAATGAAAGTTGAAAGCAATTGGTTCGACGAACTTCTTAAAGTAACAATATACCGCGATCTCTTGTATCGGGCTTCTATCTGGACACTATTTCCTTTAATAACGCTAATCATTAACTGGAGAAGCAATAATTATTCTGCAGCAGATTATTTAATGAAAGCTTATGCATCAACTATGCCTGCTCTGAATTTTGTTTTTCCGGTAAGCACGATTATGGTACTGTTTGCTTTATATACAAAACACAGTGAGAGCATCTCTTCCCCAAAATGTCAGAATGTTAAAATACTCTATCACACGTTCAGACGTTTCACTTCCGATGTCCTTATCTGGATAGCAGGTGCATTGACCGGTTTAACGCTTTTGACCTTTATCAACTTTGGCATATTGTTTTATGATAACCCTCAAGATTTGACAATAGATAATATCGTCAAACTATTTCTTTCACTGTTCATACTTTTAGCCGTCCTGGGTTATTGTTTAACGACTTATGTTGCGATCAGAAGAGAAAAGTCTTTTCACTTTACGTCACCAAAATTAAACAAAGGATGGATTGTCACTGTCATTTATGGTTCTGCAATTGCAGTATGGTACGGTTACCTTAATTATCATAATATTCTTTAGCGACAGCCTATAAATAATGGCAACAACCTGGATCATCAGGACTGCATAACGCTGACTCCAGGTTATTTATTTAGCTTAAATGTCTTTATCACATCCTTTTGCCATGGGATGTTACAAGCGGTCATCGATTTTATTATCATAAAATCCGGTTCGCATACTTCGCCCCCCTTCCTCCAATTACCTGTTACGCTTAATACCTGAGACCACAATCCCCCGAGCCCAAGGAGCCCCAATGCTCGCGTTGTACAACACCGTGATCGTACTTTTAACCGTTGCCGCCATGGAACTCGTCGCCGCTCTTTCCCACAAGTACATCATGCACGGCTGGGGTTGGGGATGGCATGAATCGCACCACGAGCCGCGCACAGGCTGGTTTGAGGTGAACGATCTTTACGCCGTGGTATTCGCCGTGCTGGCGATTGTGCTGATTGCACTGGGAACGTGGGGCCTGTGGCCGCTGCAGTGGATTGGTGCCGGGATGACGGCCTACGGCGCGCTCTACTTTATGGTGCATGATGGGCTGGTGCATCAGCGCTGGCCGTTTCGCTATATCCCGCGCAAAGGTTATCTCAAGCGTCTCTATCTGGCGCACCGTCTGCACCATGCGGTGCGGGGCAAAGAGGACTGCGTCTCCTTTGGTTTTCTCTATGCCCCGCCGGTAGAAAAATTGCAGGCGACGTTACGCCAGCGCAAGGCGCGTCGCGCGGCTAGCGAGGGCGCTGCCAGAGCTGAGCCGGACGCGGCGACGGCGTCGCAAAACGAGAAGTAAGCGCCAGCAAGGCGCCTTTTAGCAGTAATCCCGATTTTTCCACCGAACTGGTGCCCTGTCGATTATCCCAGGCGCGGGCACCCGCCGCGCTCACCTTCACGCCAATTTCACGGTAGACCCCGTGCGCCGAGGCAATTGCCCATGCGGATCGCAGCGGTAGCCCGGCCAGACCTTGCCGGGCAGAGGCATAGTAAGGTTCGGCTTCGGCCACCAGCCTCTGGGCAATGCCCGCGAGGGGTTGGCGCATCTGGGGTGAGGTCATTGCCGCCGGGTCGATGTCCGCCTCCGCCAGCCACCGGGCCGGCAGATAGCAGCGACCAACCCGGGCATCCTCGACAATATCCCGGGCGATATTGGTCAGCTGAAACGCCAGGCCTAAATCGCAGGCGCGATCGAGCACCGCTTCATCGCGCACGCCCATCACCCTCGCCATCATCAGCCCCACCACCCCCGCCACGCGATAGCAGTATTGCAGGGTGTCATCGAAGGTCTCGTAATGGGTCTCGCGCACATCCATGGCAAAGCCATCCAGATGATCGTAAGCCAGCTGGAGCGGGATGTTGTGCCCCAGCGCCACCTCCTGAAAGGCGGCAAAGGCGGGTTCATGCATCTCGCCCCCCTCCCAGGCGCGCAGGGTCTGGCGTTTGAGCATCTCAAGACGCTGTTCTGCCGGGGTGAGCTCTACAGGAGTGACGTTAAACCCCAGCTCCTGCCCGTCGATCACGTCGTCGCAGTAGCGGCACCAGGCGTAAAGCATCAGCACGCTACGCCGGGTGGCGGGATCGAACAGCTTTGCGGCGGTGGCAAAACTTTTTGACCCCACGGCGATGGTGTCGGTGGCGTGATCCATCAGGGTTGTGTTCATCGGGAAAGCGCCTCCAGCATCAGTCCTGCCGTTGCTTTGGCCGAGCCAATCACCCCGGGAATACCGGCGCCTGGGTGGGTACCCGCCCCGACCAGGTAGAGGTTGGGGATGCGGCTGTCGCGATTGTGCGGCCGGAACCAGGCGCTCTGGCGCAGGATCGGCTCCACCGAAAAGGCGGAGCCCAGATGCGCCCCAAGCTGGTCGCGAAAATCAAACGGGGTAAACATGCGGTGAGTCACCAGTTGGCTACGCAGCCCCGGCATGTAGTGGGCTTCGAGATAGGCAAAAATCCTGTCGCGCAGGCGCGGCCCCTCAACGTCCCAGTCGAGATCCGCCGTCCCCAGATGCGGCACAGGCGCTAACACGTAGTAGCTGCCGCAGCCCGGCGGGGCCAGGGAGGGGTCGGTGACGCAGGGGGCATGCAGATAGAGGGAAAAATCCTCCGCCAGGGCGTTTTTATTAAATATCTCGTCGATAAGCGCTTTATAGCGCGGCCCGAAACAGACGGTGTGGTGGGCCAGATCGTGCTGCTTGTTAAGGCCAAAATAGAGCACAAACAGGGAGTTACTCATCCGTTTGCGCTTAAGCGAGGCCGCGCGCGCCGCCCCTGTGGGATGATGTCCCAGCAGCTTTTCATAGGTATGCACCACGTCGGCATTGGAGGCCACCGCCGCGACCGGGATCGTCCGGCCATCTTTTAGCGTGACGGCGCTGATACGATCGCCGTCTGCCTGCAGCCGGGTCACCTCCGCATTCAACTGTAGCTCGCCGCCCAGATCCTGGTAGAGCTTCACCAGCCCCTGCACCAGCGCCCCGGTGCCGCCCCGGGCAAACCAGACGCCCCACTCCCGTTCAAGGGCGTGGATCAGGGTGTAAATGGACGAGGTGGCGAAGGGATTGCCCCCCACCAGCAGGGAATGAAACGAGAACGCCTGGCGCAACTGTTCGTTCTCGATAAAGCGGGAGACCATGCTGTAGACGCTGCGCCAGGCCTGAAGGCGGGTAAGCTGCGGCCCGGCGCGAAGCATGTCGCGAAAAGAGAGGAACGGCACCGTGCCAAGCTTGAGATAGCCCTCGTTAAACACCTCCCGCGAATAAGCGTGAAACTTGCGGTAGCCCTCTACATCGCGCGGGTTAAATCGTCTTATCTGCTCTTCCAGCCGGGTCTGCACGTTGTCGTAATCAAAGACTTCTCCCGTCTCCCAGCAGAGGCGATAGAACGGGGTCACCGGCAGCAGCTCGACATAATCGACCATGCGTTTACCGGCCAGGGTAAAGAGCTCTTCGATGGCGCTGGGATCGGTTATCACCGTCGGCCCGGCGTCAAAGGTGAATCCCTCGTCGTGATAAACGTAAGCGCGTCCGCCGGGCTTATCCCGCTGCTCCAGCAGAAGCGTGTTGATGCCCTGCGCCTGTAGCCGAATGGCCAGCGCTAATCCGCCAAAACCGGCGCCAATAATCACTGTTTTATTCATGGTGAAACGCTCGCATCCGGGGAGTGAGTTTCAGTATGGCGAGCATCGCTTCGCCGACGGGTACCGGGGGCTTGCCTGCCAGGATCCGCGCTTTATCGGCCAGAGTAATGTTTCCGGCGTAAAAGCGGGCAATCAGCCCTTCGTTAAGAGAGTAAAACCGCTGCATCACCTGCCAGCGCTTATCGGCATCCCCCGCCAGGAAGAGCATGCGGTTGAGGGAGCGGAAAAAGCACTGCTCGCGCCACTGGCGCAGGGAGTAGCGATGGATAACGGAAAAAAGCGCGGCTGCGCTGCTATCCGCGCTTGCGGCAATAGCCTCGGCCAGCGCCACCGCGTGAGGCAGAGAATAGCCGGTGGTGGCATGAAACAGCCCGGCGCGCAGGCCGCTGCAGGGCTGTTTGTCTCGCCCCTGCCAGAAGGCCGGGAAATCGCCCGCCAGCATAATGGGGAGGTCGCCCTGCTCTTCGCGCTCAAGATGCGCCAGCGCCCAGCACTGCTCGCGGGCATAATCGGCGATGTTTTGCCGCGCAACGCCAGCATCCAGTCGGGCGGCGTCAACGTAGTGAGTATCTTCGATCAAGAGTTCGGTGGCGGAAAGCGGCAGCGTGTAGACAAAGCGATACCCGCCCTGCTGATTGACCGTGGCATCCATCAGGATGGGCCGGGTCAGGCCATGGGGCTCGCTCAGACGCCACTGCTGGCCGAGGAAAGACTGGCTGCCGGTAGTAAGATGCCTGTCCGCCATGTAGCCCCGACCATCAATGACCGCCCGGGCCTGGAGCGTGGTGCCGTCAGCAAGCGTCACCGACGTCGGGGTGAGCGCGGTGACTGCGACGCGGGTATGCAGATTGTCGCCGCAGGTCGCGGTCAACACCTCGGCAAAACGTTCGGAGGTGATGCTGAGATAGTCCCCGGCAAGGGTGCGGTTCAGGTCCGGAAAGCGGACGTCATACCCCTGCCAGCGGTGAGCCACCAGCGGGGCAACCCAGCGATGCTGTTCCGGAGTAATGTCGCCCTCGTGAAAAGACCAGGTGTGATTCCCGCCAGGCTTACTGTCAGCCTCAAGAAGCAGTACGCGCAGCGCCGGCTGTAGCTGTCGCAGGCGTAAGGCGATCAGCCCGTTGGCCAGTCCGCCGCCCGCTAAGATGATATCCCATGCTGGCGCCATTACGTTTGCGCCACCAGCGTGGCCTGACGCAGCTGGGCCAGGTTTGCACTGCCGGTGCAGAAGCAGGCGACGCGCAGCTGGTCGATAATCACCTGAAAATGGTCGATAACCGCCTCGCTGGAGGTTAACGCGCTTTGCAGCACGCCGGCCGCCTGCCCCACCAGGCTTGCGCCTAAGCGGATCGCTTTTGCCACCTCAATGCCGTTGGCGATCCCGCCTGAGGCCACCAGCGGCATATCGGGCAGCGCCTGATGCAGATCCTGGAGCGCCGTTGCGGTCGGGATCCCCCAGTCGGCAAAGGCCATCGCCACCGCCCGGTCGTGGGCATTAACGGCGCGTTCGCCCTCAACCGCCGCCCAGCTGGTGCCCCCGGCACCGGCGACATCCAGCATCGCCACACCTGCCGCGACCAGCTTGCGGGCCACCGGTACCGAAATCCCGTTGCCCACCTCTTTGACCACCACCGGCACATGCAGCGCCTCGACGGTGCGATGGATGGCATCGATGACGCCGCACCAGTTGCGATCCCCGCCGTGCTGCAGCGCCTCCTGCAGGGGGTTAAGGTGGATGATGAGCGCATCCGCCGCAAGGGTCTCGACGGCCCGTTTGGCATAATCCAGCCCCTGTGGTCCCGCGATTTGCGCCGCGCCGAGGTTCGCCATCAGCACAATGTCCGGGGCAACGGCTCGGAGTTCGCGCGTCAGGCCATACCTGGCGTCACTCTCCAGCGCCACGCGCTGGGAGCCCACCCCCATCGCCAGCCCCAGCGTCTGGGCGGCGGTGGCAAGGTGTTGGTTAATCTGGCTCGCCCGGCGGGTGCCGCCGGTCATGGAGCTTATCAGCAGCGGCGCGTTCAGGGTTCGGCCAAACAGCGGGGTCGAGAGGTCAATCTCATCAAGATGCAGTTCGGGCAGTGCGCAATGCCCGAAGCGCCATTTTTCAAAGCCGCTGGTACACTTTTTTACGCCGGGCGTGCTGTTAAGGACGATATCGAGATGATCGCTTTTACGTTGCGACAGGCTGCTCATTGACACTCCGACAGGGATAATGACAGGCTCTGGCTGATAAGCGTCAGCTGTTTTTCAAACCAGATGTGAACATAGTAGCGGGCGGTATTTCCCGGCTGACAGGCGGTAGCAATATGCTGATCGGCGCTGCGCACGTGCTCGCGCAGCCGCAGGAAGACACTCTCTGCCCCGAGCACGGCAACAAGCGTCGATTTGTCTTTATCCTGATGCGGATCTTTGCCGTTGGCACTGGAGCCATCGGTCAGGTCATCAATCAGCTGGAAGGCCTGGCCGAGATCGCGGGCAAAAAAGCGCAACCGTTCGCTGACCGGAGGCGGCGCGTCGGCCGCAATCGCCGCCAGTTGCAGGGTGGCGTTAAACAGGCTGCTGGTTTTCAGCTCATTGGTCAGGAGGATCTCATCGGTGTTTCGGTTCTGGCGAGCCTCATTGAGATCGCGGAATTGTCCCTGCACCAGCCCCATATGCCCCACGGAGGCAGAGAGCTCAGCAATCGCCCGCGCTTTTGCCTCGTGGGTCAGCGAAGGCGTGCGGGAGATGACGCAAAAAGCGTGACTGAGCAGCGCCACCGCCGCCAGAATCGCCACGTGTTCGCCATACTGGTAGTGAACCGTAGGCCGCCCGCGGCGGAGCGTAGCGTTGTCCATGCAGGGCATGTCATCCAGGATCAGGGAGGCGACATGGACCATCTCAATGGCGCAGGCCAGATCGAGAATGCCCGTCGGCTCTGTTTTGTAGCCCATATCCCGCGCCGCCAGCAGCAGCAACAGAGGGCGCATGCGCTTGCCCGCGACAAGCGTGGCATCGCGCATGGCCGCATAGACCTGCCCTTCCTGCTCTCCCGCAGGCAAAAGTTGTTCGAGACGTTGCTCAAACGCAGACAGCAGCATTTTCACATCATCTTCATGACTGTGGGTCATAGTGGCTTCCCCGGTGTTATGGTGGCGACGTCCGCAGAAGAGGTAGAAACGCTTGCCGCAGGCTGGTTTACAAAGCGTAGCGTATCCTTCTGCGTTTTGTTGTCTGACGAAAAAAGAGAAAGCAGTAGTGGATTTTAATATTATTAAAATCAATAAATTATAGTAATACCAAAGAAGCAAATTGCACAAAAATTTACACTTGTAGAGATTTTAGGCGTCCTGGTTCGCTTCTTTTTTGCTAAAGGCTAACCGTAGCGCGTACTCGCGCACATCCTGCGGCCAGTTTGCGATAGTGGCCGTAAACGTGGCTTCATCGTCAGCAAACAGCGCGCGCATGCTGGCCTCGTAGCCAGGAAGATCCCCGGCAATTTCGTACATAAAGTGATAGGCGCGGTCGTGGCGCTGGCGCTTGTTATCCACCGGTTTAGCGCTTTTCCTCGCCTGATCGATAAGCCTGCGCAGGGTGGCGGAAGCGCCGCCGGGCTGGGTAGCCAGCCACTCCCAGTGTCGGGGCAGCAGGGTGACCTCTTTTGCCGACACGCCCAGTTTTGGTCGTCCACGGGTTTTCACCGCGGTGCTTTCCGCCAGCTCCGGGTAGACCGCCAGGGTGCTGGCAATATCTGCATGAAGATGAATATCGAGGCGCTTGCCGCTGCGATCGTTAAAGATGAAAACGGTTTCACGACCGATGTTAGCGAATTGTAACTGCTGCATCAGTTCGCTCAGGGTTCCGTGCGCAATCTCCTGCTGCCGCCAGAAGGCGGTAAGGGTGATAGCGGGCATGTGCTTGCCTTTTTATCCGGGTAAAAATATAAGCGTAGGCTGACAATAAGAATGGTGCCAATTTTACCCGGGTAAAATTTATTATGCCCGTTTAGCCTGATATGATGCCATCGATTTGTGGATAAATTTTCAACACTATTTCTGGCACAATGTTACGTAAAAGTAAAATCACTATCTGCGTTTGCGGCAAAGGCTGTTGCTGACCTGACGCTTATCCCCCCTCCCCCGCAATCCGCCCTACCATCGCCCTTAACTCTTCTCGTGAAAGCGGCTGCCGGTCGGTAACAAAATGCAGCGTCATCCCTTCGATAAACGCATCCAGCGCGCGGGCGGTGACCGGATCAAACCACTGCTCCAGCGTCGTCTGGCTGGTTTTCATCCAGTCCTGCATCACGGTTTTTAACGACGGGCTGCGGTTCATAAAGGCATAAAGCTGGTACATCAGCTCCATATTGTGCGGCGTGGTGACCTGGGAGCTGTGAATCAGAGTGGTAATCGACTCGCAGGCCATCTCCGGCCCCGTCACCCCGGCAAAAAACTCGCGGTATTGCACCGACATCTGCTGCGTAAACCAGGTGAAGGCTTCCTCAAGCAGCGCGTCCATTCCGGCGAAATAGTAGGTCATCGACCCCAGCGGCACCCCGGCGCAGCTGGCGATTTTGCGGTGGGTGACGGCGTTCAGGCCGTGTTCGGCGATGGTGTCCAGGGTGGCCTGCAATATCCGTTCCCGCCGTTGCGGATCGTTGGGTCGTCTGTTCATTTTTACCTCAGCGAATTTATGTACAAATGTACACAAACTTGCTAGTGTTGTCTCCTGTGTTGTCCCTCTGGTACAGAAATCATGACCGACATCTCATCGCGCAAAAAGCTGCAACGCCGCCTGTGGGCGCTGTTTATGTTCTTCTTTATCCCCGGCCTGTTGATGGCCTCCTGGGCCACACGTACCCCCGCCATTCGCGACATTTTGTCGGTCTCGACGGCGGAAATGGGCATCGTGCTATTTGGCCTGTCGATAGGCTCGATGAGCGGCATTCTCTGCTCCGCCTGGCTGGTTAAGCGCTTCGGCACGCGGACCGTGATCCGCACCACCATGTGCTGCGCGATTCTCGGTATGATGATGCTCAGCGCTGCGCTATGGTTTGCCTCCCCGCTGGCGTTTGCCCTCGGGCTGACCGTCTTTGGCGGCAGTTTTGGCGCGGCAGAGGTGGCGATCAACGTCGAAGGCGCCACTATCGAGCAGGAGATGAACAAAACCGTGCTGCCGATGATGCACGGCTTTTACAGCCTCGGTACCCTGGCAGGCGCCGGTATCGGCATGGCACTTACCGCCTCCGGTATCGCTGCCACGACCCATACTTTGCTGGCGGCGCTGGTCTGTATCGCCCCGGTTCTGCTGGGGATCACCGCCATCCCGGATGGCAACGGCAAGAACCAGGCCGGTGAGAGCAAAAAGGGTGAGAAAGGCGTGCCGTTTTATCGCGATATGCAGCTGATGTTGATTGGCGTGGTGGTCCTGGCGATGGCCTTTGCCGAAGGTTCTGCAAACGACTGGCTGCCGCTGCTGATGGTGGACGGCCACGGATTCAGCCCCACCTCCGGCTCGCTGATTTACGCCGGGTTTACGCTCGGTATGACCGTCGGTCGCTTTACCGGCGGCTGGTTTATCGACCGCTACAGCCGCGTGACGGTGGTCCGCGCCAGCGCCCTGCTGGGCGGGCTGGGTATTGCATTGATTATTTTTGTTGATGTCGACTGGGTGGCCGGCGTGTCGGTGATCCTGTGGGGACTTGGCGCTTCGCTCGGCTTCCCGCTCACCATCTCGGCAGCCAGCGATACCGGCCCGGATGCGCCAGGGCGCGTCAGCGTGGTTGCCACCACCGGCTATCTCGCCTTCCTGGTGGGCCCGCCGCTGTTGGGCTTCCTCGGGGAGCATTATGGCTTACGCAGCGCCATGATGGTGGTACTGGGCTTAGTGATCATTGCCGCCCTGGTCGCCCGGGCGGTCGCTAAACCGGCGTCGCAGAGTGAATCTGTCATGGAGAATGGATAATGAGCGTTAAGATGATTGCGGTTGATATGGATGGCACCTTCCTGAACGATGCGAAGGAGTACAATCGCGCGCGCTTTCTGCGCCAGTATGCGCAAATGAAGGAGCGTGGCATACGGTTTGTGGTCGCCAGCGGTAACCAGTACTACCAGCTGATCTCCTTTTTCCCGGAGATAGCCGATGAGATCGCCTTCGTCGCTGAAAACGGCGGCTGGGTGGTGAATGCCGGAGAGGATATTTATAACGGCGAGCTGACCCAGGCGCAGTTCGCCACCGTCGCGGAGTTTCTCTGTTCCATCCCGGAAGTGGAAGTGATCGCCTGCGGGAAAGGCAGCGCCTATACCCTCAAGCACTATGGCGAAGCGTTCCACGACGTTGCCGCGAAATATTATCACCGCCTGGAAAAGGTGGATAATTTCGACAACTTTAACGATATCTTCTTTAAATTCGGGCTGAATCTGCCGGATGAGGCGATCCCGCGCATCCAGGAGATGATCCACGACAAACTGAGCGATATTATGGTGCCGGTGACCACCGGCTACGGCAATATCGACCTTATCCTGCCGGGGATCCACAAGGCCAACGGCCTGCGTCTGCTTCAGGAACTGTGGGGCATTGATGACAGCGAAGTGGTCGCCTTTGGCGACAGCGGTAACGACGTGGAGATGCTGAGCCAGGCCGGGTTTAGTTTTGCCATGGCCAACGCCCGGGATCACATCAAAGCGATCGCCCGCTATGAGGCGCCGCACAATAATGAAGAAGGGGTGCTGGAGATTATCGACCGCGTCCTGAACCGCGAGGCGCCGTTCAGCTAAGGCCATGCCCGGCGGCGCGTTGCTTGCACGGGCCTGCGACTTTGTAGGCCGGGTAAGCGCAGCGCCACCCGGCAAAAATGCGAGCACAGTGCCTATGCCCGGCGGCGCTTCGCTTGCGCAGGCCTACGGGTTCGCAGGTCTTGTAGGCCGGGTAAGGCTAAGCCGCCACCCGGCAAAATGCGGGCACCATGCCCGCTTAATCCGGTTGTAACGAACTGCCCACCCGCTTGTCTTTCAGGAAGACAAACATCAGCGCCAGCCACAGCAGGCCGTTTACCAGATTAAACAGGCTGAACAGCCCGTTGCCGCCGCTGCTGAAGGCGTGTTTGCTCACCTCAATGCCCACGGTAAAGATCAGCATCTGTAACATGCCCATCGCCGCCGACACCGTCCCTTTGCTCACCTCGCTGGCAAACAGCGTCAGACGCACCAGCCCGGCGTTTGCCAGCCCAATACCAAACGCGTAGATGCTGAGACCCGCGGTCATCCACAGGTAAGCGTGCGATGAGACGACCGTCGCCACCGCGGCCACCACCAGCCCAATCACGATCGGCCAGCCGCCCATAATAATCAGCGAGCGCACGGTACGGCGCGAGGTCAAACGGGCCAGCACGATATTACCCACAATCAGCGCACCAAAAATCGGCACCTGCAGCAGGCCATATTCGTAGCTGCTGAGGTTTTCGCCGCTGATGATGATCACCGGCGACTGGGCGATCCACGCCAGCAGCGGCAGGCAGACAAAGCCAATCGCCAGCGCCCCGGCCACAAAGCGACCGTTTTTCAGCACCTCTTTATAGTCGCGCCCCAGCTCCTGCAGTGAGAGCTTTTCGCCGATGCGGGTAGCCGTTTCGGGCATCGCCCGGTGCAGACCATAAAACGAGATGGCGGCCAACACGGCAAACAGCACAAACATCCCCTCCCATGGCGCGACGTGCACCCACGCCGCCCCTACCAGCGGGCCCAGCAGCGGCGCAATCAGCGCCACGTTAGCCATCAGGGCGGTGATTTTGATGCACACCGCCTCCTCAAACGACTCCTGGATGGCGGCGTACCCGACCGCGCCGATAAAGCACAGGCTGACCCCCTGTAAAAAACGCAGCACCATAAACTGCTCGATGGTTTGCGCCAGCAGGGTCGCCAGACAGGTGACGATAAACCACGCCACCCCGGTGAGCATCACCGGACGACGGCCAATACGGTCCGACAGCGGGCCGAGCAGCCACTGTAAAAACATCCCCCCCGCCAGGTAAGCGGTCATGGAGGTGGGCACCCACTCGATCCCGGCGTTGTACTGCGCCACTACGGCGAGCATGCCGGGCTGGATCATATCGTTACCGATATAGGTGGAGAATTCGTAAAGCACCAGGCACAGGGGGAACAACAACGCCTGACGCCCCAGGCGAGTGCCAGAAGAAGAACGGTTTAACATGGAGTCTCAATATCCGATAAAAAATCGCGCAGAGTGTAATGAAATGGCCGCGCCAGCGATAGCAGATTCACGCAGCAGTTCAGAAATAACGCACAAATCGCCGTCGTTTAAGGTTTCCTTAAGTTGGCATCCGTATGCTTAGGCTTTTCCAGTCATTGACCTTAATTATGACACAGATTTCCTCCGCTTCAGAATTGTCTAAGTTAAAGAGTTCTAAGACAAAACCCCTTTACCCTTTGCCGGTACGTTTTTATGTTAACCAGTTCATTGTGCTGCTGGTGCTGGCCGCGGTTTTTATCTGGCTTTCGCGGGATGAAACCCTCGACAGGGTGCTGACCGGCTACTGGTTTGATGCGGCGAGCCAACGCTTTCCGCTGCAGCAGAACGCGCTGCTCGATCTGCTCAATCATCGACTGGCGAAATACCTGACCATCACTCTGGCCGCCGGGATGCTGCTGTACGGTATCTGGCGACGCAACGCTCAGTGGGTGACCGGGGCGTTGCTGATGGGGCTTGGCACGGCGGTGGTGGGCATACTGAAAGCCACCAGCCATCACAGCTGCCCCTGGGACCTGATGGAGTACGGCGGCAAAGCGCTGTCCTATCCCCTGTTTGACGCCGCCCCTGCCGGCAGCGGCCCCGGGCGCTGTTTTCCGGGCGGGCACGCCTCAAGCGGCTTTATGGTGATGGGGCTGTTCTTCGCCTTCTGGCGTGAACGTCCGCGCCTGGCCTGGGGAATGGTCGCTGCGGGTATCGTGCTCGGGCTGGGGATGGGCTATGGCCAGGTGATGCGCGGTGCACATTTCTTCTCCCATAACCTGTGGGCAGGCTGGTGGGTGTGGTTTTCTCAGGTGGTGGCCTATGGCCTGGTGTCCGCCTGGTTTGCAAAAGAGTAACGAGGATATGTTAGAAGATCTGAACTACGGACTGTTTCATCTGATTAATGCCACACCTGCTTCAGCGGAGTGGAGCATTAATCTCGCCACCTTTGTGGCGAAAGACCTGATCAGCATCGTGCCGGCGCTGATTGCGATCCTCTGGCTATGGGGACCGCGCAAACAGGTGGGTGCCCAGCGCCAGCTGGTGATTAAAATTGCCATGGCGCTGGTGATCAGCCTGGCAGCGTCGTGGCTGCTGGGGCATCTCTTCCCTCATGACCGCCCGTTTGTCGATCGTGTCGGCTATAACTTCCTGCCTCACGCCGCAGACGACTCCTTCCCGAGCGATCACGGCACCGTCATTTTCACCTTTGCGCTGGCGTTCCTGTTCTGGCACCGCGTCTGGTCGGGCATCGTCTTAATGATGGTAGCCTGCGCTGTCGCCTGGTCCCGCGTCTATCTTGGCGTGCACTGGCCGATGGATATGCTGGGCGGGCTGATGGTCGGCTTGCTGGGCTGCCTGAGCGCGCAGATCCTCTGGAATCTGTGCGGTGACGTTATCTATCAACGTCTTTCGCAGCTTCACCGCTTCTGCTTTGCCCTGCCTATCCGTAAAGGCTGGATACGTGACTAAGTCGGGTTTAGCGAGTTAAACTTGAGCCCCCGGCGTAACGGGGGTTCATTTTTGGCTCCGAGGACCTATGGAAACACGACGTGACGAACGGCTGGCTCAACTGATTAATGCGCTTAAGCGCAGCGATAAATTGCATCTGAAAGAAGCCGCCGCGCTGCTGGGTGTCTCTGAGATGACCATTCGACGGGATCTCAACAGTGAAAGCGGCCCCGTAGTGCTGCTTGGCGGCTATATCGTCCTCGAACCCCGCAGCGCCAGCCACTATCTGCTGAGCGATCAAAAGACCCGTCTGGTGGAAGAGAAGCGCAAAGCCGCACGTCTGGCCGCCTCGCTGGTGCAGCCGCATCAAACGCTCTTTTTCGATTGCGGTACCACTACCCCCTGGATCATCGAAGCCATTGATAACGACCTGCCCTTTACCGGCGTCTGCTACTCCCTGAATACGTTCCTCGCCCTGCAGGAAAAACCGGGGTGCCGGGTGATCCTCTGCGGCGGCGAGTTCCACGCCAGCAATGCCATTTTCAAACCGCTCAATCTGCAGGACACGCTTAATAATCTCTGCCCGGATATCGCCTTTTACTCCGCGGCGGGTGTACATGTCCGTCAGGGCGCAACCTGCTTTAATCTGGATGAACTGCCGGTAAAACAGTGGGCGATGAGCATGGCTCAGTACCATGTACTGGTGGTGGATCACAGCAAGATAGGTAAAGTGCGCCCGGCGAGAATGGGCGAGCTGACCTGTTTTGATGCCATCGTGAGCGACTGCCGTCCGGATGAGGAATTGGTTGCTTATGCTAAGGCGCAGCAGATAAAGCTGATGTACTGAGTGGGGTTTACTGCCCGGCGGCGCTGCGCTTGCACGGGCCTACGATTCAGGCGTTTGGGCTGTTCATAGGCCGGGTAAGGCGAAGCCGCTACCCGGCGCTGTTTTATTTACTTAAACCAACCCCCAAACCATTCGTGGAATTTCATCATGACGAAATCCCACATCCGGCCAAAGAAGCCCCCCTCTTCCACCGCCTCCATCACAATCAGCGGACGCTGTTCGATGGATTTGCCGTTCAGCTGGAAGTCGATGGTACCGACCACCTGGCCTTTCTTCAGCGGCGCAGTGAGCTGTTTGTCGGTGAGGGTGTAGCTGGCCTTCAGGTTTTTCAGCTGGCCGCGCGGAATGGTCACGGAACCGCTCTCCCCGGCGCCGAGTTTAACCTCGCTCTTGTCGCCAAACCAGACGCGCTGGCTGACAAACGTCGCATCCGGCTTGATAGGGGTAACAGTTTCGAAGAAGCGGAAGCCCCAGGTCAGCAGTTTTTCCGACTCGTTAAAGCGGATGCGGTCGGTTTTGGTGCCCAGCACCACTGAGATCAGACGCATATCGCCCTGGGTCGCCGACGCCACGAGGTTGTAGCCAGCCCCCGCCGTGGTTCCGGTTTTCATCCCGTCAACGTTAAGGTTGCTGCTCCAGAGCAGGCGGTTACGGTTCGGCTGGCGGATTTTGTTGAAAGTAAACTCTTTCTCTTTGTGGATCGCATACTCTTCCGGCACGTCATGAATCAGTGCCTTACCGAGCAGGGCCATATCGCGGGCGGTACTGAACTGGCCCGGCGCATCCAGACCGTGAACGGTTTTAAAGGTGGTGTTGGTGAGGCCCAGTCGCTGGGCATAGCCATTCATCAAACCAATAAAAGAATCCTGACTGCCGGCCACATAATCGGCCAGCGCGATACAGGCATCATTTCCTGACTGAATGATTACCCCTTTGTTCAGGTCAGAAACCGCCACCTGATCGCCAGGCTTCAGGAACATGACCGAGGAGCCGCGCAGCGCCGGGTTACCGGTCGCCCAGGCATCTTTACCGATGGTCACCATGTCGGTGAGCTTGATTTTGCCCGCTTTCAGCGCCTGCCCTACCACGTAGCTGGTCATGATTTTGGTCAGGCTTGCAGGATCAAGTTTCTCGTCAGCGTTGCCCTCGGCCAGCACTTTACCGCTGGCGTAGTCCATCAGTATCCAGGCGCGCGCATCAACCGGCGGTGCCTCTGGCGCCGCCTGTTCCGCTGCGTACAGCGAAGGTGCAAAAAGGACCAGCAGCGCACTACCTGCTACCAGACCACGTAAATAAGAAGTTTTTCGCATCATGTTGCCACCCGAATGTCCATTCCAAAAATCACGTCATACCGCCGTGTCGCAAGAAACGTTGATTAATAACGTACTAATGGCTTTAAAAAAACTAAAACCTGGTAAACTTTTTTAAAGTTTACGCAATTACAATCCGATAAGCTTTGACCCCATCGATTTTTTTCGCCTCTGTTGCGTATTTGTTAGGTTTATCCCAACATGGAAGCCCTACACACGGATCTCATCCTGATATCGGCTTTAATTATAAGGGGTTATTATGATTACTTTGTGGGGCCGGAACAATTCAACGAACGTCAAAAAGGTGCTCTGGACGCTGGAAGAGCTCGATTTACCCTTCAACCAGATCATGGCGGGAATGCAGTACGGGGTGAATAAAGAGGCGGAGTATCTGGCGATGAATCCCAATGGCCTGGTACCGCTGCTGCGCGATGACGAAACCGATCTGACGCTGTGGGAGTCCAACGCTATTGTGCGCTACCTTGCGGCGCAATATGGACAGAACAGGCTGTGGATCGATGCCCCTGCGAAGCGTGCCGTGGGTGAGAAGTGGATGGACTGGGCTAACCAGACGCTCTCCCCCGCCCACCGGGTGATCCTGATGGGGCTGGTGAGAACCCCGGAAGCCGAACGTAACTATGCGGCGATTAACGCAGCAAAAGAGAGCTGCGAATCCCTGTTCGCCATGCTGGATGAGGCTCTCGCGACACAACCGTGGCTGTCGGGCGATGCGTTTGGCGTGGGGGATATCGCCGTCGCACCGTTTGTCTGGAACCTCACCAACGTCGATCTTGAGTGGACGCCGCGCCCCAATCTGGCGCGCTGGCTGACCAACCTGAGCGAGCGACCGGCATACCGCAACGTGGTGATGATCCCGGTCAGCTAAGCTATGTCCCGGACGGGCTGACCTTCAACAGCTGCCCGTCCGACTCATCGGTCAGCACGTATAAATAGCCATCCGGCCCGACCCGCACATCGCGCACCCGCTGATTGCGATCCCCCAGAATACGCCCCTCTTCCGTCACGCGATTGCCGTTAACGTTCAGCACAATCACATCTTTGTCTTTCAGCGCGCCGATAAAGAGTTTGTTCTTCCACTGCGGGAAAACATCGCTGTTGTAGAAGGCCATGCCGCTGAGGGCCGGGGACTGCTTCCAGACAAACAGCGGCGGCTCGGTGCCTGCCACCTGCTCGCCCTTCGCTTCCGGTATCGGCAATCCGCTGTAGTTGATGCCGTGCGTCGCCAGCGGCCAGCCGTAGTTTTTGCCCTTTTCCGGAATGTTGATTTCATCGCCGCCGCGTGGGCCGTGCTCATTAAGCCACAGCGTATCGCTCCACGGGTTCATCGCTAACCCCTGCGGGTTACGAATGCCGTAAGACCAGATCTCGGGTCGTGCGCCCTGACGGTTTACGAACGGGTTATCGTCCGGTACGGCCCCCTGGTCAGTAAGACGCACCACTTTGCCCTGCAGCTTGTCCAGATCCTGGGCGGTGGGCCGCTGATTATTCTCCCCCAGGGCGATATAGAGATAGCCTTTCCCGTCGAACACCAGCCGGCCACCAAAGTGATTGCCTGTGGAGAGTTTTGGCTGCTGGCGGAAGATCACCTTGAAGCCCTCCAGCCGGGTATTGTCGTCGCTGAGACGGCCATACCCTACCGCGGTGCCCGCTTTACCGTCATCCCCCGCTTCGGCATAGCTCAGCCAGACCCGACGCGACGTGGCAAAATCAGGGGCCAGCGCCACGTCAAGCAACCCGCCCTGGCCGTTAGCCCAGACCTTTGGCACGCCGACGATGGGATCGGAGAGCCCTTTGCCCGCCTGCCAGCGCTTAAGCTGCCCGCCTTTCAGGGTGATCAACATCCCCTGATCTTCCGGCAGGAACGCCAGCGCCCACGGATGATCGAGTTTATTTTGCAGTACCGAAACCTTCACGTCGGCTGACGCGGCAAACAGCGAGGCAGAGATCAGTAACAATGGCAGGGAAATAAGCGAGGATCGACGCATAATGCACTCCTTTACAAGGTATGACTTAAAGGTAGCCACTCAGCGCAGGGGCATTATCACTTTTACAAAAGCTTAAGCAGTTGGGGGAGTTGCCTCCCCCGGGGTCAGCTCCGAATCAGCGGTGTATGCGATTTCAGATACTGGATGCAGAGAGTGAGATCGTTCAGACAGCTTTCCAGCTTCTCTGCGTTGACGGCGATGAATGTCGGGCAATCATGGTTGCCGGTCATCATACAGACGCCTGCGGTGGTGAGCGAACCGGCGGCACGATAGAGCATCGCCTGCTCCTCAGCATTGCAGTGCGCCCTCAGTTCAGGCGCTTTTTCACGCATGTAAGTACAAAGTTCAAAAAAATTGTCACGCAGATGGTCGCTTTCGCTGACTGACATATACCCCTTCGCTTTCCTTAACTGCAGATAGGCCGCGAGATCGATTCGGGCGTTGATCATCTTGTTAAGAAGATCGCGTTTTAGTCTGTCAACGGACATGCTTTTTCCCCCCTTGTCAGCCTTAGTACACTCTTAGATTATGTCTATTTTTTGCGCAGTTTAATGCGTCAGGTCAATAATCCACGGCGGATGACTGACATTTACAATGTTAAATTGTCCCGGATGGGTATCGCCAAAAACAGGCGGACCCGCAGGCGCTTAAATCCTTATTCTTCTTCCGGTGCGCAATATCAGGCTACCTGCGTCTGCCGCTGCACAGATCGCTATAAATTCGCCGCGGAAATCTGTACAATCCCTGCCCTGATAACTCCATAACTGACTACTTTTTAATCTATGAGCAATGTTACGCACCAGCCGAAAATCGGCTTCGTCTCTCTGGGCTGCCCGAAAAACCTGGTGGATTCCGAACGTATCCTGACCGAGCTTCGCACCGAAGGCTATGACGTGGTACCAAGCTACGACAACGCCGATATGGTGATCGTTAACACCTGCGGCTTTATCGATAGCGCCGTACAGGAGTCTCTGGAAGCCATCGGTGAAGCACTCACCGAAAACGGCAAGGTGATTGTCACCGGTTGCCTGGGTGCCAAAGTCGATCAGATCCGCGAAGTCCATCCTAAGGTGCTGGAAATCACCGGTCCGCACAGCTATGAGCAGGTGCTGGAACATGTGCACCACTACGTGCCAAAACCAAAGCACAACCCGTTCCTGAGCCTGGTGCCGGAACAGGGCGTGAAGCTGACGCCCCGTCACTATGCGTACTTAAAAATTTCCGAAGGCTGCAACCATCGCTGCACCTTCTGCATTATCCCGTCGATGCGTGGCGATCTGGTGAGCCGTCCGATTGGCGAAGTGCTGGCCGAAGCCAAACGTCTGGCCGATGCGGGCGTAAAAGAGCTGCTGGTGATCTCTCAGGATACCTCCGCCTACGGCGTGGACGTGAAGCACCGCTCCGGTTTCCACAACGGCGAGCCGGTGAAAACCAGCATGGTCGGCCTGTGCGAACAGCTCGCTAAGCTGGGCATCTGGACCCGTCTGCACTACGTCTACCCTTACCCGCACGTGGACGACGTGATCCCGCTGATGGCGGAAGGCAAGATCCTGCCGTACCTGGATATCCCGCTGCAGCACGCCAGCCCGCGCATCCTGAAGCTGATGAAGCGTCCTGGCTCCGTTGACCGCCAGCTGGCGCGCATCAAGCAGTGGCGTGAAATCTGTCCGGATCTGACCCTGCGCTCCACCTTTATCGTCGGCTTCCCGGGTGAAACCGAAGAAGATTTCCAGATGCTGCTCGATTTCCTGAAAGAAGCCCGTCTGGATCGCGTGGGTTGCTTCAAGTACAGCCCGGTTGAAGGCGCGACCGCCAACGAACTGGCGGATCAGGTGCCGGAAGAGATCAAAGAAGAGCGCTGGAACCGCTTCATGCAGCTGCAACAGCAGATCTCTGCTGAACGTCTGCAGGAGAAAGTGGGCCGCGAAATTCTGGTGATCATCGACGAAGTGGATGAAGAAGGCGCCATTGGCCGCAGCATGGCCGACGCCCCGGAAATCGACGGTGCGGTCTACCTGAACGGTGAAACGAAGGTGAAACCGGGCGATATCGTGCGCGTGAAGGTTGAAAATGCTGACGAATATGACCTGTGGGGCAGCCGGGTTTAATCACACAGCTACATAGATTAAGGGGACGTCACGTCCCCTTTTTTATTGTGATTAATACTCAAACTGCCGGTAATAACGGCGGATATCCAGACTGTGGCCGGTGTAATGCTCGAAGTGGGCGGCAAGACGGTCCACCAGCAGGGTTGAGATGACGCACGGCGCCAGCAGCCAGCGGAACGCATCGTCAATGCCCGCCAGGGTGTAATCACGCGGATCAAACACCACCAGATTATCGGTAATTTTCGCCGCGAAACGTTCGACGCGGTCGTCCAGCGCCCGGCATTTGCCCTCGCCTTTGACCAGGAACAGCGGCACCTCTTTCTCCAGCAGCTCCAGCGTGCCGTGGAAAAACTCCGCAGACGAAACCGATTTGGTGCGCTTCCACTGCATCTCCTCCAGAATGCACATCGAGAAGAGATAGACTTCGCCCCACATCTCCGCGCCGCCAATCCACATCATATAATCGGCGGTATGGTATTTTTGCGCGATGGCATCCGCCTGTGGATCAAATTGCTTTTTGGCGTTAAGGAGATTCTCAGGTAACAGCTCCAGCTGGCTGGCAAAGCGGTCGTAATCCACGAATTCCCCGTTACGATGCAGTAAGCGGAAAAATACCCAGTAGAGCAGCATATATTCATATTCCACGCCGTTCTTGTGCCGCATCGGAATATGCCAGGTGGCGGCATTCGCCAGCGGTGAGTCGCTGTTTTTGGTGATCGCCACCACGCGGATCCCCTGCGCCTTGCACCATTCGGCAATCGCCACCGACTCTTTGGTATCCCCCGATTTCGAGAGGGTAATCACCACGGAATCTTTATTTAAGCGTTTATGTCCGGCATGAATTAATTCTGCCGCCTGTTCAAGGTAAACCGGTATTTCGGTTAATTCCCGGGCGAAGGCGTTAATGGCCATCATCGGCGCCAGCGATCCCCCTACCGAGGAGAAAAATAGCGTGCTGAAGCCCTGCTGATAAATATCGTCGGCGACCTGTTCCGCCTGTTTACGCGCAGCAACAATCTCACGAGCACTGGTCAGGTACTCGTCCTGATTAAAACCTAACATAGTTGTTCTCCTGCTATATTTTGCTTTTTAAAACCCGATCGAAGTCATCGAAGATACGCACCGAGAGATCGATGCCTTTGGCGCAGGCGGTACGCCAGGCCAGAATTTGCATGGGGACAATCAACAGCAGCGGCGAGAGCAGATGCGGCAGGCCGCAGTTCAGCGCCAGGGTATTTTCCTGCTCCTCGCCCGTCAGCGTCACCAGAAACGTCTGTTTAACCGCCGGGGCCATATAGTCCCTGAGCGCCCGCAGGCGTGGGTTTGGTGCATCCTCAATAAAGAACATCACATGCTCTGCGTTGGCCTCCAGATAGGGGCCATGCATGTAGGCTTCCAGCTCAAATCCGCCGGACGGCACCCGCACCGTTTCGGTGAACTTGGTTTCGAACTCCTTCGCCACCCCGGTCAGGGCCCCTTCGCCGATGGCAACAAAGCGTGTGCCCTCCCGAAGAGTGTGCTGATGGTGCGCGAAAAACGTCTCCGTGCGGGCGATGGTGTCGGGGATCGCCGTTGCAAGCTGGTGCAGCGCCTTCAGGTAGTCCTGTGCTTCCCGTTCATCAATCTGCTGTTGCGCCTGGGCAAGCGTGAGCGCAACCAGCAGCAGATTGAGCACCGTGGCGCTAAAGCCGCGGGTCACAAACCCCACCTTCTCGATCCCGGTATGGATATCCAGCACACGATCGCAGCGGCGGCCTATCGGGCTATCCGGGTCTGACGTCAGGGCGAACACCGGCAGCCCGGCGGCCTGCACTTTTTCCATCGCCGCCAGCGTCGAGGCGCTTTTTCCGCTCTGGGAGACCACCAGCACCATGTCGGTGTGCGGGTCGATGGCTTCATAATGCACAAAGTTGTACGGCTCCTTGATTTCCACCAGCAGGCCGAAGCGGTGTTCAAAGAAGTAGCGCGCGCACATCGCCGCATTGAGCGACGATCCGGTCGCCAGCACCAGCAGACGGCGTACCGGGTGCTGACGGGCAAAGGCCTCCAGCGATTCGAGATGAGCCGGATAGTGCCGGAGAATATTCTCCAGCGCCGCAGGCTGCTCCTCGATATAGGTCATCATTGTTGGTTGCATCGTTTTCTCCGCTTAAAACAGACCGATCCACGAACCCAGAATGCCCACCAGCGCCATGCCGCCGATGATGGTGAGCGGTTTTACCTTGCGCCCCAGCAGCCAGTAGACAATGCCGAAGCTGATAAGGGGCAGCAGACAAGGCATGATGTTGTCGATGATCCCCTGGACCTCGGTTTTCGCCTCTCCCGCGCCGAAGGAGACAGGGATAGTGATGTTGATCATCGAGGCGGCCATCGCCCCCACCACCATCAGCCCGATAATCGACGCCCCGTAGGTAAGGCTCTCCATCATCCCGCTCTTCTGCACCCGATGGAGCACCCCGGTGCCCAGCACGTATCCCCAGCGGGTAAAAAGCCAGCGCACCAGAATGTGCGGCACGTTAAACACCAGCAGGAACAGGATTGGCCCCAGGATGTTGCCCTGCAGCGCCAGGCTGGTGCCGATCCCGGTGGCGATCAGGCGCAGCGTCCCCCAGAAGAAGGAGTCCCCCAGCCCGGCCAGCGGCCCCATCAGCGACGCCTTCACGTTGTCGATTGCCGTGCCGTCCATCTCGTTTTGCTGGCTGTTTTTCTCCTCCATCGCCGTGGTGATGCCCAGCAGCAGCGTGACGATATGCGGCGTGGTGTTGAAGAACACCAGGTGGCGTTTTAGTGCCGCCGCCAGCGCGGCCTTTTGCGGATAGAGCTTTTTCAGCACCGGGATCAGGGCATAGACGAAGGCAAGGTTCATCTGCCGCTCATAGTTCCAGGAAAACTCCATCTGGAACGACCGCCAGAACACCCGGCGCAGATCGCGGGCGTTAATCGCGTTCTCATCCTGCGTCTCGGGCAGGGTCTCTTCAGAAATCTTCGTCGTCATCAGCGACTCCTTGATCGGTCGTTGTACGGGGAGCGTTAGGGGCGGTCATATTGACCATCACCACCGCCACAATGGCACCGAGAATGGCGATACCGGTGACGGGTATTTTCAGGTACGCCATCAGGGCAAAGCCGAGGAAGAAGAACGGGGCCACTTTTTTGTTGATCAACAGCCGGGCGAGCATGGCAAAGCCCAGCGCCGGAATGATCCCCGTCGCCACGCTTAACCCGTGCTTAATAAATTCCGGGATGGCATCCAGCAATGATTTCACCGCGCTGCTGCCCACCAGGAATGACACCGTCACCACCGCCGCCAGCATCAGCGACAGACCAAACCCGGCGATAAGGTGCATCCGCTCGATACCGCCGGTATCCGCCTGTTCGGCATAGCTGTCGGCCTTCTGGCTGAGCATGGGGATAAACATGCCGAGATAGACGTTTTTCAGCACCAGCGTCAGGGTGGCGATTGGCAGGCCGAGCAGCAGCGCCGTTTCCGTTCCCGCCCCGGAGGTGATGGCGAATGCCACGCCGAGCACCCCGCCGGTGACCACGTCCGGCGGGATCGACGCCCCCACCGAAAACGAGCCGATAAACGCCAGCTCGAGCGTCGCGCCCATCACCACCCCCGTCTGCACATCGCCCAACACCAGCCCGGTTAACAGGCCGGTGACAATGGGCCGGGAGAGCAGCGAGGTGCCGAGGGCATATTCAGACTGGGCGATAAACGCCACCAGTCCGAGTAAAAGTGCCTCTACCATAGTGAGTCCTCATGAATTACAGCGTTTCGGCTAATAACTGCTTGCGATCGTTCGGCACCTGGCGTATTTCGACTTCAATACCGTTGCCGACCAGTTGAGTAAGTTTTTCTATTTCGTCCGGCAGCAAATTAATGGCCTTAGAGATATTGCGCGCCCCCTCTTTCGCTTTAATGCCGCCAAGATTAATGCTTTTAATACCGTCCACCGCCGAAGCTAAACGCCAGGCATCGTCTACGGACTCCACAACGATAAAAAGATGATATTTATCGGTGACGCCGCTTTTAATGGCTTCAATGGAGTCGTTGATATTTTTAATCACCAGCTTCACCGCGGGCGGTTTTGCCAGCTTGATGGTCGTTTTACGTAATTCATCATTGGGCACACTGTCGTTGGCAATTAATATGCAATCCGCCCCGACATACTGGGTCCAGGAAAAGGCGACCTGTCCGTGTAATAATCGGTGGTCAACGCGTAATAACGTAATCATTATTCTTCCTCTCGATCAGAAGTCTTTATCCGCCTGCAGCGCACTGGCAATAGACTGGTTGCAATACTGAATACTCTCTCTGGAACTGAATAACGCTTCGTGAATTAATTTCTCGCTATCCTGCTCATCCGCTGAAATCAGCAAGCCGATCACCAACGGGAGATTGAGGCCTGCGATCAAATGAAAATTTGGCCGGTGCAAAAAGCGGATAAATTCGTTGTTGACGCTACCGGCAAAAATATCGGTGATCGCAATCACCTCATCCTCTTCGGGCAGGCTGGCGAGTAAGGTTTCTACCTGCTCGGTTAAATCGCGGTTCTCGTCGACGTAGGCGCAGAGCGTATGGATGTCCTGCTGCTTGCCGAGGATCAGCTCAACCGAATCGAGTAACCCGCGGGCAAAGGTGCCGTGACTGGCAAAAATGTAATGTCGTTTCATCCTGTCCTCGAAAGCTCATTCCACTGTGCAGCGATGTGCTAAACAGAGAGTGCAACCCACGTGCCAGAAAAAGTGGCGCGTGGGAGGAGAGAAGGATGGGAGGGTTTAAAACTCTTGATCTGCCTGAATAAATTCCGTATCCAGGGTCAGAATATTGTGGATATAACAGAGCTCGACGACGGGGATTTTGACACTATAACTGCTCTCAATGACACTAAAGGCCTGGCGCAGCAGCGCCAGCTCGCTTTCAGGACACTGTTGTCCGGCATAGGTGGAAGGTGACGCGTTGCGGATGAGCCGCTCGATCAGACAGCTAATGTGCACATAGAGCGCCACCTTGCGTTCGTTTGGTACCTGGTAGCCAGCCAGATGCTCATAGCGAAAGACAAACTGCTCCACCTGGTTAATCACTTTGGTGGTATCCAGAATGGTGACCGACTCAATCACCCGCCGCAGGGAGAAGTTCTTCAGCAGCAGATTGTTAATCTCGTCCACCTGCTCCTGGGTGGCAATGTCACCAAAGATGCGCATCAGCGGTCGCGTCCCCTCCCCGGCAATCAGCGAATCCAGCGAGATCCACGGCACAGCGGGCACCTGTGGATCGAAGGTGCCGACAATCGCCAGTATGTCGTAGCGGTTGAAGGCCACCGTCCGCTCCTGGGGGGCGCTGAGCATCTCGTAATCGCAGGCGATCACCTCTATCCCCAGCGCCTCCGGGATGCTGGCCTTCAGCAGATGACAGAGATTGGCCGCCGCGCCGATTCCGGTGATGCAGGTGGTGAGGATCACCCGGGGTTTACTGGCCTGCGGCCAGAAGATCTGGTGCTCCACCGGTAAATCCGCGCCAACCTCCTGAGCAATCGCTTCAATGTGGTGCCCTTGCAGGATCCGCTCTCCGACATAGAGCGCCATGCTGGTGGAGACGTTATTCACAATCGCCACCGGGGTCGAGAGGCGACGCTGAAAGTGGCTATGGATAGCATTAAGCGACCCCATATCCACCAGGATCATCAGCCCAGACGTCACGGCGTTACTTTCGATGTAGTGCATGACCTGCTGGGCAATCGCCTCCGGCGTAACGTCGAGGGGCATGTCGAAGGATTCAAAAACGGTCTGTTTCAGTAAGCGATTCGCCACGTTAGCAATACTGCTGGCGGTGGCGTAGCCGTGGGCCAGGATCACCGCCCGCGTCACCTGGGATTGACTTACCGCCCCGGCTTTATGTAGCCACAGCACCAGCAGCAGGGCATCGATGCGCTGGGCGTCGATATCGAGTTTTTGCGTCAGGGCGGCGATCATCGCCTGGCAAAAACGGTACAGCTGGGGGTACTTTTGCGCCAGGAAATCATCCAGCAGACGGACACGCTCCTGGCTCAGGGCCGAGAGCCCCCCATGGGCGCGATGCACAAGATAGTGGCTCAGGGCGTAGATCCCATTGCCGTTAAACTGCACGTTAAACTGCTGCTCCAGGCGGTAAAACGCCTCCCGCACCTGCTGGGTGGTGAGCTGCAACAGTGGCGAGGCGGTAGTCTCGCGATGATGGAACACCAGCCTGTCGAACAGGGTTTCGATCTCTTCCCCCATCCGCCGGTGCACATCCTCCCAGTCTGACCGACCGGCGATCACCTCTTCGTACAGAGCCAGCACCTGACACTGGGTGTCATGGATCAACCCCTGGGTCCGGTCGTGGGCGCGGAGCAGCCACAGCAGGTTGGTCTGCGGCGCTATCGTCAGCGGCTCTTCCACCACGGGCGCATCGCTCAGCGTCGGGATGGCAGCCAGCACCTTCTCCGGCAGATCCTGAAGGGTAACGCTAATTGTCTCCTGCCCCCGCTGCCTGGCCCATGCCGCGGCGACCGCATACTTAACCACGTTTTTCAGCTCGCCCACGTTACCGCGATAAAGGACGTGGAGAAGCACCTGGCGCAGTCGGGGCGTAAGAGTCAGGGGAACATCCAGCTTCTTCGCTTCCCGCCAGAAGAACTGAAGGATCAACGCCTCTTTTTCCTGGCGGGAACGCGCGTTAAGGTCGGGCAGCGTGACCAGAATGGGGATACGCCGCAGGAAGGTGGTTAAGAAGGTGCTGTGCAGATCCTCGGTAGTGGCAAAGACCAGCCGGGTGGTGATGGGACGACCCTGGGCGGTTTCCCCCACCCGGTAGATCTCCTTGCGATCGAGCCAGGTAAAGAGTTTCTCCTGGCCTTCGGCATTCAGGCGATGCACTTCGTCGAGAAACAGCATTCCGCCGTCGGCGGCCTCAAAGGCCCCCTGCCTGTCGGTCTGCGCGCCGGTAAAAGCCCCTTTCACATAGCCAAACAGGTTTGCCGCCAGCAGCTCCGGGTTGCTGGCGTACTGGGCGCAGTTGAAGCTGACAAAGGGGGCATCATCCGCCAGTAGCCCCTGCGAGATGGCGTAGGCATGCATCAGGTTCGCCATATAGCTTTTGCCGGTGCCGCTCTCCCCGGTGATCAGCAGCGGCAGACCACCATCGGGGTAAAAGAGCGCCGTTTTCAGCTGGGCAATGGCCTTCTTCAGGCTGCCATCATGACCGATCAGCAGCGAAAAGTGATCCGGGGGCGCCTGTTCACTGGTGCCGTCGTTAAGCAGCTGCGCAATGCTGTCGTATTCGTTACCTGACAGAGGGGAGAACTGCTGGCTGAAGGCTTTCTTGTGCAGGAAGTAGACCGGCCGGGTATTGATTTTAACCAGCTCGCCCTGCGCTACCAGCTGGTTCAGATAGTGGCTGGCGGTGTTGCGTTTGAGATCAAACCGCTCTGCCAGATAGCTGGCGGTAAAGACCTCACTCAGGTTTTGCGGGTCAAAAAAATCGGTCTGGTTGGCCAAAAAGCTCAGGATTTCATTACGCATGGCTTATCCCACAACTGGAGTGTCATGGGGATATGATGCCCGCAAATGCGCGGGCGGAGGGAACGCGACGGCGGGTTATGTGCGCTTTTGTGGAGGAGTGCACAGAATGCCAGCGGGGGGAACAATGCCCAGGCCGGGTAGATTTACATCTTTTCTGAAGGCGCCTCGCAGGATTGAATTCTGCGCTATTTCCCTGCTTTAACCGTGCCTGTTTGCGGCGTAGGGTGTTTGTACGCCAATAACATTAAACCGAATCGGGTTATGACCGTTTTCTCTCACGACAACGTGAGAAGATGACAGCTAAGGAAGGCTGATGAAATGCGCAATTTATCGCTCCAGGAAATACACGAGCAGTGCCTTAACACTACCCAAAAAATCATACAGGGTTTCGGTTGGGGCAGCATTGTAGTCAGCGCGTTAAGTCAAACAGACAAAAATTATCTTCATAAAGAGAGCGATAACGCTGTTCTCAACTGGCGATGGGGGATGGAGCATTATCATGGAAGCGCCAACGATGACGGCATTTTAGATATCAGCCTAAAAAGTACGAAGGCTAACGATCCCGGCGCCCTGCATGCAGCGATAATTTGCAAATATGATGCTCGCCGGGAAGAGTTCGCCATTTGTATGCTGGAAAATCTGATAACTGATGAACACTCCGCACTTACAGGCAACGTCTTTATCATTGCACTGGTCTATTCGACAATATTTTGCAGCATGATGGAACTTGAGGATGTGGTTATAGAAAATCCATTGGAGGAGATAAAACCACGATATCGAGCATATGGGTTCTCACAAGTTTTTTACGCACCCAATAAAATGTCTTCTTCAGTAGCAGATATTCAGGCAATGATTCGACGTAAAGTGATGAGTATGACCTGACATAAAAATGGACTGTTTGTCAGGCAAAGACGACCGCTGTAAACTCAGATGCAATGGTCAAAAACTAACCGGGAGAGGTTATGATCAAGCAAAACAAAAAAATTGATTCCACCAAAGCGATGGCTGCGGCCCAACGCGCCGCAGACTTCTGGGCAACGATTGACGGCAACAAACTTGCACAAGTAGGCCAGCGTGAAAAAGAGAGGGATCTCGTGGGTCCAACAAAGAAGGCTGAATACGTCAAATTAGGCTAAGGGATTTCCTCTCATTCCAGCCCTCTCTCTAAAGAGAGGGGCTGACTATGCACCGAGTTAGATCGTAATCCGGTAGCGAACGTAATCATCCACCGTGGCCAGCTTGTCATAGAGCGCCCGGGCCGGATTGCCCTCCCGGGTCACCCAGTAGACCTTCGACCAGCCCTTATTCCGGGCCTCAGCAATAATGGCTTCGATCAGCGCCCTGCCCGCCCCTTTGCCGCGCGCCGCGTCATCCACAAACAGATCTTCCAGATAACACAGCGGCTGGGTTACCCAGGTGCCTTCATGCAGCACGCAGATGGCAAAACCCACTACACCCTGTTCCGTTTCTGCCAGTCGGCAAAACAGTCCCGAATCCGGGGATAATACCCGGCGCCAGGTCGCCAGCGTCACCGCCTCATCCAGCGCGGTGCCGTAAAAATCGAGATAGCCTTGCCACAGCGCTAACCATGCTGCGTAATCTTCCGCTTTCGCTTCACGCACCTTAATCATTGATGTGATCCTTGATGTGTCTGATATCTCCCGATGATAACAAGGATTGTCTGGAAGCTGCCGTAATCATTCTGAAACGGCCCTCCCTCCGGGGATGGCTTCGCTGAACCAGGCTACCTTTATAGCTATCCACATCACCGGAGAAAACAATGAAAGTCTTAATGGTTCTCACCTCTCACAGTGAACTGGGCAATACCGGCAAGAAAACCGGCTTCTGGCTGGAGGAGTTTGCCGCCCCCTATTACGTCTTCAAAGACGCAGGTGCCGAGGTGGTGCTGGCTTCCCCGGCGGGCGGCCAGCCGCCACTGGATCCCAAAAGTGATTCCGCCGATTTTCAGACCGAACTGACCCGGCGCTTCAAAGCCGATCCGGCGGCCCAGCGCGAGCTCGCCAATACCCTGAAGCTCGACAGCGTGCGTCAGGACGATTTTGATGCCGTCTTCTATCCGGGCGGCCACGGCCCGCTGTGGGATCTGGCCGAATCCCAGACCTCCATCTCCCTGATTGAAGCCTTCACCCGCGCGGGTAAACTCACCGGCTTCGTCTGCCATGCTCCGGGCGTTCTGCGCCATGTGAAGGCCGCCTCTGGCGAGCCGCTGGTCAAGGGCCGTCAGGTGACCGGTTTTACCAATGGCGAAGAGGCCGACGTCGAGCTGACCGACATCGTTCCTTTCCTGGTGGAAGATGAGTTGATCGCCCTGGGTGCGAACTACCAGAAAGGCCCGAACTGGGGATCCTTTATTGTCGAAGACGGCCAGTTGATCACCGGGCAGAACCCGGCAAGCTCCGAAGAGACGGCCAAAGCGCTGGTTGCTGCGCTGCGCTAACTCCCCACCCGGCCGCTGGCCGGGCTTTTCGCCTGCGTGAACCGCAAAGAGTGTTAAATGCAAAACAGTTTCAGGCTGTTAAGATTTTGCGCTTCACACGGGAGAACGCATGAACACCATTATTGACCTGTTTAACGACCATAAAAGCGAGCGCAGCTTTACCGATCAAGCCATCGATGACACCACGCTCGAACGCATTATCAGCACTGCTTACCGTGCTCCTACCTCCGTCCATTCCCAGCAGGTGTCGGTTATTGTCACGCGCGATGCCGAAAAGCGGGCGCAAATTTCACAGATCGCCGGCGGCCAGCCGTGGATTGCCAAAGCCCCGGTGTTTATCACCTTTGTGCTGGATATGTACAAAACCGAGGTTGGCATGAAGCTGGCGGGTAACGAGCAGGTGGCGCACCAGAGTATCGAAAGCCTGGTGGCAGGCGCGACCGACGTGGGCATTGCCCTGGGCTCGGTGATGGCGGCGGCCCGTTCTGAAGGGCTGGGGATTGTGCCGATTGGCGGGATCCGTCTGAAGCCGCAAGAGCTGATTGAACTGCTTGAGCTACCGGAACACACCTTCCCGGTCGCGGGCGTGGTGATTGGTCATGTCGATGTGCCATCCCATCACAAACCGCGTCTGCCGCTGGAGACCTTCCGCCACGACGAAGCCTATGTCACCGACGGGCTGGAAGCGAAAATCACCCGCTACAACCAGCAGATGACCGAACACTGGCAGGCGATTAACCGTACCGACGGCGAAACCTGGAGTGAAAGCGTGAGCGGTTATTACCAGCACATTTACTTCCCGGACGTACTGCCAGCCCTGATTAAGCAGGGCTTCGGCGTCGACAAGTAATCTCTGCCCTTGCCCGGCGGCGCTGCGCTTGCGCGGGCCTACGGGTTAAATGCCGTTTGTAGGCCGGGTAAGCGTCAGCGCCACCCGGCATAAATGCGAGCACCCGATCACCCCTTAATGCGCGGGTCCAGCGCGTCCCGCAGTCCATCACCCAACAGATTAAACGCCAGCACGGTGAGGAAGATCGCCATGCTCGGGAACAGCGCCACGTGCGGAGCAATCACCATATCGGCCCGCGCCTCGTTAAGCATTGCGCCCCATTCCGGGGTGGGCGGCTGGGCGCCTAAGCCGAGGAACGACAGGCTGGCGGCGGAGATAATCGACACCCCAATACGCATGGTGAAATAGACCACGATGGAGGAGACGGTGCCCGGCAGGATGTGATTAAACAGAATCGTGGTGTCGCTGGCGCCGATACTGCGCGCCGACTCGATAAAGGTCTGCTGTTTCAATACAAGGGTATTGCCGCGCACCAGACGGGCGAAGGCCGGAATGGAGAAGATCGCCACGGCGATAATCACGTTGGCCATGCCGTTGCCCATCACCGCCACCACCGCAATCGCCAGCAGAATGCCGGGGAAGGCAAAGAGCACATCACAGATGCGCATGATAATCCGGTCCCACCAGCCCTCATAGTAGCCCGCCAGCAGGCCCAGGACCGTACCGATGGCCGCGCCAATCAGCACCGCAAACACGCCCGCCGCCAGCGAAATCTGCGCCCCCATCAGCACCCGGCTGAAGATATCACGCCCCAGCGAGTCCACGCCGAACCAGTGCATCATTGATGGCCCCTCGTTCAGACGGTCGTAATCGAAATAGTTTTCCGCATCGAACGGGACGATCCACGGTGCCAGTATCGCCACAAGGATCAGCATCAGCACGAACAGCCCGGCGGCGATCGCCACCGGCTGCTTACGAAAACGTCGCCAGAATTCATGCCACGGGGTGCGGATCTGATCCGGTTTGAGCCCCGGCATCGCCTTTAACATGGCCTGCCGGCGCCAGTTTAACAGTCGCATCTTACTTATACCTGATAGCCGGATTAATGGCGGCATACAGGACATCCACCACTAAGTTGATAAGAATAAACTCCAGCGAAAAGAGCAGCACTTCCGCCTGGATCACCGGGTAGTCGCGCATGTCGACAGAATCGACCAACAGGCGCCCAAGCCCCGGCCAGTTGAAGACCTTTTCCACCACGATGGAGCCGCCGAGCAGAAAACCGAACTGTAGTCCCATCATCGTGACCACCGGGATCATCGCATTGCGCAGGCCGTGCTTGAGGATCACCCACCTCTCGCTCACCCCCTTCGCCCGGGCGGTGCGCATATAGTCTTCATTCAGCACATCCACGAACGAGGCGCGGGTGAAGCGGGCCATCACTGCCGCCACCGCCGCGCCGAGCGTCAGCGAAGGCAGGATGTAGTGCCGCCAGCTGTCCGCACCCACGGTGGGCAGCCAGCCCAGCTCCACGGAAAAGATCTGCATCAGCAGCATCCCCAGCGCAAAGGCCGGGAAGGAGATGCCGGTCACCGCCAGCGCCATACCCAGCCGGTCCGGCCAGCGGTTACGCCACACGGCTGCCACAATCCCGGCCATCAGGCCAAACAGCACCGCCCAGGCCATGCTGGCGAGGGTCAGCCAGAAGGTGGGCATAAAGCGGCTGGCGATCTCCGCGGAAACGGGCCGACGGGAGACCATCGAGGTACCAAAATCCCCCTGCAGGACGTTGGTGATGTAGTGCCAGAACTGCCGGTAAAGCGGCTGATCCAGCCCCAGTTGCTTACGCACCAGCTCAATGACCGTGGCATCCGCTTCCGGACCGGCAATCAGCCGCGCCGGATCGCCTGGCAGCAGATGCACAAATAAAAAGACCAGCACCGCGACAATCAGCAGCGTCGGGATCAGGCCAAGCAGGCGTTCAATCACATAATTCAGCATGCACATTCCTCTCATCCCGCAGGGGCATGCCTGCGGGAATGAGTGCTCTATTTCAGATCCGCGTCGTCAAAGCTAAAGCCGGTATCCGGCATGATGTAGAACCCGGTCAGCGCCTTGTTATGCGCCGAAACCAGTTTCTCGACCACTAACGGCACCCACGGCGACTCCTTCCAGATGGTATCCTGCGCGTCCTTATACAGTTTCGCTTTCTCTTCCGGCTGGGTGGTTTTCAGGGCATCCGTCAGATCTTTATCCACCTGCGGATTGCTGTAAAACGCGGTATTGAACAGCGTTGGCGGCCAGTTTTGCGAGGCGAACAGCGGCGACAGCGCCCAGTCGGCTTCGCCGGTAGAGGCCGACCAGCCGGTGTAGAACATCCTCACCCCGCTCTCTTTCTGCCCTTTGCCTTCCACTTCGGCGGCACGCTGTCCGGCATCCATTGCCGTCACCTTCACCTTAATGCCCACCTGCGCCAGCTGCTGCTGGGTAAACTGCAGCACCTTCTGGGCGGTGCTGTGATTGTGCGACGACCACAGGGTAGTGCTGAAGCCATTCGGGTAGCCAGCCTCTTTCAGCAGCGCGCGCGCTTTTGTCGGATTGTATTCCCACGGATGGTACTGCTGGGAATAGGCGATGGTGGGCGGCACGACCCCGGTTGCCGGAGTGGCATAGCCCGCAAAGGCCACCTTCACCAGCGCCTCGCGGTTGATGGCGTAGTTGATCGCCTCGCGCACTTTCGGGTTATCGAACGGCTTTTGCGTCACGTTCATGCTGATGTAGCGCTGCATAATGGACGGGCTGGCGACCAGCTCCAGCTTGCTGTTTTTGCCGAGCAGCGCAGCCTGCTCATAGGGGATCGGGAAGGCAAACTGCGCTTCGCCGGTCTGCAGCATCGCCGCGCGGGTGTTGTTATCCACCACCGGACGCCAGGTGATGGTGTCCAGCTTCGGCAGCCCTTGCTGCCAGTAACCGGCAAATTTCTTCACCTTCACAAAGTCGGTCTGGTTCCAGGTCACCAGCTCATACGGCCCGGTACCCACCGGATGGAAGCCAATCTCTTTGCCATACTTTTTCAGCGCCGCCGGGGAGATCATCGCCGTGGCCGGGTGCGCCAGAATGTTGATAAAGGCGGAGAAGGGTTCTTTGAGAGTGATTTTTACCGTGGTGGGATCGACGGCTTCGGTGCTGGCGATATTTTTATAGAGGTTGTAGCGCTTGAGGCTGTTGTCCGGGTTGCTGGCGCGATCGAGGTTGACCTTTACCGCTTCCGCGTTGAAGTCGGTGCCGTCCTGGAACTTCACCCCGCTGCGCAGCTTGATGGTGTAGACCAGCCCGTCATCAGAGACGGTGTAGCTCTCGGCCAGTACGTTTTTCAGCTGCATCTCTTTATCGAGGCCGAACAGCCCCTGATAAAACGACTTCGCCACCTGCTGGGAGAGCGTGTCGTTGGCATCATAGGGATCGAGGGTGGTGAAATTGGAGGCCACCGCCACGACCACATCTTTTGCTGCGAAGGCCGGCGTGGCCGCGAGGACCGCCGTTACGCTCGCGGCTAACAGCCATCTGCGAGCAACAAATTTTGTCATGTTCTTCTCCTGTTGTTCCCTGCTGTCTTAAGTTATAAACGCGAAAAAGCATTGTCCTGACGCGGCGGCGCGACGAAATGGCCGGGGCTGACCTCCCGCAACGCCACGCGCTCGGTGGGTTCTCCCCGCTGGCGAATGTTGCCCGGCAGCTCGTCCTGCAGCAGCACCCGTCGGGCCTGCCGGTGAGCCGGATCGGCCACCGGTACCGCCGCCATCAGTTTGCGGGTGTAAGGGTGCTGCGGATTTTCAAACACCGCCCGCCGCGGGCCAATCTCGACAATCTGCCCGAGGTACATCACCGCCACCCGGTGGCTGATGCGCTCCACCACCGCCATATCGTGGGAAATAAACAGAAAGGCGATGCCCATCTCGCGCTGTAAATCGAGCAGCAGATTAATGATCTGCGCCCGGATGGAGACATCCAGCGCCGAGACGGACTCGTCGGCAATCACCACCTTCGGGTTCAGCGCCAGCGCGCGGGCAATACAGATCCGCTGCCGCTGGCCGCCGGAAAATTCATGGGGATAGCGCCAGGCATGTTCCGGTTTGAGACCCACGCGCTCCAGCAGCCACGCCACCCGCCGCTGGGCGGCATCCCCGTCCAGCAGGTTATGCACCCGCAGCGGCTCCATAATCGAATAGCCCACCGTCTGGCGGGGATCGAGGGAGGCGTAGGGATCCTGGAAAATAAACTGAATATCCCGCCGCAGGGGTTGCAGCTTCCCGGCCGGCAGGGTGTCGATGCGCTCACCGTTAAAGGTGATGGTGCCCTCCTGGGCCTCCACCAGCCGCAGTAGCGCCCGGCCGGTGGTCGATTTGCCGCTGCCGGATTCGCCCACCAGCGACAGCGTTTCGCCGGGCCATAAATCGAAACTGACGCTCTCCACCGCGTGGACTTCGCGCCTGACGCGGTTAAACAGGCCGCCGCGCAGGGGAAAGCGGGTTACCAGGTCGCGCACCTGTAAAATGGGCTCGCCGGGCACCACGGTATCCTGCTCGGTTTCGGCCTCCTGATGGCCGGGTTCGGCAAGGGAGATCAGCGGAAAACGCCGGGGCAGATCGCTGCCGTTCATCGCCCCCAGACGTGGCACCGCGGCCAGCAGCGCCTTCGTATAGGGGTGCTCAGGGGCATGGAAAACCTGCTCCACAGTGCCGGTTTCAACCGCCTCGCCCTGATACATCACCAGCACCCGATCGGCGATATCCGCCACCACGCCCATATCGTGGGTGATAAAGATCACCCCCATCTCCATCTCCTCCTGCAACACCTTGATGAGCTGCAGGATCTGCGCCTGGATGGTGACGTCCAGCGCGGTGGTCGGTTCATCGGCAATCAGCACCGCCGGGCGACAGGAGAGCGCCATGGCGATCATCACCCGCTGGCGCATGCCGCCGGAAAGCTGGTGCGGATAACGCGACAGCACGGCGTCGGCCTCCGGGATCCGTACCTGCTCCAGCATGCGCCGGGCTTCGGCCAGCGCCCCATCGCGGTTCAGACCCTGATGCAGGCGAATGGATTCGGCGATCTGCTCCCCCACCGGAAAAACCGGATTGAGGGAGGTCATCGGCTCCTGGAAAATCATGGCGATATCCGCGCCGCGCACGCTGCGCATCTGGGAGGGGTTCAGGGCGGTGAGATCGCTCACCTGGCCATTGCGACGGCGCAGCAGCAGGCTATCGCACGCCACCTGCCCGCCGGACTGTTCAATCAGGCGCATCAGCGACAGCGCGGTCACCGATTTACCGGAACCGGACTCACCGACAATCGCCAGCGTCTCGCCGCGTTTTAGCGAAAAAGAGAGGTGTTTAACCGCCGGGATCGACTGACGGTTGTCGGAAAAGGCAACGTTCAGGTTGTGTACCGCCAGCACCTGCTGACTGTCCAGTTCATCACTGTGCGGCATGCCTCTCCCCCTTATTCACGGTAAATCCCGGTGCTCGGCGTATCGCCTGCGTATCCCCAGGCACGGTACATGCCCTCACTGTTAAACGGTAGTGCCACATTGCCCTCGCGATCGATGGCAATCAGCCCGCCGCTGCCCTCCAGCGCCGGGAGTTTTTCCATTACCACCCGCTCGCAGGCTTCTGCCAGGCTTAAGCCGCCGTAATCCATCAGCGCGGCAATGTCATAGGCCGCCAGGGTGCGGATAAACACCTCCCCGGTACCGGTACAGGAGACCGCCACGCTGGCGTTATTGGCGTAGCAGCCTGCACCGGGCAGCGGGCTGTCGCCCACCCGGCCAGGCAGTTTATTGGTCATTCCCCCGGTGGAGGTGGCCGCAGCCAGATTCCCCGCTTTATCCAGCGCGACGGCGCCCACGGTCCCCATTTTGCTCGCCTCGTCCAGCGGGGCGGCGTGGTCGAGCCGGGTTTCATCCGCCCCGCGGGCCGCCAGCAGTTGCTGATAGCGCTCCGGGGTAGAGAAAATCTCCGGCGACACCGGCTCCATGCCGTGGGCAAAGGCAAATTTCTCGGCGCCCTCCCCGACCAGCAGCACGTGCGGGCTCTGCTCCATCACCAGACGGGCGGCCAGCACCGGGTTGCGCAGATGGCTGACCCCGGCCACGGCGCCCGCTTTCAGGCTAATGCCGTCCATCACGCAGGCATCCAGCTCGTGGGTTTCATCCCGGGTGAATACCGCGCCAATCCCGGCGTTAAACAGCGGGCACTCCTCCAGCAGGCGTACCGCCTCGGTAACCACATCCAGCGCGCTTTCGCCCGCCTCCAGCATCCGCTGGCCGGTTTCCACAATCGATGAGAGCGCCTCAACGTAACGCCTCTCCTGCTCCTGACTAAGCTGCGCGCGGGTGATAGCCCCGGCGCCGCCGTGGATTGCGATGACTGCCTTCCCCATTTACTTTACCTTTGGGCACGTAATGGCCGCTTTTTTTATAAATATCATTATCGTGGCTGACAATTCATATAATTTTTGAATATAGAAAGACGTCACCGTGATGTAAAGGGTAAGCCCATGGTGTCATACAGTTAACGGCACTTTTCTGCCATAATGGCCGCCTTCGTTATTCTCTCCCTGGAGTGACCCATGGATTTTACCGCCGGACTGATGCCGCTTGAGACGGCACTCACCCAGATGCTCGATCGAATTTCTCCGCTTACAGAGCAGGAAACCTTGCCGCTGCTGCGCTGTTTTGGCCGCGTGACCGCCGCCGACATCATCTCTCCCCTGAACGTGCCGGGCTTTGATAACTCAGCGATGGATGGCTACGCCGTGCGTCTGGCGGATCTGGCGGCAGGCACCGCGCTGCTGGTGGCGGGAAAAGCCTTTGCCGGTCAGCCTTTCCAGGGTGAATGGCCTGCCGGAAGCTGCGTGCGCATTATGACCGGCGCGCCGGTGCCGCCAGGCTGCGATGCGGTGGTGATGCAGGAGGAGACCGAGCAGACCGACGATGGCGTGCGTTTTACCGCCAGCGTTAAGCCGGGACAAAATATCCGCCGCAGCGGGGAAGATATTGCCCTCGGCGCGACCGTCTTCCCGGCGGGGACAAAACTGACCGTCGCCGAACTGCCGGTGCTGGCCTCGCTGGGCATTGCAGAGATCGCCGTGGTGCGCCAGGTGCGCGTGGCGCTCTTCTCCACCGGCGATGAGCTTCAGCTGCCGGGCCAGCCGCTGGCCGAAGGGCAGATCTACGACACCAACCGGCTGGCGGTGCACCTGATGCTGGAGCAGCTCGGCTGTGAGGTGATCAACCTCGGCATTATTCCTGACGATCCGCAAAAACTGCGGGAGGCCTTTATCGAAGCCGATCGCGTGGCCGACGTGGTCCTGAGCTCCGGTGGCGTCTCGGTGGGCGAAGCGGACTACACCAAAACGATCCTCGATGAACTGGGTGAGATCGGCTTCTGGAAACTGGCCATCAAGCCCGGCAAACCTTTCGCCTTCGGCAAACTGCCGGATAGCTGGTTCTGCGGCCTGCCGGGGAACCCGGTCTCTGCGGCGCTCACCTTCTATCAGCTGGTACAACCATTGCTGGCGAAGCTCTCCGGCAACCGGGCGCACAGCCTGCCCGCCCGCCAGCGCGTCCGCGCCGCCACCCGCCTGAAAAAATCGCCGGGCCGTCTCGACTTCCAGCGCGGCATTCTGGCGCGTAACGCCGAGGGCGAGCTGGAGGTGCGCTCCACCGGACATCAGGGCTCGCATATCTTCAGCTCCTTCAGCCAGGGGAACTGCTTTATCGTGCTTGAGCGCGAACGCGGTAACGTGGAAGCGGGTGAGTGGGTGGAAGTCGAGCCGTTTAACGCCCTGTTTGGAGGCTAACCATGACGGTGGAGCTGAGCGACAACGAGATGCTGCGCTACAATCGCCAGATTGTGCTGCGCGGCTTTGATTTCGACGGCCAGGAAGCGTTAAAGGCCGCGAATGTGCTGGTGGTCGGCCTCGGCGGATTAGGCTGCGCCGCGGCGCAGTATCTGGCGGCGGCCGGTGTCGGGCGCATGACGCTGCTCGATTTCGACACCGTGTCGCTCTCCAACCTGCAACGCCAGACCCTGCACAGCGATGCGACCCTGGGTGAGCCGAAAGTGGTCTCGGCCCAGGCATCGCTTTCGCGCATCAACCCTAACGTGCAGTTTACGCTGCTCAACGCCCTGCTCGACGACGCCGCGCTCTCTGACCAGATAGCCCAACACGATCTGGTGCTCGACTGCACCGACAACGTCACCATTCGCAATCAGCTCAATGCGGGCTGTTTCGCTCATAAGACACCGCTGGTTTCCGGGGCAGCGATCCGTATGGAAGGACAGGTGAGCGTCTTTACGTACGCGGAGGGCGAGCCCTGCTACCGCTGCCTGAGCCGTCTGTTTGGCGAAAACGCCCTGACCTGCGTTGAGGCGGGGGTGATGGCGCCGCTGGTGGGGGTGATCGGGTCGATGCAGGCGATGGAGGCGATTAAGGTGCTGGCCCGTTACGGCACGCCCGCGGCGGGGAAAATCGTGATGTACGACGCGATGACCTGCCAGTTCCGCGAGATGAAGCTGATGCGCAATCCGGGGTGTGAGGTGTGCGGGGGGTAAAACATGCCGGGTGGCGGCTTCGCCTTACCCAGCCTACAAAAACCTCGAACCGTAGGCCGGGCAAGCGTTAGCGCCGCCCGGCAATAAGGTCAGATCGATGTCCGTCCAAAGGCGTTCTGCCAGTCCTGCTCAAATTTTGCAATCGCCGCGTCCACCGCCGGAGAGGTAATCAGTTGCTGGGCCACATCCAGCGGCAGGGTGATGGATTCACAGCCCGCCAGCAGGCAATCCAGCGCCTGACGCGGGGTTTTGAAGCTCGCGGCCAGCACTTTGGCGTGCGGCGCGTGGAGCGTCAGCAGTTGTTGCAGCTCCGCCACCGTCTGAATGCCATCCCCGCCCTGCGCATCCACGCGGTTGACATAGGGCGCGACATACTCCGCCCCCGCCAGCGCCGCCATCAGCCCCTGCGCCGCGCTGTAGACCGCCGTACCGAGCGTCGGCACACCCTGCGCTTTCAGCATCTTAATGGCCGCCAGCCCTTCCGCCGTGACCGGCACTTTGACCACCAGATCCGCGACGATACCGCGCAGCTTCAGCGCATCTTCCACCATCCCTTCCGCGCTGGTCGCCATCACCTGGGCAAACAGACGGCCCTGGCCGCCCATCGCCTCCTGCAGCTGCGGCAGCAGGACTTCCAGCGGCGTTTTGCCCGCGGCAACAATGCTTGGGTTGGTGGTGACGCCTGCCAGCGGAAAGACGCGGGCCAGTTTTTTAACAGTAATGACGTCGGATGTGTCGAGATACAGTTCCATGATGGGGTCCTCAAAAATGACTATGCCGTAACCCTATCACGGCAAAACCTGCCTCAGAGTTGATTTGCGTCAAGATAACTTTCATTCGAAAGTAATTTAATCTTCATACGCAACAAGAGGCGACATTATGATCTTCAACATTCAGCGTTATTCGACACACGACGGCCCGGGGATTCGTACCGTGGTCTTTATGAAAGGCTGCTCCCTGGGCTGCCGCTGGTGTCAGAACCCTGAAAGCCGCGAACGCTCGCGGGATCTGCTGTTCGACGCTCGCCTGTGCCTGGAGGGGTGTAACCTCTGCCAGCAGGCGGCGCCCGCGGTCATCCACCGCACGCTGAATGGCCTGGTGATCCACCGCGAAAAACTCGACGATACCCATCTGGATGCCCTCACCCACTGCTGCCCGACTCAGGCCCTGACCGTCTGCGGTGAAGAGAAGCAGGTGGAGGAGATCATGGCGACCGTCCTGCGGGATAAGCCGTTTTACGATCGCAGCGGCGGCGGCGTCACCCTCTCCGGGGGCGAACCTTTTATGAACCCGACGCTGGCCCGCGCCCTCTTCCAGGCCAGCCACGACGCGGGCATTCATACCGCCGTGGAAACCTGTCTGCACGTGCCGTGGCACTATATCGAACCGTCGTTACCGTACATCGATCTGTTTCTCACCGACCTGAAACATGTCGACGGCGCGGTCTTTAAGCAGTGGACCGACGGCTCGGCGAAACGGGTGCTGGATAACCTCAGACGCCTCGCCGCCGCCGGGAAAACGCTCACCATTCGCGTGCCGCTGATCCAGGGCTTTAACGCCGATGAAGCGTCGATTACCGCGATTACCAATTTTGCCGCGGATGAACTGAACGTCCGTGACATCCATTTTTTACCGTATCACACGCTGGGCATGAACAAATACACCCTGCTCGGCCAACCCTACTCTGCCCCAGATAAACCGCTCGATAATCCTGCATTACTGGACTTTGCCCGGCAGTACGCCGCCCAGAAAGGGTTAACCGCGACCTTACGAGGATAATGTTATGACACAGCTGAATCTTACTACCCTGAGCGATCGCATTAAGGCGCATAAAACTGCCCTGGTCCATATTGTAAAGCCGCCGGTCTGTACCGAACGTGCGCAGCACTATACGGAAATGTACCAGCAGCATATGGATAAGCCGATCCCGGTCCGCCGCGCGCTGGCCCTGGCGCATCACCTGGCGCAGCGCACCATCTGGATCAAACATGACGAACTGATTATGGGTAACCAGGCAAGCGAAGTGCGCGCTGCGCCGATCTTCCCGGAATACACCGTCTCGTGGATTGAAAAAGAGATCGACGATCTCGCCGACCGTCCGGGCGCGGGCTTTGCGGTAAGCGAAGAGAACAAACGCGTTCTGCATGAACTCTGCCCGTGGTGGCGTGGCCAGACGGTGCAGGATCGCTGCTACGGTATGTTCACCGATGAGCAAAAAGGCCTGCTGGAAACCGGGATTATTAAAGCCGAAGGCAACATGACCTCCGGCGACGCCCACCTGGCGGTGAACTTCCCGCTGCTGCTGGAAAAGGGGCTCGACGGCCTGCGCCACAAGGTGGCCGAGCGCCGCTCCCGCATCAACCTGACGGTACTGGATGATCTGCACGGTGAACAGTTCCTGAAAGCGATCGATATCGTGCTGGAAGCGGTAAGTATGCATATCGAACGCTTTGCCGACCTGGCGCGTGAGATGGCCGCCAGCGAAACCCGCGAACGCCGCCGCGACGAACTGCTGGCCATGGCGGAAAACTGCGATGTGATCGCCCACGAACCGCCAAAAACCTTCTGGCAGGCGTTGCAGCTGTGCTATTTCATCCAGCTGATCCTGCAGATTGAGTCCAACGGCCATTCGGTCTCCTTTGCCCGGATGGACCAGTATCTCTACCCGTACTACCGCCGCGACGTGGAGCTGAACCAGTCTCTGGATCGTGAGCACGCCATTGAGCTGCTGCACAGCTGCTGGCTGAAGCTGCTGGAGGTGAACAAGATCCGCTCCGGCTCCCACTCCAAAGCCTCTGCCGGTAGCCCGCTGTATCAGAACGTTACCATCGGCGGACAGAAACTGGTGAACGGTATGGCGATGGATGCGGTGAACCCGCTCTCTTACGCGATTCTGGAATCCTGCGGTCGTCTGCGCTCCACCCAGCCGAACCTGAGCGTGCGCTACCATGCAGGCATGAGCAACGACTTCCTCGACGCCTGCGTGCAGGTGATCCGCTGTGGCTTCGGGATGCCAGCCTTCAACAACGATGAGATTGTGATCCCGGAATTTATCAAGCTCGGGGTAGAGAAAGAGGACGCCTACGACTATGCGGCCATCGGCTGTATCGAAACCGCCGTGGGCGGCAAGTGGGGCTATCGCTGCACCGGCATGAGCTTCATTAACTTCGCCCGCGTGATGCTGGCGACGATGGAGGGTGGCCGCGACGCCACCAGCGGTAAAGTATTCCTGCCGCAGGAAAAAGCGCTCTCGGCGGGCAACTTCAACAACTTTGACGAAGTGATGACCGCCTGGGATAGCCAGATCCGCTACTACACCCGCAAGTCCATCGAAATCGAATATGTGGTGGACACCATGCTGGAAGAGAACGTCCACGACATTCTCTGCTCGGCGCTGGTGGATGATTGCATCGAGCGCGCGAAGAGCATCAAGCAGGGCGGCGCGAAGTACGACTGGGTATCCGGCCTGCAGGTGGGCATCGCCAACCTTGGCAACAGCCTGGCGGCGGTGAAGAAGCTGGTCTTTGAAGAGGGGGCGATTGGTCAGCAGCAGCTGGCGGCGGCCCTTGCGGATGATTACGAGGGGCTGACCCACGAGCAGCTGCGCCAGCGTCTGATCAACGGCGCGCCGAAGTACGGCAACGACGACGACAGCGTGGATCTGCTGCTGACCCGTGCCTACCAGACCTACATCGAAGAGCTGAAGCAGTACCATAACCCGCGCTACGGTCGCGGTCCAATTGGCGGCAACTACTATGCCGGCACCTCGTCCATCTCCGCCAACGTGCCGTTTGGCGCGGCAACCATGGCGACCCCGGACGGGCGTAAAGCGCATACTCCGCTGGCGGAAGGGGCCAGCCCGGCCTCCGGTACGGACCACCTGGGCCCAACCGCGGTTATCGGCTCCGTGGGCAAACTGCCGACCGAGGCGATTCTGGGTGGCGTGCTGCTGAACCAGAAGCTCAACCCGGCGACGCTGGATAACGACAGCGACCGCCAGAAGCTGATGGTGCTGCTGCGCACCTTCTTCGAGGTGCATAAAGGCTGGCATATCCAGTACAACATCGTGTCGCGCGAAACGCTGCTGGAAGCGAAGAAACACCCGGATCAGTATCGTGATCTGGTGGTGCGCGTGGCGGGTTACTCGGCATTCTTCACCGCCCTGTCACCGGATGCGCAGGACGATATTATTGCGCGTACTGAGCATACGCTGTAACCCCATTGCCCGGTGGCGCTACGCTTACCGGGCCTACAATTCCCCCCGTAGGCCGGGTAAGCGTCAGCGCCACCCGGCTTTTCACTTTCATTCGAAATTAAATTTGTGGTTTTGGTCACATTGTTATTAGAATGTTGCTGGTCGCAGTTATATCCAGGAGCGCAATGTATGACCGTTAAAGTTATCGTCACCGATATGGACGGAACTTTTCTTGATGACGCCAAGCAGTACGATCGTGACCGCTTTCAGGCGCAGTTCCAGCAACTTCAGGCCCGCAATATCGAGTTCGTTGTCGCCAGCGGCAACCAGTATTACCAGCTCATCTCCTTCTTCCCGGAGCTGAAATCGCAGATCTCCTTCGTGGCGGAGAACGGCGCGCTGGTGTTCGATCACGGCGAGCAGATCTTCCACGGCGAACTGACCAAACATGAGTCGCAGATTGTCATTGGCGAACTGCTGAAAGATAGCGCCCTGAATTTTGTCGCCTGCGGTCTGGAGAGTGCTTACGTCAGCGACAAGGCACCCGATGCCTTCGTCGACCTGATGTCAAAACACTATCACCGCTTACAGCGCATCAGCGACTATCGCGACATCGACGACGTACTGTTCAAGTTCTCGTTGAACCTGCCGGACAGCGATATCCCGAACCTGATTGACGCCCTGCATGTCTCCCTCGACGGCATCATGAAGCCGGTGACCAGCGGGTTTGGCTTTGTCGATCTGATCATTCCCGGCCTGCATAAAGCCAACGGCATCAGCCGCCTGCTGAAACGCTGGCACATCTCCCCGCAGGCGTGCGTCGCCATTGGCGACAGCGGTAATGACGCCGAAATGCTGAAATTTGCCCACTACTCCTTCGCCATGGGTAACGCGGGCGAAAATATCAAAGCCATCACCCGCTATCAGACCGACGACAACAACCACCAGGGCGCGCTGAACGTGATTCAGGCCGTCCTCGATAACACCCCGCCTTTCAGCAACTGATTTTCCCGCCGGAGCCTCCTCCGGCGAACCTCCCTCTTTTTCTCCGGGTTGTGCACTTCATCAAGTTATTTAACTTGCATTAACTTTTTTTTAACCTAAAGTATCACTTGTAATTACTTTTACTTTCGAATGAAAGATAGCGAGGCTGTTATGACCTTAACGTTTACCAGTGAAACTTTGCCCGCTGATCACAAAGCGGCCATCCGCCAGATGAAACGTGACCTGCGGGCGCAGATTGGCGACGTGCAGGGCGTGTTTGATCGCCTGAGCGATAAAATTGCCAGCCGCGTGGCAGAAATTAATGCCCTGAAAAGCAAAGGCGATCCTGTCTGGCCGGTGATCCCCTTTGCCGACGTGCAGAGCGGTAACATCAGCCCGGCGCAGCGCGAGGCGGTGAAACGCCGGGGCTGTGCGGTAATCAAAGGTCATTTCCCGCGTGAGCAGGCGCTGGCGTGGGATAACGCGATGCTCGACTATCTGGATCTCAACCGTTTTGATGATGTCTATAAAGGTCCGGGGGATAACTTCTTTGGCACCCTCACCGCCTCCCGCCCGGAGATCTACCCGATCTACTGGTCGCACGCCCAGATGGAAGCCCGTCAGAGCGAAGAGATGGCCCAGGTGCAGTCATTCCTGAACCGTTTATGGACTTTTGAGAGCAACGGCAAGCAGTGGTTCAACCCGGACGTCAGCGTGATCTACCCGGACCGCATTCGTCGCCGTCCGCCGGGAACCACCTCGAAGGGTCTGGGGGCGCACACTGACTCCGGCGCGCTGGAGCGCTGGTTGCTTCCGGCCTATCAGCAGGTCTTCGCCCGGGTCTTTGATGGCAATATCGAGCAGTACGATCCGTGGGATGCCGCCCACCGCACCGAAGTGGAAGAGTACACCGTGGACAACACCACCAAATGCTCGGTGTTCCGCACCTTCCAGGGCTGGACGGCGCTCTCAGATATGATCCCGGATCAGGGGCTGCTGCACGTGGTGCCAATCCCGGAAGCGATGGCGTACATTCTGCTGCGTCCGCTGCTGGATGATGTGCCGGAAGATGAACTCTGCGGCGTGGCGCCAGGACGCGTGCTGCCGATCTCCGAGAAGTGGCATCCGCTGTTAATGGAAGCGTTGACCAGCATTCCGGCTCTGGAAGCAGGTGACTCCGTGTGGTGGCACTGCGATGTGATCCACTCGGTGGCCCCGGTCGAGAACCAGCAGGGCTGGGGCAACGTGATGTACATTCCGGCGGCGCCGATGTGTGAGAAAAACCTCGCCTATGCGAAGAAGGTAAAAGCGGCGCTGGAAACCGGCGCCTCGCCAGGCGATTTCCCGCGTGAAGATTATGAAGCGACGTGGCAGTCACGTTTCACCGTTGATGATCTGAACATTCACGGCAAGCGCGCACTCGGCATGGCCTGACCCCTTTATGGCGGCGCGTCCAGTATGGGCGTCGCCGCCCCGCTTAATCTCCCCCCGGTAATTTTGTGACCGCGCTCCGGTTACGTTAAAAATCATTTTTCTTAACGCAAACAACAGGTCATGATGTCTCACCGCATAACGGTTACAAAGTGTGTGCCGCTTTTATCCCGCTTTTTGCACGAAACTGCCTGATTTCCGCTCGCCGCCGGTTCTCCTTTCTTTTAAGTTTTTATACCAATTTTCCGATAGTTATATGACAGGTGAAATGGTGCCATAATTGGTATACCAATTATATAAACGCATTGATATTGTGTTTATAAACAAGAAGTTATGAAAAATGCGGGGGAAAGCGTGTAGACAGGGGGAAAGCAGACCCTCCCCGAACGGGAAGGGTCAGAAACGGGTGATTAGCCGTCGATACCTTTGCTGCGCAGGTAGTCTTCGTAGTTACCGCTGAAGTCCACCACGCGCTCCGGCGTAATTTCAATTACGCGGGTCGCCAGCGAGCTGACGAACTCACGGTCGTGGGAGACGAAGATCAGGGTGCCCTGATACATCTCCAGCGCCATGTTCAGCGATTCGATCGATTCCATATCCAGGTGGTTGGTCGGTTCGTCCATCACCAGAATGTTCGGTTTCTGCATCATCAGCTTGCCGAACAGCATACGGCCCTTCTCACCCCCGGAGAGGACCTTCGCCGGTTTTTTGATATCGTCCTGGCTGAAGAGCAGACGGCCCAGGAAGCTGCGCACCACCTGCTCGTCGTCGCCTTCTGATTTCCACTGGCTCATCCATTCGAATACGGTCAGGTCGTTTTCAAACTCATACTCGTGATCCTGCGCGTAATAGCCGATAGAGGCGTTTTCGGACCACTTCACGGTGCCGCTGTCCGGCTGGAGTTCGCCCACCAGGGTCTTCAGCATGGTGGATTTACCCACGCCGTTGGCGCCGATAATCGCGATCTTCTCACCCACTTCCAGCAGCAGGTTGAAGTTTTTAAACAGCGGCCCCTCTTCAAAGCCCTTGGTGAGGGCTTCCACTTCCAGCGCGTTACGGAACAGTTTCTTATCCTGCTCGAAGCGGATGAACGGGTTCTGACGGCTGGAGGCTTTAACTTCTTCCAGCTTGATTTTGTCAATCTGACGGGCGCGGGAGGTGGCCTGACGGGATTTAGAGGCGTTGGCGCTAAAGCGGCTGACGAAGGATTGCAGGTCGGCAATCTGCGCCTTTTTCTTGGCGTTGTCGGCCAGCAGACGCTCACGCGCCTGGGTCGCGGCGGTCATGTACTCGTCGTAGTTGCCCGGATAAACGCGCAGCTCGCCGTAGTCGAGATCGGCCATGTGGGTGCAGACCATGTTCAGGAAGTGACGGTCGTGCGAGATGATGATCATGGTGCTGTTACGCTCGTTCAGCGTCTGCTCCAGCCAGCGAATGGTATCGATGTCCAGGTTGTTCGTCGGTTCGTCGAGCAGCAGGATATCCGGGTTGGAGAAGAGCGCCTGCGCCAGCAGAACACGCAGCTTCCAGCCTGGCGCGACTTCGCTCATCGGGCCGTAATGCTGTTCAACCGGAATACCGACGCCGAGCAGCAGCTCACCGGCGCGGGCTTCGGCGGAGTAGCCGTCCATTTCGCCGTACTGGGTTTCGAGATCGGCCACTTTATAGCCATCTTCTTCGCTCATTTCGGCAAGGCCGTAGATGCGATCGCGCTCCTGCTTCACTTCCCACAGCTCAACGTGCCCCATGATCACCGTATCAAGCACGGTAAACGCTTCAAAGGCGAACTGATCCTGACGCAGCTTACCGATGCGCTCGTTCGGATCGAGAGAAACGTTGCCCAGGGTCGGCTCTAAATCGCCGCCGAGGATCTTCATGAAGGTGGATTTTCCGCTACCGTTGGCACCAATCAGGCCGTAACGGTTGCCGCCGCCAAACTTGACGGAAATGTTTTCGAACAGCGGCTTACTGCCAAACTGCATAGTGACGTTGCTGGTAACTAACACGGGAGATTCCTGCGAGAAGTGTGATAAACCCGGCATTATGCCACAATTCCGAAATGAGATCCCGCTTAACAACGTAGCGCTACACTTAACAGAATTGAAAAAAGTGTGATTTAGTACACATCCGAATTCCATGCGGGTGGGAATGCACATATAATGCGCTCCCTAAACCGTTCTGACTTTTAAACAACCTGCCAACGTGGCACAGATACCTCGCACAACATGAATATGAAATTAACTTCGCTTTTTGCGGCGGCGTTTGCCGTAGTAGGGTTTTGCAAGACCGCTTCTGCTGTCACCTATCCACTGCCAACCGACGGTAGCCGTCTGGTCGGTCAGAACCAGGTTGTGACCATTGAAGAAGGCAACAGCCAGCCGCTGGAATATTTCGCAGCAGAATATCAACTTGGCCTCTCCAACATGATGGAAGCTAACCCGGGCGTCGATCCGTACCTGCCGAAAGGCGGCACCGTGCTGAACATTCCTCAGCAGCTGATCCTGCCGGATACCGTGCATGAAGGTATCATCATCAACAGCGCCGAAATGCGTCTGTACTACTACCCGAAAGGCACCAACACCGTAATCGTGCTGCCAATCGGTATCGGCCAGCTGGGTAAAGATACCCCGATGAACTGGACCACCAAAGTTGAGCGTAAGAAAGCGGGCCCAACCTGGACCCCAACCGCGAAAATGCACGCGGAATACATTGCCGCGGGCGAGCCGCTGCCAGCCGTTGTGCCTGCGGGCCCGGATAACCCAATGGGTCTGTACGCGCTCTATATTGGCCGTCTGTATGCGATTCACGGCACCAATGCCAACTTCGGTATCGGCCTGCGCGTGAGCCACGGTTGTGTGCGTCTGCGTAACGACGACATCAAATTCCTGTTCGAAAACGTACCGGTGGGTACTCGCGTACAGTTCATCAACGAGCCGGTAAAAGCGACCACCGAGCCAGATGGCAGCCGTTACCTCGAAGTGCATAACCCGCTCTCTACCAGCGAAGAGCAGATCGACAATAACGTGACTGTGCCAATTACCCTGACCAGCAATGTGCAGGCGGTGACCGGCCAGCAGGATGTGGATGCGACGATTGTGGATCAGGCGATTCAGAATCGTTCGGGGATGCCGGTTCGGTTGAACTGATGGCAATAGGAACAATTCTGCTGAAACAGTGGAATTGTTCCGTTCACTAAAGCATCTCTGCATTATGTTCACCCCGCTGCGGTGAACGTGTTAAGGGGGCTATCGCCGCCCCCTTAACAATCCCGGCTCCCGGCAAAGAAAATCGCCGCTTCGCGGATTGTTCGCCCCATCCCTGGGGCTCACCCCTTCGGGGCCAGCGCAAGCGCTGTCCAAAATTGCTCCCGGCAATTTTGTCTTCAGCTTATTCCTTCCGGCTTTCGGGTCGGGCGTGATCCTACATCCATGTAGGTCACGCCCTCTCGGCGCATCCATGCGCCTCGCCCCGGCCTACAGGAAACGCTTCGGCGATTTTCAGCCGGACCTACGCTCCCTCCGCCTTCAGAATTTTTTGAATAAATTATTTAAATCCTTATTTCATTGCCTAAATGTGGCACGGGGGTTGAGTTCCCGCTGAAATCGGCGAACCGGAGACCGGATGACAAGGGCTGGACGCCAGGGATGGCGGCCAGAGGCGAATCGAGACAGACAAAATTGCTGGGAGCAATTTTGAACAACGCTTGCGTTGGCCCCGAAGGGGCGAGTCCCAGGGACGGGACGAGTAATCACGAGTTGAGCCGACCGCAGGCAGCAGGTCGGGAGGTGAGCGCAGTGCGAAGCACCGATTTCTTGCGGGGCCGCGGGGATTGAAAAGGGGGCCGCGGTGGCCCCCTTTTCCCGTTCACGTGTGATGGAACGTCATATTCTATCCGTCATAAAGTGAACGGAACTTGCCTCTGAAAGGCGAATATGCAATTTCTTTCCAAAGCGCTAAATCATCCCCTCGGCGCATCCCCAAACACAGCATAATCCGGCAGCTGCACCTCCTGATACGGCTCCCATCCCCCGCCAAGCGCTTTATAAAGCGCCACCAGATCCAGCGCGCTCTGTACCCGGGCCTGATCCCGCTGCTGCTGCGCCTGGGCCAGCTGGCGCTGGGCATCAAGCACGTCGATAAAGGTGGCGATCCCCTGACGATAGCTGCTGCTCGCCAGATCGAAAGCGTTTTGCAGCGCATCGATGGTTTTGCTTAATCCCGCCTCCCGCTTCTGGTCGGTGCGGTAGCTGACCAGCGCATTTTCCACATCCCCCAGCGCGGTAAGCACCGTCTGACGATAGTCCAGCACGGCGGCGCCCTGCTGGGCACGGGCGACCTTCACGCTGGAGACCAGCCGTCCGCCCTGGAAGATAGGAATAGAGACCTGCGGCCCGACGCTGTAGAAGTGGCTGCTCCAGTCGGTGAGCCAGCTGGCCTCGCTGTTACGCAGCCCAAACTGGCCGCTGAGGGAGACGCTGGGGAAGAGCTGCGCCACCGACACGCCGATCTGCGCGGTGGCCGCATGCAGATTCGCCTCGGCCTCACGCACGTCCGGACGTCGCCGCGCCAGCGTGGACGGGATCCCGGTGGGGACAATTTCCGGCAACGCGGGCAGCGGTTTGCTGGCCTGCAATTCGCCGTCCAGCGCCCCCGGCGGTTTGCCCAGCAGGATCGCCAGGCCGTTCATCGCCTGCCGCGCCTGGGCTTCATACTGCGGAAGCTGCGCCTCCAGATTGCCGAGCTGGGCGCGGGCGTTCTCCACGTCCATCTGCGGCGACAGGCCGCCGCGCTGGCGGCTGCTGGTCAGATCCAGAGTCTGCTGCGCGCTCTCGATCTGGGTGTTGAGCGTCGCGATGCTGCTCTGGGCACCGCGCAGCTGGAGCCAGGCGCGGGCGACTTCCGCCTCCAGCGACACCAGCGCATCGTTGCGCTGCTCGATAGCCGCCTGCTGCTGAGCGTTGGCGGCTTCAACCTGGCGGCGCACCTTGCCCCACAGATCCAGCTCCCACTGGGCGTCAAAGCTGCCCTGATAGAGGTTAATCGGCTGGGTCAGCGGCCCCAGCGCCCCGCGCAATTCAGGGTCGACATCATCAAGCTGGTCGTACACGCCGTGGGATTTCAGCTCCCCCTCCAGCCCCAGCTGCTGCCGGGTAGCCTGCAGGTTGCCGTTCACCGCCGGGAAGAAGGCGCCGCCCGCCTGGTTGATCTGTTCCCGCGCCCCGGCGATGCGCAGCACGGTTTGCTGTAGCGACAGGTTGCCGGCGATGGCGCGCTCAATCAGGCTGTCCAACTGCGGATCGCCGAAGGATTTCCACCAGCGAGGATTGATGGCGCTCGACGCGGTTTGTGATTTCACGCCGCCATCACCCGGATCGTTCCACTGGCTCGGGGTTTGCGGCGCGGGCTGCTGGTAATCAGGCCCTACGGCACAGCCTGCCAGCAGCAGCATTAACATCAGGGGGCTTAAACGTCGAATCATCAGTGTGCTCCTGCACTCCCCTCGCTCTTAACTGGCGAGAGCAACAAACAAAACGGAATCAGTAAGAGGGCCACCGCGCTCAGAATGGTGAAGACGTCCACGTAGGCCAGGAAACGCGACTGCTCAATCATCGCCTGGTACATGCGCCCGGTGGCGATGCCGGTGGGGTCGCCCACCTGGGTGGTAAAGTTCTGGATCGCCTGGGCCATCTCGCGGATCGTCTGCTGGAACGGCTCATCAAACGCCGAGGTATGCGTGGCGAGATGGGCGCTGTGGGCCTGGGAGCGCTCGGTAATGGCTGCCGTCGAGAGCGAAATACCGATTGACCCCGCTACGTTACGGAACATGGTAAAAAGCGCCGCAGCGTCGGCGTTCAGCCGCCGGGGGATCGAGATAAAGGCGATGGTGGTCAGAGGCACAAACAGGAACCCCAGCCCAATCGACTGGGCGCTGCGGAACAGCACCAGGGTCTCGAAGTCGATATCCGGCGTCAGCGTCCGCGACCAGAAGAAGGCCGTCGCCAGGCAGGCAAAGCCGAAGGCGATGATCCAGCGCGTCTGCACAATCGGCATCAGCTTCAGCACCAGCGGGATGGTCAGCACAATGAGGATCGCGCCGGGCGAGAGCACCAGCCCTGACCAGGTGGCGGTATAGCCCAGGTCCTGCTGCGCCAGCTGCGGGATCACCACCGAACTGCCGTAGAGGATCATCGCCATACCGGCCATCAGCAGGCTGGAGACGGCGAAGTTTTTATCCTTCATGCAGTGCAGATCCACCACCGGCTTTTTGGCATACAGCAGCCAGTAGATGGCGCCGATAATGCCGATCAACGTCAGGACGGCGAAGGTACGCGTAAAGTTCGAGTTAAACCAGTCTTCGTCTTCCCCGCGGTCGAGCATCACCTGCAGGCAGCCGAGGCCAAGGGCGATAAGCCCGATGCCGGTCCAGTCGACGGAGAGTTTCTCCTTCGATTTACTCTCCCAGGGCGGATCTTCCAGCAGCTGATAGATCGCCAGAACGGTCACTATCCCCACCGGAATGTTAATAAAGAACACCCAGCGCCAGGAGTAGTTATCGGTGATCCAGCCGCCGAGCGTCGGCCCCAGCACCGGGGCGACAATAATGGCGATGGACGACAGGCCAAAAGCCTTGCCGCGATCTTCCGGCTTAAAGTAGTCGAGCAGCACCGACTGCTGGGTCGGCTGCAGCCCGCCACCGAAGAAGCCCTGCAGAATACGGAACAGGATGATCTGCCAAAGCTCGGTGGCGATCCCGCACAGGAAGGAGCAGATGGTGAACATCACAATGCAGATCAGGAAGAACTGCTTGCGGCCAAAAAGCCGGCTCAGAAACGCCGAGATGGGGAGCACGATGCCGTTCGCCACCAGATAGCTGGTGAGCACCCAGGTGGATTCGTCATAGCTGGCGGAGAGTGAGCCCGCCACGTGGGGCAGCGCCACGTTCACGATGGTGGTATCAAGGATCTCCATAAACACCGCGAGGGTGACGACGATCGCCACCGCCCACGGGTTGCTGGCGGGCCGCCAGTTTTCATGGCTGTGGTCGGTCATTCCACGGTTACCTTCGGCTCAACCGACAGGCCCAGCGGCAGCGGCTTATTAGGGTCCAGCCCTTTATCAATGACAATTTTCACCGGCACGCGCTGGACGATCTTCACGAAGTTACCGGTGGCGTTCTCCGACGGGAAGGCGGCAAAGCGCGAGCCGCTCCCCTGCTGGATAGAGTCGACATGCCCTTCCAGCTCCATATCCGGCCAGGCGTCCACGCTCAGCGTAACCTTATTCCCGGGGCGCATCCGCTCCAGCTGGGACTCTTTGAAGTTGGCCACCACCCAGATATCGCTCGAAACCAGAGAAAAGAGCGCGGTGCCCGCCTGCACCAGGGTACCGGTCTGGACGTTGCGCTTCGTGATGTAGCCATCAAAGGGAGCACGCACCTGGGTGTAAGAGAGGTTCAGCTCGGCGGTCTCCAGCTGGGCGCGCGCCTGCTCCACCTGACGTTCCCGGGCTTCGACGTTGGTCTCCTGCTGACGAATTTGCAGTTGCACCTGGGAGGCCACCTCAAGCTGCGCTTTGGCGCTGGCTAGCTGGGCCTGGGCGCTGCGCAGCTGGGCATTGGCCGCGTCGATGCTCTGTTGGGTAGTGGCGCGGGGATCGACGCCGCGCTGACGGCGATACTCCGCCTGGGCATTGGCGAGATCGGCCTGGGCTTTAATCACCTGGGCATTCGCTTCGTCGCGCTGGGCGGGATATTGCACTTTCGAGAGGGCAAGCTGCGCCTGGGCCTGATGCAATTGGGCCTCGGCCAGACCCAACTGGGCTTTAGCCTGATCGCGCTGGGCGAGCGTATCCCGGGGATCGATGGTCACCAGCAGATCGCCTTTTTTCACCCGCTGGTTATCCCGCACCCGCAGTTCGGTGACGTAGCCTGCGGTTTTCGGGGCGATGGTGACGGCGTCGCCTTCGGTGAAGGCATCGTCGGTGGTCTCCTGGTTTCGGGTCATCATCCACCAGACCAGGGCCACGATGACCATCACGATCACCACAATACCCAGAATAATCAGCGGTTTTTTGCCGGGGCGTTTACGTTCAGTCTCTTTATTGTCTTTATTATCTGCGTCGTCAGAGGTGTGGTTTTCTTCGGCCATAGAACAGCATCCATCCTGTTAGTGAGCGGTATCACCATTTATACCGCTCACTAAAGTTAGGACGTTGCTATACATTTGCCAGGAAAAACTGACAAAGAGGGCACTATATGAGAAGGAATAATCCGAAACCGACGAACCCGGCCCAGACCAGCATCGGCAGCGACCAGAGATGGAAGCGCCACCAGATACGACGATCGTTTGCCATCCGCAGGGCGATGAGGTTAGCGAGGGATCCCGGCAGCAGACCAAAGCCCCCAACGTTTACCGCCCAGGCCAGCAACGCCGTCGGCGGCACATAGTTCAGCAGCAGAATGGTAGAGGGCACGTTGCTGATAAACTGCGACAGCCCGATGGCGGTCAACCACAGTCCCGGCTGCGACAGATGGGTGACATTTTGCAGTACGCCCTGCAACGCCGGGACCTGAATCAGCAGGTGCACATCGATAAACATCGCCATAAACACCAGCAGTAGCGTCCAGTCGACGCTTATCAGCACCCGACGCGCCAGCAGCAGGAAGCCCCCCGCTACCAGCAGCACTCCCCATGGCTCCTGCTTCAGATCGAGGGCCACCAGAAAGACCAGATAGAGCGCCAGACAACTCCACGCCAGCCGCGGTTTCGCCTGGGCGACGGCGCTGCCGCTGTGGTAGCGCAGCGGCGTTGCCGGGAAAGCAAACCAGCACAGCAGCGCCAGGGTGAGCATCATCACCAGCGCCAGCGGCGCCATCTGCCAGGTAAAGGCGGCGAACGACAGCCCGGAGCGCCCCCATAGCAGGATGTTTTGCGGATTACCAATCGGGGTCAACAGCGACCCGGCGTTAACCGCCAGCGCCTCGAAGATGATCATCCGGTTGACCGGGATTTCGCACAGCTTGCGCAGCGTGAGCGTCAGCGGCACCACGATAAACAGCGCCACATCATTGGTCAGGAAGGTGGAGAGCAGCGCGGCAGAGAAGACCATAAACAGCGCCAGGCGCCGCTCGGTAGCGAAACGGCGCACCATCTTGCGCCCGAGTACGTCAAAAAAGCCGCTCTGCTCGACCCCTTTGGTGAGCATCATCAGTCCGGCGAGGGTAATAATGGTGTGCCAGTCGATGGCGGCAGGCCAGCGCTCAGGTGCGAAGGGCACCAGAAAACTGAGTCCAATCCCGACCACCAGCAACAGATGAAAGAAGCGATCGCGGGCCAGCGCCCGCAGGCCTGGAAAGGTCATTCTGCGGCGGATCCGTGTTTCAGCGTAAAGGCCAGGAACTGCTGCAACGTCTCTTCGCTAACGTGGTGTTCCATCCCCTCAGCATCCCGGCGGGCAATCTCAGGGCTTACGCCCAGCACCAACAGGAAGTTTTCGACAATCTGATGGCGCTCGCGGCTCGCCTGCGCCAGCTTTTCCCCTTCCGGAGTGAGAAAGACGCCGCGCCAGGGGATCATTTCGATCAGGCCCACCGTGGCCAGACGCTTGAGCATTTTTGCCACCGTCGGCTGCGAGACGCCGAGACGCGCCGCCATATCCACCTGACGGGCCTCCCCTACTTCGCGGATCAGATCCGAGATCAGCTCGACATAGTCATCAATCAGTTCGCGGCGATGCGCTTCGCGAACCTGGCGAAAGCCTTCGACATGCTCTTCGACATTGACCAGTTGCGTCATTTTTTTTGTTGTTGGTTTACCTGCACGGCGATTCATTGTGCTTCCTCAATCCGGTGACACATCAAGCGTATCAATGCATAAGCGGCCATTGTAAACCATCGCTACACAAGCACAAAAAATTAACGTAATAGCCATAGCTATACAACATAGCCTGTGCTATATCTGTATGTAATGCAGTCACCCTTCAGGGATCGAAGGGATCAACCCGCAGGAGGTCACATGAACGAATTCAAGAGGTGTATGCGCGTGTTTAGCCACTCTCCCTTTAAGGTACGCTTAATGCTGCTGAATATGATTTGCGACATCATCAACGGCAAGCCAGAGCAGAACAAACCTTCCCACTAAGCGGCGTCGCGGTACGCCGCTTCATTTTTTTGTCATTTATCATCGCTATACTCCCTCGCGGACGGCTATTCCCCGATCTTTTTTACGGAAATGCAGCCCTCTTCGCAAAACACCCCTTTTATATCTGTTGACGTTATACCTTACTGGCTCTATCTTCTTGCAGCCCTGCACTTTTTGCGGCTCGCAGATGCGGACCTCAATCCCCCTTCTACGCATTCTCAGGCAGGTTTTGACCCTTGGCGCCAGGGTGAGCACATGGCGTTTTCGCGATAGTGACCTATGAATTTAACCCTGAAAGAGACGCTCATTACCCGCAGCCGGGCCTTAAGCCCGTGGACCGGATTCTATTTTTTACAGTCGCTGCTGATTAACTTTGCTCTGGGCTACGAATTTAGCCTGCTGTATGCCGTTGCCTTCACCTGTATCCTGCATCTGTTGTGGCTCGGCGCGCCGCGACTGCAGAAAGGGGTGGTTGGGATCTGCTCGCTGGTGGCGGCCATGTATTTCCCGTTTGGTCAGGCCTACGGCGCGCCAAACTTTAATACCCTGCTGGCGATGCACTCCACCAACATGGAAGAGTCGACGGAGATCCTCACCATCTTCCCGTGGTACAGCTATATTGTCGCCCTGTTTATCTTTGCGCTCGGCGTGATTGCCGTGCGCCGTAAGCCCCAGCCCAGAAACGCGTGGAGCAAAATCGACAGCCTGTGCCTGGTCTTCAGCGTGGTGGCCTTTTTCGTCGCCCCGGTGCAGAACCTGGCCTGGGGCGGCGTCTTCAAGCTGAAAGATACCGGCTATCCGGTGTTTCGCTTCGTCAAAGATGTGGTGGTGAACAACCAGGAAGTGGTTGAAGAGCAGGCCCGGATGGCCGAACTGTCACAGATGAAGGACACCTGGAACGTGCTGGGGGTAAAACCGAAGTATCACATCTATATGGTGGTGATCGGTGAAAGTGCCCGCCGCGATGCGCTGGGGGCGTTTGGCGGCCACTGGAATAACACCCCGTTTGCCAGCAAGGTCAACGGCACCCTGTTTACCGATTACATTGCCGCCAGCGGTTCAACCCAGAAGTCGCTGGGGCTGACGCTTAACCGGGTAGTGGATAACAAGCCACAGTATCAGGATAACTTTGTGACCCTCGCCAACCGCGCGGGCTTCCAGAGCTGGTGGTTCTCCAACCAGGGGCAGATCGGGGAATACGATACCGCCATCGCCAGCATTGCCAAACGGGCTGACGAAGTGCATTTCCTGAAAAGCGGTGATTTCGAGGCGGATAAAAATACCCGGGATGAGGCGTTACTGAAGATGACCGAACAGGTCTTCAGCAGCCATCGCACCCAGCCGCAGCTGATCGTTCTGCACCTGATGGGCTCCCACCCGCAGGCCTGCGATCGCACTCAGGGGAAATATGCCGAGTTCGTGCAGTCGAAAGAGACCTCGTGCTATCTCTACACCATGACCCAGACCGATGACCTGCTCAGCAAGCTCTATGCCCAGCTGCAAAACACCGGCGAGAGCTTCTCGATGGTCTATTTCTCCGATCACGGGCTGGCGTTCAAGGAGCGTGGAAAAGAGGTGCAGTATCTGGCGCACGACGACGCTTATCAGCAGAACTTCCAGGTGCCGTTTATGGTGTTGTCGAGCGATGACAAAGCCCATCGCATCATCAAAACGCGCCGCTCGGCGAATGATTTCCTGAGCTTCTTCTCGCAGTGGACGGGGATCACGGCCAAAGAGATCGCGAATAAGTACCGCTTCCTGTCAAACGACAAAGCGCCGCCGGTGTATGTGACCAACTTTAAATTACAGAAAGTGGATTACAACCATCTGGGGACGGATCTCTTTGAGACGAAAAGCCGGTAGGTTGTTAGCCCCCACCTATCGGTCCGCAACCATGGTCTGCTCCCTCTCCCTTGAGGGAGAGGGTTGGGGTGAGGGAGAGCATGCGCCTCGCCCCGGCCTTCCGGAAACGCTTCGGCGATTTTCAGCCGGACCAGGGAGCCGCTGTAAGTTAGCGATTTTTTTTAGAATTTGATCATTGCTGTAGACGCGAAATATTCCTGGTGGCTCTTCAGCGCACAGGGAAGGACAAAACAAAAAAACCCGCCGAAGCGGGTTTTTATATTGGCTCACCGAAGTGATTAGAAGCGGTAACCTACGCCCGCGATCCAGGTGCCAACGTCAACGTTACGGATGCGGCTCTGCTCATAGGAGAAGTCCAGCGCAACGTTTTCAACTGGGTTGAACTGCATACCTGCGCCATAGGAGAAGCCGTAGTCGCTGTTGCTTGCAGTACGGTTGAAGCCCTGGTTTTCAGTCTGCTGGAATTTACCGTAGCCAACACCCACAACACCGTAGATGCTTGCCCAGTCGTTCAGACGGTAAGCCGGGCCAGCGGTGATGCCGTAGTACTGACCTTTGTTGTACGCGCCGTCTTCAGAACGGTCTTTCTCGGTGTAGGTGAAGGAACCGATAACACCCAGTGGGTTGTTATCCTGCTCGTAGCGATATTTCAGGTTGAAACCGTTGGTTTTGTTCATCACGCCCTGCATATCGCTCTGAGCGTAACCGCCAGTAACGGTAGAAGTATCCGCCATTGCGGAACCTGCGGTAACAGCCAGAACTGCCGCCAGTGCTGAAAGACATGCAATTTTTTTCATAACCACCTCAAATGTGCTTCAAGTAAATCCGTAAGTTTTAAATATATCAAAAAAACTTGTGAAACTCTTTGTGATTCATGATGTCTAACGCGGGTTTTCATGTAACTAAACATTTCCACCAGCAGCTATCTTATTCAAAAAACACCAGATTTGTGTTTCAATCAGCTAATTTTGCGCGTCAGTCACAATACATTCATCCAGACGATTCCTAAACTGTTACAGAAATCATCCGCTCGTGTGACGCCATTTTACGGATTTGTGACGACTTTTTTTCAACAAAGTCTCAACCGCCCGGCGTTATTTCCTTTACACTCCTCCTCTTTACTTCCTTTGACACAAACTGACAGGAGAAAGGATGCCTGGGTTGTCTCGCAGGGCGCCGGTCTGGTTGCCCGTCATCGTTATCCTTATTGCTATGCTCTCAATTCAGAGCGGCGCGTCGCTGGCAAAATCGCTCTTTCCGCTAGTGGGTGCCCCTGGCGTGACGGCGCTGCGTATTGCGCTCGGCACCCTCATTCTGGTTGTGATTTTTAAACCCTGGCGGCTGCGCTTTCAGAAGGAGCAGCGCCTGCCCCTGCTGTTTTACGGGCTTTCTCTGGGGGCGATGAACTACCTCTTCTACCTGTCGATTCAGACGGTGCCGCTGGGGATCGCCGTGGCGCTGGAGTTCACCGGCCCGCTAGCGGTAGCCCTTTTCTCCTCCCGACGTCCGGTAGACTTTATCTGGGTGGTGCTGGCGGTGCTCGGGCTATGGTTTCTCCTGCCGCTGGGCCAGGACGTCTCGCACGTTGATCTCACTGGTGCGGCGCTGGCGCTGGGGGCCGGTGCCTGCTGGGCCATCTATATTCTGACCGGACAGCGCGCAGGAGAAGAGCACGGCCCGGCCACGGTCGCCCTCGGATCGCTTATCGCCGCCATTGTTTTCGTTCCGCTGGGGATGGCTCAGGCCACCGAATCGATCTGGCAGTGGTCAATCCTGCCGGTGGGGCTGGCGGTGGCGGTGCTCTCCACCGCGCTCCCCTACTCACTGGAGATGATTGCCTTAACACGCCTGCCGACGCGTATTTTCGGCACCCTGATGAGCATGGAACCGGCGCTGGCGGCAATATCCGGGATGGTGTTTCTTGGCGAATCCCTGACCTTCACCCAGACTCTGGCGCTCTGCTCAATCATTGCCGCCTCGATGGGTTCGACCCTTACCCTGCGCCGGGAGAGTAAAGTCGAAGAGGTGGATATCCGCTAGCAGGCGTTATTTTGCCGGGGAGCGGCTTCCCGGCAAAATATTCCCATTCGCATTAGCGTCATTATTTTGAAATATCTCCCTCCCCTCCCTCAAAGCCCTTAAAAAATAAGATTAATTTACCCGCATATATCCATATTGTTTTATTTTCAATAGGTTACATATAACAACCAACCTTTCACTATTAAACCGATAGGCAGTACCCGGTCGCGCTATCTATAGCCAGTGCTATACTTAATCTCGAAATAACTTTGGACGCCAACATCAAGAGGAAATGAGATTATGCCTACCGCTAAACTGGTAAAAACAAAAGCACCTAATCTGCTGTATACCCGTAACGATGTGTCAGACAGCGATAAGAAAGCGACGATTGAGCTGCTGAATCGCCAGGTGATCCAGTTCATTGACCTGTCTCTGATTACTAAACAGGCTCACTGGAATATGCGCGGTGCCAACTTTATTGCTGTGCATGAGATGCTGGATGGCTTCCGCACTGCACTGACTACCCACCTGGATACCATGGCCGAACGTGCCGTGCAGCTGGGCGGTGTGGCGCTGGGTACTACCCAAGTGATTAACAGCAAAACGCCGCTGAAGAGCTACCCGCTGGATATCCACAGCGTTCAGGACCACCTGAAAGAGCTGGCGGATCGTTATGCCGTGGTCGCTAACGATGTGCGTAAAGCGATTGGCGAAGTGAAAGACGAAGACACGGCGGATATCCTCACCGCGGCTTCCCGCGACCTGGATCAGTTCCTGTGGTTCATCGAATCTAACATCGAGTAATCCATAGCTTTTTGCTATTACACCCTCGCCCTCGGCGGGGGTTTTGCACTTTCATGGTGCAGTCATTTCTCCTCTCCCCCGGCAAACGTAAAGCATTTGTAATAATCACCTCACACAATCGTTAATGAAAGATTGTTTTCTCATCAATATTTGCGCTAAATAGCATAACCGTTAGTGATGGCGTTTCGCTGCACCAAAACAGTGCTTCGTTATGGTGCAACTGACCGCCATTGTGACCTTTTTTGTGCAATGAAATCCGTCCTGGCCTTGCAAAAACAACACGTTGTAAAGTTGGCACGATTTTTTCATAGAGCGTTCGTTCTCGCAGGGGATCGCCCCGTGGATATAAAAGGAAATGCTATGAAGTCTGTATTAAAAGTTTCACTGGCTGCACTTACCCTGGCTTTTGCGGTCTCTTCTCAGGCTGCTGATAAGAAACTGATTGTTGCCACCGACACCGCCTTCGTACCGTTCGAATTTAAACAGGGCGACCAGTACGTTGGTTTTGATGTGGATCTGTGGGCGGCTATCGCCAAAGAACTGAAGCTGGACTACACCCTGAAGCCAATGGACTTCAGCGGTATCGTGCCGGCCCTGCAAACCAAAAACGTTGACCTGGCGCTGGCCGGTATCACCATTACTGACGCACGTAAAAAAGCGATCGACTTCTCTGACGGCTACTACAAAAGCGGCCTGCTGGTGATGGTGAAAGCGGATAACAACGACGTTAAAAGCGTGAAAGATCTCGACGGCAAAGTGGTTGCGGTGAAGAGCGGCACCGGTTCTGTTGATTACGCCAAGGCAAATATCAAATCGAAAGATCTGCGCCAGTTCCCGAACATCGACAACGCCTACATGGAACTCGGCACCAACCGTGCTGACGCCGTGCTGCACGACACGCCAAACATCCTTTACTTCATCAAAACCGCAGGCAATGGCAAGTTCAAAGCGGTAGGTGATTCCCTGGAAGCACAGGAATACGGTATCGCCTTCCCGAAAGGCAGCGACGAGCTGCGTACTAAAGTGAATGGCGCGCTGAAAACCCTGCGCGAGAACGGCACCTACAACGAAATCTATAAAAAATGGTTCGGTACTGAACCTAAATAAAACAGCCTGTTAAACAGGAACTGTACTGCCCGGTGACGCTTGCGTTGACCGGGCCTACAATTGTAACCATCCCCCTGATGGTTAATTGTCTGTTTTCACCACGGTATACAGGAACTCATCATGCAGTTTGACTGGAGCGCCATCTGGCCCGCCATTCCTCTTTTGCTTGAAGGCGCCAAAATGACCCTGTGGATTTCGGTCCTCGGTCTGGTTGGCGGGTTGATTATCGGCCTTGTCGCCGGTTTTGCCCGCACCTACGGCGGCTGGATAGCCAACCACGTAGCGCTGGTTTTCATCGAAGTTATCCGCGGGACGCCGATTGTGGTGCAGGTGATGTTTATCTACTTCGCCCTGCCGATGGCCTTTACCGACCTGCGGATTGACCCGTTCAGCGCGGCGGTGGTCACCATCATGATCAACTCGGGCGCCTATATCGCCGAGATCACCCGCGGTGCGGTACTGTCGATCCACAAAGGCTTCAGCGAGGCCGGTCTGGCGCTGGGTCTCTCCCGTCGCGAAACCATCCGCCACGTGATCCTGCCGCTGGCGCTGCGCCGCATGCTGCCACCGCTGGGTAACCAGTGGATCATCAGCATTAAAGATACCTCCCTGTTCATTGTTATCGGCGTGGCTGAACTGACCCGTCAGGGCCAGGAGATCATTGCCGGTAACTTCCGTGCGCTGGAGATCTGGAGCGCCGTGGCCGTGGTCTATCTGATTATTACACTGGCGCTGAGCTTCGTGCTGCGTCGTCTTGAAAGAAGGATGAAAATCCTGTGATTGAATTTAAAAACGTCTCCAAGCACTTCGGTCAGACCCAGGTGCTGCACAACATCGACCTGACTATTCAGACCGGCGAAGTGGTGGTCATTATCGGGCCGTCCGGCTCCGGCAAATCGACCCTGCTGCGCTGCATCAACAAGCTGGAGGAGATCACCAGCGGCGATCTGATTGTCGATGGCCTGAAGGTTAACGACCCGAAAGTGGACGAGCGCCTGATCCGCCAGGAAGCGGGCATGGTGTTCCAGCAGTTTTATCTCTTCCCGCACCTGACGGCGCTGGAAAACGTGATGTTTGGCCCCCTGCGCGTGCGCGGCGCCGACAAAGCGGCAGCCGAGCGGCTTGCAAAAGAGCTGCTGGCGAAAGTGGGGCTGGCGGAGCGCGGGCATCACTACCCGTCCGAGCTCTCCGGCGGTCAGCAGCAGCGCGTGGCCATCGCCCGTGCGCTGGCGGTGAAACCGAAGATGATGCTCTTCGATGAGCCAACCTCGGCCCTCGACCCGGAACTGCGCCACGAAGTGCTGAAAGTTATGCAGGATCTGGCGGAAGAAGGGATGACTATGGTGATCGTGACCCACGAAATCGGCTTTGCCGAGAAAGTGGCCTCACGCCTGATCTTTATCGACAAAGGCCGTATTGCCGAAGATGGCAATCCGCAGACGTTGATTGAGAACCCACCGAGCCAGCGTTTGCAGGAGTTTTTGCAGCACGTTGCGTAAGTTTTTGCCCTTTGTAAGCCGGGTAGGCGTAGCCGTCACCCGGCTTTTTTATTGCCGGAATTCTCCCAAAAACCCCCCGCCCCCGCGCGCCTTCTATACTTATCACTTTGCACAATTTTGTCACCGGAGGACATCGTGCCGTGGATTTTGCTGCTCCTGATAAGCCTGTTTTGTCTGCCTGCCCAGGCCGTCAGCCTGCCGGGCATTCCCGCCGCCACCGCCAGCGAGCAGAGCACGCCGCCACCGGAGCCGGACGTTGAGCAGAAAAAGGCGGCCTACTCGGCGCTGGCTGATGTGCTGGAAAATGACGCCTCGCGCAAGGAGCTGATCGATCAGCTGCGCAGCGTGGCTGCCACACCGCCTGAGACACCGGTGCCTAAAATAACCCCGCCAGAGATCACCGACGAGAAAACGGTGCTGGAGAACGTCACTGATATCAGCCGTCACTATGGCGATGCCCTCGCCTCCCGTTTCGCCCAGCTCTACCGCAACCTGATCGGCTCCCCGCATAAGGCCTTTAACCCGCAAACCTTCACCGCCGCCGCGCAGCAGTTTCTGATCCTGGCCGGACTGGTCTTTGCCTTTTACTGGATGGTGAGGCTCTGCGCCTGGCCGTTGTACCGCAAAATGGGGAGCTGGGGGCGCAAAAAGAACCGCGAAACCAGCAGCTGGGTTCATCTGCCGCTGACCATCGCCGCGGCCTTTATTATCGATCTGCTGCTGCTGGCGCTAACCCTGTTTATTGGCCAGATGCTGCGTGAGTATCTCAACACCGGCAACCCGACCATTGCCTTCCAGCAGGCGCTGTTCCTCAATGCCTTCGCGCTGATTGAATTCTTTAAAGCGATCCTGCGGTTGATATTTTGCCCGCGGGTGCCCGATCTACGACCTTTCGCCATTAACGACAGCGCCGCGCAGTACTGGTCGCTACGCCTGAGTATTCTGAGCGGCCTTATCGGCTATGGCCTGCTGGTAGCGGTGCCGATTATCTCCAATCAGGTCAACGTGCAGATTGGCGCTCTGGCCAACGTGCTGATCATGCTCTGTATTACCGTCTGGGCGCTGTACCTGATCTTTCATAACAAGCGCGCCATTACCGAAGGGCTGCTCCACCTTGCCGACCGTTCGCTGGCCTTCTTCAGCCTGTTTATTCGCGCTTTCGCGCTGGTGTGGCACTGGCTGGCGAGCGCCTATTTTATTGTGCTCTGCTTCTTCTCCCTCTTCGATCCGGGCAACAGCCTGAAATTTATGATGGGGGCGACCTTCCGCAGCCTGGCCATCGTCGGCATTGCCGCCTTCGTGTCGGGGCTGCTCTCGCGCTGGCTGGCTAAAACCATCACCCTCTCGCCGCACGTGCAGCGCAGCTATCCGGAGCTGCAAAAACGGCTCAACGGCTGGATCTCCGTGTCGCTGAAGGTGGCGCGGTTCCTGACAGTCTGCGTCGCCATTATGCTGCTGCTCAGCGCCTGGGGGTTGTTCGACTTCTGGAACTGGCTGCACAACGGCGCAGGGGAAAAGACGGTCGATATTCTGATCCGTATCGCGCTGATCCTCTTCTTCTCCGCCATCGGCTGGACGATCCTGGCGAGCCTGATCGAGAACCGGCTGGCGTCAGATATTCATGGCCGGCCACTGCCCAGCGCCCGCGCCCGAACGCTGCTGACGCTGTTCCGCAACGCGCTGGCGGTGGTCATCAGCACCATTACCATCATGATTGTGCTCTCGGAAATTGGCGTCAACATCGCCCCGCTGCTGGCCGGTGCCGGGGCGCTGGGGCTGGCGATCTCTTTTGGCTCCCAGACGCTGGTGAAGGACATCATCACCGGGATCTTTATTCAGTTTGAAAACGGGATGAATACCGGGGATCTGGTGACCATCGGGCCGCTGACCGGCACGGTGGAGCGGATGTCGATTCGTTCGGTGGGGGTGCGGCAGGATACCGGGGCGTATCACATTATTCCGTGGTCATCGATCACTACCTTCGCCAACTTTGTCCGCGGCATCGGGTCGGTGGTGGCGAACTATGACGTGGACAGGCATGAAGATGCCGAAAAAGCGAAAGACGCGCTGAAAGCGGCGGTGGATGAGCTGCTGGAGAGGGAGGATATTCGCGGGCTGATTATCGGCGAGCCGTCGTTTGCCGGGATTGTCGGCCTGACCAGCACCGCCTTTACCCTGCGCGTGTCGTTCACCACCCAGCCGCTGAAACAGTGGACGGTGCGTTTCGCCCTCGACAGCATGGTGAAAAAACACTTTGACCAGGCGAACGTGCGGATGCCGGTGCAGATGTATCAGCTGCTGCCGTCGCCGGGCCCGACACCACCGTCACCGCAGGAGCCCACCCTGTAGCCCCGGTAAGCGCAGCGCCACCGGGGAGAAGCGGTTAACGCTGGCGGCGTTTGGCGTTGTCCATAAAGGTCCAGGCGATAAAGCGGCTCTGCTTCTGTCCCTGGGCCATTTCTTTTTTCACCACTTTCACCGCGCCGACGTCGGTCAGGGCGCGGTAGAGCGGCGGCAGGTTTTCGCTGCGAGAGACCAGGGTAGTAAACCACTTCACCTGACGGGCAAACTGGGCGCTTTCGGCAATCATCTTCGTGATAAAGGCCACTTCGCCGCCTTCGCACCACAGCTCCTGCTGCTGGCCGCCGAAGTTCAGCGCGGCATCGGCCGCCTGGCCGAGGTTGCGACGCTTACGCTCGCTGCCCGCCCGGGCGGATTCAGCGGAATCATGGAACGGCGGATTACACAGGGTGGCATCGTACTGTTCGTTTTTATGGATAATACCCGTGAAGATTGCCGAGGCCTCTTTCTGACGACGCAGACGGATGGCGCGGCTCATGCCGGGGTTACCGTTAATGATGGCCGTGGCGTTGGCAAACGCCTGCGGGTCCACTTCACTGCCGGTAAAGCGCCAGCCATATTCATGCACACCAATCAGCGGGTAAATGAGGTTCGAGCCGGTGCCAATATCCAGGAGGGTTGCCTCTGCGGGAGCGACGCCGTTGTTACCCTCCGCCAGCAGATCGGCGAGATGGTGAATGTAGTCGGCACGCCCCGGCACCGGTGGGCAGAGATAGCCGTCCGGAATATCCCACTGCGACACCCCGTAGAAATGCATCAGCAGCGCTTTATTCAGCGTCTTCACCGCCTGTGGATCGGCAAAGTTCACCGTTGGCTCGCCTGTGGGCGTCTGGGTGATAAATTCGCGCAGCGCCGGACAGCTCTCGCATAAGGCATTCATGTCGTAACGGCTACGGTGGCGGTTGCGAGGATGCAACCCCGGCTTCTGGGATGTCATGGCGTTCTCCTGTAAACAGCGGCGTAAGATACCCGTTGCGGGCGCAACGGTAAATATTTCTCTGCGCCACAGAATAAAACACCAGAAATCAGTCACCTGTATGTCGCTGATTTGTCATGGAATTGTCAAAAAATGTCGTTCAAAAAATAAGCAGATCATCATCAATTTTTTGCCCTAAATCACGCTCTGAGCCGTTCTACACTTACTGTGCATCACCCGTTGTCAATCAGAGGAAGTGATTATGAAAAAATACCTGGTAATGCTCGCTGCCGCTTCACTGGCAGGTGCGTCGTTTGCTGCATGGTCAATCGAATCACTCAGCAATGGCGATACCGGTCAACTGAGACCCGCCGGAACCGTGCAGGCTTCTGGCGCAAGAAACCTTGACGATCTGCAGGACAAACTGGCTGAGAAAGCGCGTGAACAAGGTGCTAAAGGCTTTGTGGTAAATTCTGCCAGCGGCGACAACACCATGTTCGGTACCGCCACGATTTACAAGTAATCCCCCGCTCTGCACTGCATACTGCATCCCCCGGGGTGCAGTTCATTTTTTGCCCAAAATCCACTTTGTGAAGTTTTTTAGCAGGCAATGTAAATTTACGTATTTCATTTTGTTGACGAGAGTGATAAAAAGTGACGCCAAATGATAATGTTTATCACAATAATTATCATTTGTAGGCTCATTACGGTTATAGCGTGGCACAGGATAAGGCGCAGACCTGCCTGACAACGTAATGAAAACTCAATACTAAAAATTATAAGTCGCTAAACAATATGGATAAAAATCGCAACGTTCCGAACAGCTTTAACTCGCTGACCTTTTTTGCGGGTCTGTGTATCGGCCTTTCCCCGGTGGCGACAGCGCTTGCCGCAGACAGCACGGATAACAAACCTGACGATACCCTGGTGGTGGAGGCCGCCCAGCCTTCGCTCTATGCCCCGCAGAAATCTGCCGACGCCAAATTCAGTCGCCCGGTGGCAGACACCACCCGTACCATGACGGTGATCTCCGAGCAGGTGCTGAAGGATCAGGGCACCACCAATCTGACCGACGCGTTGAAAAACGTTCCGGGTGTTGGCGCCTTTTTCGCCGGTGAAAACGGCAACTCCACCACCGGCGACGCGGTCTACATGCGCGGCGTGGATACCTCGAACAGCATCTACGTTGACGGTATTCGCGACATCAGCACCACCACCCGTGACACCTTCAACACCGAACAGGTGGAAGTGATCAAAGGGCCGTCCGGCAGCGATTACGGACGCAGCGCCCCGAGCGGCTCGATCAATATGATCAGCAAACAGCCGCGTCTGGATTCCGGTATTGATGCCTCTGCCAGCATTGGCAGCGCCTATATGCGCCGTGGAACCCTCGATATTAACCAGGTGATGGGCGATACCTCGGCGTTTCGTCTGAACCTGATGGGTGAAAAAACTCACGATGAAGGGCGCGATAACGTTAAAAACGAGCGCTACGGCGTGGCCCCTTCCCTCGCCCTGGGGCTGGGAACGGAAAACCGCCTCTACCTGAACTACCTGCATGTCACCCAGCACAACACTCCGGATGGCGGGATCCCGACTATCGGGTTGCCGGGCTACTCTGCCCCCTCGGCGGGCACCGCGGCGCTGAATCACTCCGGCAAGGTGAACACCAGCAACTTCTACGGCACCGATTCCGATTATGACGATTCTACGTCTGACACCGCCACGATGCGCTTTGAGCACGACTTTAACGACAACACCACCCTGCGCAACACCACGCGCTGGTCGCGGGTGAAGCAGGATTATCTGATGACCGCCGTAATGGGTGGCGCCAGCAACATCACCCAGCCTGACCGTAATAATGTGGACACCTGGACCTGGTCGCGCCTCGCCAACACCAAAGATGTCAGCAATAAGATCCTGACCAACCAGACCAACCTGACCACTAAATTCTATACCGGCAGCGTCGGCCACGATATCAGTACCGGAGTGGAGTTCACCCGTGAAACCCAGACCAACTACGGCGTGGATGCCATCACCCCGCCGCCGGTCAATATCTATCATCCGAACAGCAACGTCGATATTGGCGGTCTGAATAACAATGGCGCTAATGCCAATGGCCGGACCGATACCTTCGGTCTGTACGCCTTCGATACGTTGCAGGTCACCCGTGATTTCGAGCTGAACGGCGGGATTCGTCTCGATACCTACCATACCGACTATGACAGCGCCAGCATTTGCGGCGGCACGGGGCGTGGAGCTGTGGCCTGCCCGGCCGGCACGCCGAAAGGTTCCCCGGTCACGACGATCGATACCGCCACCTCCGGTAACCTGGTCAACTGGAAGGCTGGGGCGCTTTATCACCTGAACGAATACGGCAACGTCTATGTGAACTACGCCATCTCCCAGCAGCCGCCAGGCGGCAATAACTTCGCGCTGGCCCAGGGCGGAACAGGCAGCAGCGCCAACCGCACCGACTTTAAGCCGCAGAAGGCCAAAACCAGCGAGCTGGGTACCAAATGGCAAGTGCTCGATAAGCGTCTGCTCCTGACCGCGGCAGTCTTCCGCACCGACATCGAAAACGAAGTCGAGCAGAACGACGACGGCACTTACTCCCAGTACGGTAAAAAACGCGTCGAAGGCTATGAGCTGTCGGCAGCCGGTAACATCACCCCGGCCTGGCAGGTGATCGGCGGCTATACCCAGCAGCGCGCCAGCGTGCGCACCGGCAATGACGTGGCGCAGGATGGCACCTCATCTCTGCCCTATACCCCGGAACATGCCTTCACCCTGTGGAGCCAGTACCAGGCCACGGACGATCTCTCCGTTGGCGCAGGCGCCCGCTATATCGGCAGCATGCACCGCGGCGCTGACGGCGCGGTGGGTACGCCGTCGTTCACCGAAGGGTACTGGGTGGCGGATGCCAAACTGGGCTATCGCGTCAACCGCAACCTCGACATGCAGCTCAACGTCTACAACCTGTTTGATGAAGACTATGTCGCCTCCATCAACAAGAGCGGCTACCGTTACCATCCGGGCGAGCCGCGCACCTTTATGTTAACGGCGAACATGCACTTCTGATCCTCTGGGGGGCATGGCTCCCCATGCTTCAGTGCACGTCTGATCCGCGTGGGGCTTTAGCCCCACGCTTCGGAGAATTATTATGATGTATCACATTCCGGGCGTGCTGAACGCCGATGAGGTAGCGCACTTTTGCGCCCAACTGGAGCAGGCCCCGTGGATTGACGGGCGCGCCACGGTAGGCAACCAGGGGGCGCAGGTTAAAAACAACCAGCAGGTAGACACCCAAAGCCCGCTGTATGCCACGCTACAGGCCGCGGTATTGCAGGCGGTGAATCAGCACCCGCTCTTTTTTGCCGCCGCTCTGCCGCGCCAGATCTCAAGCCCGCTGTTTAACCGCTACCAGCAGCAGGAGACCTACGGTTTTCACGTTGACGGCGCCGTGCGAAGCCATCCGCAAAGCGGCTGGATGCGGACCGATCTCTCCGCCACCCTCTTTTTAAGCGACCCCGACAGCTACGAGGGCGGCGAGCTGGTGGTGAACGACACCTACGGCCAGCACAGCGTCAAGCTCCCGGCGGGCGATCTGGTGCTCTATCCCTCCAGCAGCCTGCACTGCGTCACGCCGGTCACCCGCGGCGTGCGGGTAGCCTCCTTTATGTGGATCCAGTCGATGATCCGCGACGATAAAAAGCGCGGCATGCTGTTCGAGCTGGATCGCAACATCCAGACCCTTCGTGCCCGTCACGGCGAAAGCGACGAAGTGCTCTCCCTGCTGAATCTCTATCACAACCTGCTGCGTGAATGGTCTGAAATCTAGCCGTTCGCCTTGATTGTACGTTTTTTGGCCCCATAGTTACTGAACAGCGCAATAACCTGTCAGGAGGGGTCTATGGCTTCCGGTTGGGCGAATGATGATGCCGTTAACGAACAGATCAACAGTACCATTGAAGATGCAGTGGCGCGGGCGCGGGGCGAAATTCCGCGAGGCGAGAGCCTGAAATTCTGCGAAGAGTGTGAAGAGCCGATCCCCGAAGCGCGGCGCAAGGCGGTGCCTGGCGTGCGGCTTTGCATCGCCTGTCAGCAGGAGAAAGATTCACATAATGCATCACACGCAGGATATAATCGCAGAGGATCGAAAGACAGCCAGTTACGCTGACTGCTATGCTGGCTATGAGGCCACGCAAGCGATTACTTTTTTGTGCACGAATTTTAGCCCCTGGTTTGGCAAAATGTGCCCTCTCCGTCCCGTCTGTAAAGCGCAACGGTAAGAAACGTAAATCCATTCACTGAATTTATTAATATTCAATAACTTATTTGTCATTCAAATTTTTCGAAGGATGACGTCAATTCTCTTCGATTTTATCTCTCGCAAAAAAGCGTGATACTTATCACATCGACGGAACAACGTCCCCTTAACAGAATAACCTGCGAGATACTGACCATGAAAACCATCAAATATGCTGTCGCTGCTGTTGCCCTGACCACTCTCTCTTTCAGTGCTTTCGCTGCGGAATCTGTGACCGCTGCCCAGGCAAACAGCATGAATAAAATCGGTGTGGTCAGTGCAGAAGGCGCGACCACGCTGGATGGCCTGGAAGCACGTCTGGCGGCGAAAGCTGAAGCCGCGGGCGCGACCGGTTACACCATTACCTCCGCTAATACCAACAACAAGCTGAGCGGCACTGCGGTTATCTACAAATAACCTGACCCTTATCTCTGCTCTGCTCGCCGGTCCGCTGGCGAGATGTTCCAACCCTCATTGACCCTGTTGTTATTTTTTTGGCCCGTCCATCGCTGGACGGGCCTTTTTTTAGTTAAAAACTCCGGTTAACCCGCGCCAGACCGGCCTCCACCGTCTCCACCTGGCCGCTCGCCAGCAGGCAACAGGCCATCTGCAGCTTCAGGGAGTGCGGCACCGCTTCGCGCCCGGCGAGGCAGCCCTCAATCCAGCGAGCCGTGGTTTCAGCATCCTTCGCTTGCGGCAGAACAACGTCGCTGTTCTCTTCGCCGCGCTCCAGCACCACCCGGGTGCCCGCAGCATCAATCAGCGTTAGCTGCGGACAGCGCTGCGGGTTGGCATAGACTTCGCCTTCCGTCCCGTGCATCAGAAGCCCTCTGCCACCGATATCGGCAAAAAATGTCGCCACGCGGGTGACATATTCCGGGTGCGACACGCTGGAAAGGCGGAGCGCGGCATCTTCTGAAAACGGCGTCGCCAGCTTCGCCAGGGTATGGGCGCTGTTACGCACCCCCATACGCCAGCGCATCGCCAGCTGTTTTTCCAGCGGCGGACAGAGAGTACTCACCGGGATATAGACCGGATGATGCCCATCCAGCTTCGCCTGCGCCTGGCCGCCGTGACGGGTCGGCTCAATGCCCAGCAGGGTGAAAATGGTTTCCGTCAGCACGCGGGTCGGATCTTCACTCACGCCGTGCACCACCACCGGGAAACCCAGCTTATGCAGCAGGATCGCCAGCAGCGGGGTCAGGTTGGCTTGCTTACGCGCCCCGTTATAACTTGGGATCACCACCGGCATCGGCTTTGCGACCGGGGGCGTCAGGCGCAGGGTTTGTGCCTGCATCGCCTCATAGAAGCCCCGCATTTCGCCTTCGCCCTCACCCTTAATGCGCAGCGCAATCAAAATGCCGCCCATCTCCAGGTCCGGCACCTCGCCGTTCAGCATCGCGGTATAGAGGGCCCGGGCGGTCTCCTGATCCAGGTCGCGGGCATGATTTTTCCCTCGACCGACCTCTTTAATAATTTTGCGATAATCCACGATCGTTCTCCTTGTGACATCTTATTAACACTATAGCGTTGATAAGGGGCCATCGAACAGACATTTCTCTTATCGCTATCGGGTAAAATCAAAATTAACTTGTTGTATTTTCAGTAAAAATTATATTGCAACCGCTAATGAAATTACTATTGACCAGGCCAATGTTTATTAATTTGCAATAAATTACGTAAATTAGCCCCCGATAAAAAGTCGCCCCGCTTTTTTCCAAAAATTAATCACAACGGATGTTATAAACACCGGAATTCACTCAGGAATTATTATGCGTAAAATTGTCTCCGGCACCTTTATTGCCACTGCATTATGTTGTTCTGTCTCTGCCTGGGCTGCAACCAGCGGCGAGGGGCAAATTAATTTTACGGGTGAGATCATTGATTCCGCCTGCCAGGTGGTCAATGGCGTCAGCAGCCCGCTGGATGTGTCCCTTGGCAAAGTGTCACAAACGGCCTTCACCGGTTCTGGTTCCACCACCGGCACCATCCGATTTGATATTCAACTGAAAGACTGCCCGGAAACCATCACCAGCGCGGCCATCACCTTTGGTGGCTCCGCTGACGGCACCAACGCCAACGTGCTGGCCGTCACCCCAGGCACCGGTGCGGCAACCGGCGTGGGTATTCAGCTGCTGGATAAAACCGAAAATCCGCTGAGCCTCTATACCGCCTCGACCAGCTATACCCTGCAGTCTGGCACCACTACCAACGATCTGGTATTTGGCGCACGCTATATCCAGACCGGCAGCACCATCACCGCCGGTCCGGCGAATGCCGTCTCCACCTTTACCGTAATGTACAACTAATCCTGTTACGCCTGGCCCCTGCGGCCAGGCGCTGTCAGCTTTATTCAGAGTCCCACCATGCGTAAATCTATTTTCATCGCCTCCCTGTTAGTCATGACCACCGCCGCTCACGCCGGGGTGATTATCGAAGGGACCCGTTTAATTTATCAGGGAGATAAAAAAGAAGCGTCGTTAGGGATTTCCAACCCGGATAACCTCGACTACCTGGTGCAGTCCTGGGTAGAGAACGTTGATGCCGGGCGGGATAAAGCGCCGTTTCTTATCACCCCGCCGCTGTTTCGCCTCGATGGCAGACAGGACAACGTCCTGCGCGTCGTGCGCACCGGGGGCAATCTGCCAGCCGATCGCGAATCGCTCTACTGGCTGAATATTAAATCTATCCCCTCTACCTCCCCGAACGAGAGCAGCAACACCCTGCAAATCGCCATTAAAACGCGGATCAAACTGATCTACCGTCCGAGAGGAGTGAGCGGCAAGCCGGATGAGGTGGCAGATAAATTACGCTGGCATAAACAGGGGAATAACCTGGTGGTGAGCAACCCGACACCGTTTTACATGAACTTCCAGTCCATCACCGTAGGCGGCAAAAAAGTCAGCAATGTCACCTGGGTGGCTCCCGACAGCGACGCGCACTTTGCCGTGCCGGGCGGCATCACCGGCAACACGGTTTCCTGGAAAATTATCAACGATTATGGCGCGGTGAGCCACGCCCTGTCTGCACCACTGCAATAAGCCCGACGCCGCCATGCCCTGGGACTACTCCACCAAAGCCCCCCGTAATCCCGTACGCACCCTGCTGATTGCCCTGGGCTGCGCGGTGCTGAACGTGGGGGTACAGCAGGTGCTGGCGGAGGATTATTTCAACCCGGCACTGCTGGATATCGACACGCCCGGCCAGGGCAAAACCGACCTCTCGCTGTATGAGAAGGGCCCGGGCATCGCGCCGGGGAGCTATCAGGTGGATGTCTATGTGAATAATAATAAAGTGGCTAACAGAAAGATCGCCTTTGGCCTGCAACAGCCAGCCAGCGGTCCGGCCACCCTGCAACCCTGCCTCTCGCCAGAAACCCTGAAGAGCCTGGGTATCCAGAGCGATAAATTCAGCGTCACCAAGGATGACGGCTGTGTCGATCTCTCTGGGTTACCGGCCGCCAGCGCCACTTTCCGCCCCGGCCAGCAGCAGCTGCTGCTGAGCATCCCCCAGGCGGCCATTGTTCCCGTGCCTCACGGTTATGTGGCGCCGGATGAGATGGACAACGGGATCAACGCTTTCCTGCTGAACTACAGCTACTCCGCCGGGGATAGCCGCAGCCGGGGTGAAGAGGGCAGCCACCAGCGTAATGAATATCTCAACCTGCGGCCGGGACTGAACCTCGGCGCCTGGCGTCTACGCAACTACTCCACCTGGAGCCGCACCCGGGACGATCGTACCACGCAGCACGACTTCTCGCCGGTCTACAGCTATGCCCAGCGCAATATTCTGTCGCTGGGCAGCGTCGTTACTCTCGGAGAAAGCTCTACCCCCTCCGACGTGTTTGACAGCCTGTCGTTCACCGGGGCGCAGATTGCCTCCGACGATGACATGCTGCCGGACAGCCTGAAGGGCTTCGCCCCGCGCATTCGCGGCGTGGCGCACAGTAACGCCCAGGTGGTGGTGCGCCAGAACGGCTACGTGATCTATCAGAACTACGTCGCCCCCGGCGCGTTTGAAATTAACGATCTCTACCCTACCGGCGGCAGCGGCGATCTGAACGTTACCGTCAAAGAGACCGATGGCAGCGAGCAGCACTTTGTGGTGCCTTACGCCTCGGTGCCGGTTTTACAGCGTGAAGGCCGCTTCAAGTACAGCCTGACTGGCGGGCGCTACCGCAGCTATGACCACAGCGTGGAGAAGACACCGTTCCTGCAGGGCACCGGGATCTATGGCCTGCCGTACGATATCACCGCCTACGGCGGTATCCAGACCAGTCAGTATTACGATGCCCTGGCGCTCGGCACCGGTAAAAACATCGGTGACTGGGGAGCGTTTTCGGTGGATATGACCGCGGCAAAATCGCAGATGCAGGGGCAAAAAACCTCCCGTGGCCGCGCCTGGCGAGTGCGCTATAGCAAAGACTTCGCGACCACCGGCACCCACTTTACGGTGGCCGGGTATCGCTACAACAGCGCCGGGTTTGACACCATGGCAGACGTCCTTAACTCCCATACCCACGACGACGACTGGAGCCCGACGGATCGCCGCCGCAACCGCCAGGAAGCCACTATCGATCAATCCCTGGGCGGCTCCCTGGGCTCGATGACGTTAAGCCTGGTCAAAGAGAATTACTGGCACAGCGACCAGAGTATGACCTCGTTGAGCATCGGCTATAACGGCAGCTGGCACGGCATCAGCTACGGTATCAACTATGGCCTGAGCAAAAACGTCCAGGATGAAGAGGATGACGACGATCGGCGGGAGAACGAGCAGACCTTCGGCTTTAACGTCTCCGTTCCGCTGGATCGCTGGCTGAGCAATACCTGGGTCAATTACACCTTTAACAACAGCAAGCATGACACCAGCCAGAGCGTCGGCCTGAACGGCACCGCGCTGGCGGGGGATAACCTCAGTTGGGGGATTCAGCAGGGCCACAGCCACACTTCCGGCTATAGCACCAACCTGAACAGCGATTACAAAGCCACCTACGGCGAGATGACGGCAGGCTATTCCCAGGATAACCAGCAGCGCCAGCTCAACCTCGGCGTACAGGGGAGCATAATTGCTCATGCCCACGGCATCACCCTCGGCCAGCCGATGGGGGACACGGTGGCATTGGTAGAGGCGCCGGGGGCCAACGGCACCGGGATCGAAAACCAGACCGGGGTTAAAACCGACTATCGTGGCTATGCCATTGTGCCTTACGTCACGCCGTACCATCACAATACCGTGTCACTGGATACCGAGAGCCTGCCTGCAGGCGCCGACGTCGGCCAGGCGGCCCAAATTATTACCCCAACCCGTGGGGCGGTGGTGCGTACCCACTTTAATACCCGCGTCGGCAGCCGGGTGCTGCTGACCCTCACCCGCGCCGATGGACGTCCGGTGCCCTTTGGTGCCACGGCGGCGCCGGCCCATGAGAGCGGCGAATTTATCGTTGGTGATGGCGGCCAGGTCTATCTGACCGGGATGCACGCCCGGGGCAGTGTCAACGTCAGCTGGGGCAAAGGCGCAGGCGCGCACTGCTCCGCCCACTATCAACTGCCGTCCCGATCCGCTGACCCGGTGATTAGCGTCACCGCGCAGTGCTCGTGACAGCATCGAGGAAAAGATGAAACCCTTCCGTTACGGCTCTGTACTGGCCCTGTTTGCCGCCCTGTTTCTGTTTATGCCGCAGGCTAAAGCAGCATGCTCTACCGCAGATCTGCCCTGGACAACCACGCCGGGTGCGCTGACGGTGCCCGCCACGCTGGGGGTGGGCAATGCTATCCCCGGCTCCGCCCGCACGCACACGGTAAAAGGCCACTGTGACGCTGCCGACAGCGGTAAGCCAATCACCGCCTGCCATCTGGGCGAAGGCGATGAAATTCCGGGGATGCCGGGCGTCTGGCGCAGCGGTATCGAGGGGATTGGTATTGAACTGCTGAACAGCGCCGGCCAGCCGGTCCGGGGCCGTAACGCCCACTGTGACAGCCGAAGCACGCCCCTGGGGTACGTCAGCAGTGACGGCTCCGGCAGCTTCAACGTATCGCTGAGGATGCAGCTGATCAAAACGGCAAGCACCACCAAAGAGCAGACGTCAACGACGGTGCGTAACGGCATCTGGTCCCTGGGTATCTACCCCGATCAACAGCTGGGTCAACTGAACGCCGTGCGCTACGGCGGCAGCCTGGCGCTGAAGGCCACCACCTGCTCCGTAGATCCGAGAAGCCTGGTCATTATGCTGGGGAATTTTCCGGTCACTCTCTTTACCCACATCGGCAGCACCAGCGGCTGGCAAAGCTTTAACCTGACGGCAACCTGTACCGACGCGGTGACCATGACCGCCCGGGTTACCAGCGCCAACGGCAGCACCTCGCTCGGTGACGGCAATGACGTGCTGAACCTGACACCGGGCAGCGACAGCGCCACGGGCATCGGGGTGCGAATGATGGTTGGCGGCGTGGCGCTACGCTACAACTACCCTATCCCTTTTGGCGACCAGACCGTTCCCAACCAGCCGTTCGACCTGCCCTTCAGGGTGCAGTATTACCAGACTGGCGTTCAGGCGACTGCCGGAAGAGCCAATACCATTGCCACCATCGACATTGAATATCAGTGAGATCCCGATGAAATATGTAGTCCTGCTCGTGCTGCTGGCCAGCCTGCCCGCCTCAGCCACCGACGTGCTCCTCAGCATCAAAGGCAATATTTACGATACGGCCTGCGAGGTGGACAGCACCAGCCAGAATAAAGTGGTCAATCTCGGCCAGGCGGTGGCCAGTGATTTTAAAGCGCCGGGGGATGTCGGCGTGTGGAAAAATTTTGATATCACCATTTCGCATTGCCCGCAAAGCCTCACCCTGGCGACGATCAACCTGGAGGGGCAGCGCGACAGGCTTCATCCGTTCAAGTTCGCCAACACCGGTACGGCGAAAGGGCTGGCGCTGGAACTGGGCGACCGCACCGACTCGATCATTCTGGCGCCAGAAGCGCGCTTCAATGCGGTAATTGACCCGATCACCCACAGCGCCGATTTCCCGATGGCGGCACGCTATTACGCCTCGTACGTTCCGGTCCACGCGGGGGAGTTTTCAAGCACGGTGCTGTTTACCTTCACTTACCAGTAGGACCACGCCCCTTAGCACGGATGCTTTTCCTGCGCCCGGCGGCAAGCTTAGCCGGGCGTTTTTTTACTTCGGGAACCTCAGGCTGTTCGATGGGAAAGACCGGCAGGGCATTCAGCAACCGCTTGCCGTAGTTTTTGGTCAACAGCCGCTTATCGTAGATCACCACTTCGCCCCAGCAGCTGTGGCTGCGGATCAGGCGCCCGACCTGCTGGATCAGGTTGAACGACGCCGCAGGCAGACTCTGCACCTCAAACGGGAAGCGGTTCAGGCTTTTCAGCCACTCGCCTTCGGTGAGCACCACCGGGCTGTCGATAGGCGGGAAGGCAATCTTATGGATATGCACCTGGGTCAGGTAGTCGCCCTTCAGATCCAGCCCTTCGGCGAAGGACTGGAGCCCCACCAGCACGCTGCGCTCTCCGGCCTCGATACGTTTACGGTGCAGCTCTACCAGCCGGTAGCGGGGCTGATCCCCCTGAACCAACAGCAACAGGCGCAGGTCGGTGACAAAGGTTAAAAAGAGGTTCATTGCTCGGGCGCTGGCGAACAGCACCAGCATGCCGGGATACTTTTTACTCTCCAGCTGTTCGCGAAAGTAGGCCGCCATTTCGGCCAGGTGCTGCTCTTCGTTGTCAATCAGCGGCTCATACTGCATACGCGGGATCACCAGCTTGCCCTGCTCGCAGTGGTTGAACGGCGAGTCGAGGGCCACAAAGCGATCGCCCGCCTTCTCCTTCAGACCGCTCATCTCCTGCAGGCGGGAGAAACTGTTCAGCGAGCGCAGCGTGGCGGAGGTCACCACCACATGCGGAACGCTGCGCCAGAGCAGCTTTTCCAGCTGATCGCTGACGCGAATGCCCGCGCAGTGGAAGAAGAGATGCACCTGCCCCTCCCGGACCTCCCGCGTCGCCCACTTGGTGACCGGCGCGCCGGAGGCCTGGGCCATCGACGCCAGCCGCCACAGCTTGCTCTGCCCCTCGAACATACCCAGGGCACGGTTCATCTGCAGCAGCACCCGGTGGACACGCACCACGTCATGGGTGCCGGTTTTTTCACTGAGATCGTTTAAAAACAGCTCCGCCAGCCCACGCAGTTTTTCAATAAGCTGCGCCAGCTCGCGGCAAAGATCCATGATCTCCTCCGGCAGCGTGCCCATCTCAAAGCGGTGCTCTGCTTCCTGGCCGGGTGGCAGATAGAGATTGAGCATGTTATTCAGCGAGGCGATATGGCTATAGATCGTTTCGCAGTGCTCGCTGAGGCGCTCCGGGATCGCCAGCGGCGGAATGGTTTTCGGCCGGAACTGATCCATGCAGGTCGCCACCAGCTTGCAGAACAGATCGAGCTGCAGGCGGAACCAGGGGGCAGTTATCTCGGCGCTCATCTCCAGCGCGTCGCGGGCGACGTCCGGCAGGTGATGGCCTTCATCCAGCACCAGCAGCAGGTTTTTCGGATCCGGCAGCACCGCTTCGCTCTCCATCGCCGCCATTACCAGCGCATGGTTGGCGACCACCACTTCAGCCTCCTGAATTTCGCGGCGGGCAACAAAGAACGGGCATTCGCGATAGTAGTGGCAGTTGCGGTTCAGACAGCTGGCCTTATCGGTACTGAGCCTGCGCCAGAGATCGTCACTGAGCGCCTGATCGGTGTGATCCCGCAGGCCATCCCATTTATAGCTATCGAGATCGGCCTTAAGCCGGGCGCACTGCTCCTGCTCAGCTTTATTGTTGGGGGTCAGCTCGTCATCCAGAAAGGCCAGCAGATCCTGCTGGGTGGGCTCGGTGCTGGCAAGGGCGGCTAAGTTGCGCGGGCAGACATAGCGCCCACGCCCAAAGGCGGCGGTGAAGCGCAGCTCGGGAATAATTTTGCGCAGCAGCGGCAGGTCTTTGCTGTAGATCTGATCCTGCAGGGCGACGTTGGCGGTACTGACCACCAGCGTCTTTTGTTCTTCCCGGGCGATAGCGATGCCGGGGATCAGGTAAGAGAGGGTTTTACCGACGCCAGTCGGGGCTTCAATTGCCAGATGTCGGCCCTCGTCACCGGCCAGCGTTTTTGCCACATCGGCAATCATCTGCCGTTGCGGTGCGCGGGGAATGAAGTCGGGGATCTGCTGTTGTAGCGCCTTATACCAGGCGGCAATTTGCGCTTTCAGCGCGGCGGTTAAAGCCATGATGAACCTGAAGTACTGTATAAACAGCCACTATTGTGGCACTTTCTCAAGCGGGCCGCAAAAGAAAAGCCCGGCTTTACGACCGGGCTTCCAGATTACTGCGCTGCTGACGGCTTGCGCGGACGGCGTCGACGCTGGCCTTCACCCGCCGGTTTGCCCTCGCCATCGCGACGCGGCGGTTTATTTGCCGCTTTCGGCGCGCCGCCTTCGCTACGGCGCGGCTGCTGCTGACCACGTCCACCGCCGCCCTGCCCGCGTCCACCGCCCTGACCACGCCCGCCCTGACGCCCGTTCTGGATCGGCTCGGCCTTGATGGACGGATCAACGTCATAGCCCTCGAGGGCGATACGCGGGATCTCTTTTTTCAGCAGGCGTTCAATGTCGCGCAGCAGCTTGTGCTCATCAACACAGACCAGCGACAGCGCTTCGCCCGTTGCCGCCGCGCGACCGGTACGGCCGATACGGTGGACATAATCTTCCGGGACGTTCGGCAGCTCGTAGTTCACCACGTGCGGCAGCTCTTCGATATCCAGGCCGCGGGCGGCGATGTCGGTTGCCACCAGTACGCGGATATCACCCGATTTGAAATCGGCCAGCGCGCGGGTACGTGCCCCCTGGCTCTTATTTCCGTGGATGGCCGCGCTGCGGATGCCGTCTTTGTTCAGCTGTTCCGCCAGGTGGTTCGCCCCGTGCTTGGTACGGGTAAAGACCAGCACCTGCTGCCAGTTGCCTTCGCCAATCATCTGGGAGAGCAGTTCGCGCTTGCGCTTTTTATCAACAAAGTGAACATGCTGGGTCACCTGTTCGGAGGCGGTGTTGCGACGCGCCACTTCCACTTCCAGCGGATTGTGCAGCAGCTTTTCCGCCAGGCCTTTGATCTCGTCGGAGAAGGTTGCAGAGAAGAGCAGGTTCTGACGGCGGGCCGGCAATTTTGCCAGCACGCGACGAATATCGTGGATAAAGCCCATGTCCAGCATGCGGTCGGCTTCGTCGAGCACCAGGATCTCCACGCTGTCGAGCTTAACGGCGTTCTGGTGTTCCAGGTCGAGCAGGCGGCCCGGGGTGGCGATCAGCACGTCCACGCCGCCGCGCAGTTTCATCATCTGCGGGTTGATGCTCACCCCGCCAAACACCACCAGCGAGCGGATGTTGAGATAGCGGCTGTACTCGCGCACGTTCTCACCCACCTGGGCGGCCAGTTCACGGGTTGGGGTCAGGATCAGGGCGCGTACCGGGCGACGGCCTTTGGCGTGCGGTTCGCTTGAGATGAGGCGTTGCAGCAGCGGCAGGGTAAAGCCGGCAGTTTTACCGGTCCCGGTCTGGGCGCTGGCCATCAGATCGCGGCCTGCCAGTACAGCAGGAATGGCCTGCTGCTGGATAGGGGTCGGTTCGCGGTAACCCTGCTCCGCTACAGCGCGCAGAATTTCCGGGTTCAGGCCAAGGGTATCAAAAGACATAACAACTCCGAACCGCCCCGACCATTTTCAGGTGTAGTTTTCAGGGAGATATAACAAATGAAAGGACAAAAACCACGGTGTCGCGAAGCAGCGGAGTGTAGCAGCTTTTGTGACTTGGCGCATAAATTATCCTGCAAACTCATAACTCCGCGTTATTACCTGTGCCGGGCAACGCCGTGCCGCCCGGCGCAAAACGTGCCGACAAAAGTGGACAAGCTCAAAAAACAGTCATACTCTTAATCAATCGATTGATTAATTTTGTGTGCCGCTATGAATCCGATCCCGACCACCACCAAAGGTGAGCAGGCGAAAAGCCAGTTAATCGCCGCCGCGCTGGCGCAGTTTGGCGAATATGGGCTGCATGCCACCACCCGCGATATCGCCGCGCAGGCGGGGCAGAATATCGCCGCCATCACCTACTATTTTGGCTCGAAAGAGGATCTCTACCTCGCCTGCGCCCAGTGGATCGCCGACTTCATTGGCACCCAGTTTCGCCCCCACGTGGAGGAAGCCACCGCCCTGCTTGCCGAGCCGTCGCCGGATCGCGCGGCCATTCGTGGCCTGATCTTAACCGCCTGCAACAACATGATTCAGCTGCTGACCCATGACGATACGCTGAACCTGAGTAAGTTTATTTCACGCGAGCAACTCTCGCCCTCTGCCGCTTACCAGCTGGTCCACGATCAGGTTATCGCCCCGATGCACTCCCACCTGACCCGGCTGGTGGCGGCCTATACCGGGCGTGACCCTCTTGATACGCAGACCATTTTGCATACCCATGCCCTGCTGGGGGAAGTGCTCGCCTTTCGCCTGGGGCGTGAAACCATTCTGTTACGCACCGGCTGGACCGAATTTGATGAGGATAAAGCGCTGCAAATCAGTCAGGTCATCACCTGTCATGTCGATTTGATCCTGCAGGGCTTAACGCAAAGGAGCCTGGAGTCATGAAAAAACCTGTCGCCATTATTGTGGCTGTGGTGGTTGTGCTGGCAGCCGGTATCGGCGGCTGGCTGTGGTATCAGAGCCAGCAGGATAAAACGCTGACCCTGTACGGTAACGTCGATATCCGCACCGTGAACATGAGCTTTCGCGTCGGCGGACGGCTCGCCTCCCTGAGCGTGGATGAAGGCGATGCCATTACCGCTGGTCAGACGCTGGGCACGCTGGACCAGGCCCCCTACCAGAACGCGCTGTTGCAGGCCCAGGCGGGGGTTGCCGTGGCACAGGCGCAATACGACTTAATGCAGGCGGGCTACCGTGACGAAGAGGTCGCCCAGGCCGCCGCCGCCGTTAAACAGGCGCAGGCCGCCTATGACTACGCGCAGAACTTCTTTGTCCGTCAGCAGGGATTGTGGAAAAGCCGCACCGTGTCGGCCAACGATCTTGAGAACGCCCGCTCCTCGCGGGATCAGGCTCTGGCGACGCTGAAATCCTCCCAGGATAAGTTGCGCCAGTACCGCTCCGGCAACCGCGAGCAGGATATCGCCCAGGCAAAAGCCAGCCTCGAACAGGCCCAGGCTCAGCTGGCGCAAGCGCAGCTGGATCTGCACGACACTACCCTGGTGGCCCCGGCCAACGGTACCCTGCTGACACGCGCCATGGAGCCCGGCAGTATGCTGAACGCGGGCAGTACGGTACTGACCCTCTCCCTGACGCGTCCGGTATGGGTGCGGGCTTACGTCAATGAAGCCAGTCTCGGCGAGGCGAAACCGGGGCGCGAAGTGCTGCTCTATACCGACAGTCGCCCCGACAAGCCGTACCACGGGAAAATCGGCTTTGTCTCCCCGACCGCGGAATTTACGCCGAAAACCGTCGAAACCCCGGACCTGCGTACCGATCTGGTCTATCGCCTGCGCATTATCGTGAACGATGCCGACGATGCCCTGCGCCAGGGAATGCCGGTGACCGTCAGCTTCGACAATGGGCAAGCCCATGAGTGATGCGGTGATCCAGCTTACCGGCCTGGTCAAACGCTTTGCCGGGATGGACAAACCCGCCGTCGCGCCGCTCGACTGCACGGTGCATAAAGGCTACGTCACCGGGCTGGTCGGCCCGGACGGCGCGGGCAAAACGACCCTGATGCGGATGCTTGCCGGCCTGCTGAAGCCCGACGAAGGCAGCGCCAGCGTGCTGGGGCTGGACCCGGTTCGCGACGATCGCGCCCTGCATGCGATGCTGGGCTATATGCCGCAGAAGTTCGGACTGTATGAAGATCTGACGGTGATGGAGAACCTGACCCTGTATGCCGACCTGCGCAGCGTCACCGGCGAAACCCGGGAGAAAACCTTTCAGCGCCTGCTTGAGTTTACGTCGCTCGGCCCCTTCACCGACCGGCTGGCGGGCAAGCTCTCCGGCGGCATGAAGCAGAAGCTGGGGCTGGCCTGTACGCTGGTGGGGCAACCGAAGGTGCTGCTGCTGGACGAACCCGGCGTCGGCGTGGATCCCATCTCCCGTCGCGAGCTCTGGCAGATGGTGCATGAGCTGGCAGGCGACGGGATGTTGATCCTCTGGAGCACCTCGTATCTCGACGAAGCGGAACAGTGCCGGGACGTGCTGCTAATGAACGAAGGTGAACTGCTCTATCAGGGCGATCCCACAGCCCTGACCCGGAGCATGACCGGGCGCAGCGTGCTGCTGCACTCTCCCCACGAGAACAACCGCCGCCTGCTGCAACGGGTGCTGAAGCTGCCCCAAGTGAGCGACGGCATGATCCAGGGGAAATCGGTGCGGGTGATCCTCAAAAAAGAGGCCCGCGCCGACGATCTGCGCCGAAACGCGGATCTGCCGGATCTGGCGATTGATGAGACTGCGCCGCGGTTTGAAGATGCCTTTATCGATCTGCTCGGCGGCGCAGGCACCGCCGAATCGCCGCTGGGGGCGATCCTGCATACCGTGGAGGGCACCCCCGGCGAGACGGTGATCGAGGCCAAATCCCTGACCAAAAAATTTGGTGATTTTGCCGCTACCGACAATGTGAACTTTACGGTAAAACGCGGCGAAATCTTCGGCCTGCTGGGCCCTAACGGCGCGGGTAAATCCACCACCTTTAAAATGATGTGCGGCCTGCTGGTGCCCACCGCCGGCAAAGCGCTGGTGCTGGATATGGATCTGAAGGTCAGCTCCGGCAAAGCGCGCCAGCATCTGGGCTATATGGCGCAAAAGTTCTCGCTCTACGGCAACCTGACGGTTGAGCAAAACCTGCGCTTTTTCTCTGGCGTCTACGGCCTGCGCGGGCGGGTGCAGAATGAAAAAATCGCCCGCATGAGCGAGGCGTTTGGCCTGCGCCAGGTCGCCGGCCAGGCCACCGACGCGCTGCCGCTCGGGTTCAAGCAGCGGCTGGCGCTGGCCTGCTCGCTGATGCACGAGCCGGACATTCTGTTTCTTGATGAACCCACCTCCGGGGTCGATCCCCTCACCCGCCGGGAGTTCTGGCTGCATATCAACAGCATGGTGGAAAAGGGGGTTACGGTGATGGTGACCACCCACTTTATGGACGAGGCGGAGTATTGCGACCGGATTGGGCTGGTCTATCGCGGCAAGCTGATTGCCCACGGCACACCCGACGATCTGAAAGCCCAGGTGGCGGATGCGCAGCAGCCCGATCCCACCATGGAACAGGCGTTTATCACGCTCATTAACGACTGGGATAAGGAGCATGGCCATGTCTGACAAAGCCCTCTCCTGGCGTCGGGTCCGCGCCCTGTGCATCAAAGAGACGCGGCAGATTGTGCGTGACCCGAGCAGCTGGCTGATTGCGGTGGTGATCCCCCTGCTGCTGCTCTTTATCTTCGGCTACGGCATAAACCTCGACTCCAGCAAGCTGCGGGTGGGGATCCTGCTGGAGCAGCACAGCGAAGAGGCGCTGGACTTCACCCATACCCTGACCGGCTCGCCCTACATCGACGCCACCATCAGTGACGATCGCCATAAGCTCACCCAGATGATGCAGGCCGGACGCATTCGCGGGATGATTGTGATCCCGGGGGATTTTGCCGCCCGCATGGCGCGCCCGAACGATACCGCTCCGATCCAGGTGATCACCGACGGCAGCGAGCCCAATACCGCCAACTTCGTGCAGGGCTACTCAGAGGGGATCTGGCAGCTGTGGCAGATGCAGCGGGCGGACGATCGCGGCGAGACGTTTGAGCCGCTGATTGACGTCCAGACCCGCTACTGGTTTAACCCGGCGGCCATCAGCCAGCACTTTATTATTCCCGGTGCGGTAACCATTATCATGACGGTGATCGGCGCCATTCTGACCTCGCTGGTGATTGCCCGCGAGTGGGAGCGCGGCACCATGGAGGCGCTGCTCTCCACCGAAGTGACGCGCACGGAACTGCTGCTGTGCAAGCTGATCCCCTACTATTTCCTCGGAATGCTGGCGATGCTGCTCTGCATGCTGGTATCCGTATTTATTCTCGGCGTGCCCTATCGCGGCTCGCTGCTGGTGCTGTTCGCCATCACCAGCCTTTTCCTGCTCAGCACGCTGGGGATGGGGCTGCTTATCTCCACCATCACCCGCAACCAGTTTAATGCCGCCCAGGTGGCGCTGAATGCCGCGTTTTTGCCGTCGATAATGCTGTCCGGGTTTATTTTCCAGATCGACAGTATGCCGGCGGTGATCCGCGCGGTGACCTATATCATCCCGGCGCGTTATTTCGTCAGCACCCTGCAAAGCCTGTTCCTGGCGGGCAATATTCCGGTGGTGCTGATGGTGAACCTGCTGTTTTTGATTGCCTCGGCGGTAATGTTTATCGGCCTGACATGGATGAAAACCAAACGGCGCCTGGATTAGCCGTCGTGCATCGATTGTGCCCGGTGGCGCTACCTTACCGGGCCTACAAGGCCCGTTGATTTTGTAGGTCGGGTAAGCGATAGCGCCACCCGACGAGAGGACGACACTATGTTTTACCGTTTATGGACATTGATTCGCAAAGAGCTGCAATCCCTGCTGCGCGAGCCGCAGACCCGGGCGATATTGATTCTGCCGGTGCTGATCCAGGTGCTGCTCTTCCCCTGGGCGGCCACCCTGGAGGTGACCAACGCCACGATCGCTGTCTATAACGAAGATAACGGCAAACATTCGGTGGAGCTGACCCAGCGTTTCGCCCGCGCCAAAGCCTTTACCCATGTGCTGATCCTGAAGAGCCCACAGGAGATCCAGCCCACCATCGATACGCAAAAGGCGCTGCTGCTGGTGCGCTTCCCGGCCGATTTTTCCCGTAACCTCGACACCCTGCAAACTGCCCCTATGCAGCTCATTCTCGACGGGCGTAACTCCAACAGCGCGCAAATCGCCGCCAACTACCTGCAACAGGTGGTAAAGGATTACCAGCAGGAGCTGATGGCGGGCAAACCGAAACCGAACAACAGCGAGCTGGTGGTGCGCAACTGGTATAACCCGAACCTCGACTACAAATGGTTTGTGGTGCCGTCGTTGATCGCCATGATCACCACCATTGGGGTGATGATCGTCACCTCCCTGTCGGTGGCCCGGGAGCGCGAACAGGGCACCTTCGATCAGCTGGTGGTCTCCCCGCTGGCGACCTGGCAAATCTTTGTCGGTAAGGCGGTCCCGGCGCTGATTGTCGCCACTTTCCAGGCCAGCATTGTGCTGGCAATTGGCATCTGGGCCTATCACATCCCGTTTGCCGGATCGCTTCTGCTCTTTTACTTCACAATGGTGATTTACGGGCTGTCGCTGGTGGGGTTTGGTCTGCTGATCTCGGCGCTCTGCTCGACCCAGCAGCAGGCGTTTATCGGGGTGTTCGTCTTTATGATGCCCGCCATTTTGCTCTCGGGCTACGTCTCGCCGGTGGAGAACATGCCGGTCTGGCTGCAGAACTTAACCTGGGTGAATCCGATCCGGCACTTCACCGATATCACCAAGCAGATCTATCTCAAGGATGCGAGTCTGGATATTGTCTGGGGGAGTTTGTGGCCGCTACTGGTGATAGCGGCCGTGACGGGTTCAGTGGCGTACGCGATGTTCAGGCGGAATATCGCGTAGCTTTTTGTCTTTGGTTAACAGGGAAACGATCGCGGGCCCAGCAAGGATAGCCAGCCCTGCGACAGCCAGCAAAAAGTTGTTTTGCAGCACGCGGGACAACAGCCACAGCACAATCAGTGCCGCGCCAAAATACCAGGTGGTGGTGAGCTCTTCGAGCACATCCGCCACTTCGCGCCAGCGCGCTTCATGATGACGCTGTAAAAAGAGCATCAACAGGACAGTCACGCCGTACAGCACGCATAATCCTAAGCCGACCCGCACCAGGGTACCGCTCATCCAGGCCATCACCAGCACGGCCACCACCAATAAATGCAACATAATCTGCCAGCAACTCAGGCCGGTTGCGACGCGTATGCGTTGTTGCCACTTCATGGCACTCTCCTGAAGGATTTTACTCTGCCTGTTCAGACTATCGCACTTTACGGAAAATTCCGTAACACAGCACCTTTTTGTGACGACGACTACACTTTATTTTCATCAGGATAGTGACGCGGGAAGGAGTGTATGGCCCAACAAACCCGGCATTTTTCGCTTAAAGTGTTAACAATCAATATTCATAAAGGATTCGCGGCTTTTAACCGCCGTTTCATTCTGCCCGAACTGCGTGACGCTGTACGAACCGTCAGCGCGGATATCGTCTGCCTGCAGGAGGTGATGGGCGCGCATGAAGTTCATCCTTTGCATGTGGAAAACTGGCCCGATACCAGCCACTACGAATTTCTCGCCGACACCATGTGGAGCGACTACGCTTACGGGCGTAATGCCGTCTATCCCGAGGGGCATCACGGCAATGCCATTCTCTCCCGCTACCCTATCGAACACTATGAAAATCACGATGTCTCGGTGGGCGAGAGTGAAAAACGTGGGCTGCTTTACTGCCGTGTCGCGATCCCGGAGCTGAGCAGATCGCTGCATGTGGCCTCGGTCCACCTTGGCCTGCGCGAAGCGCACCGCCAGGCCCAGCTGCAGATGATGACCGAGTGGGTCAACGGCCTGCCGGAAGGCGAACCGGTGGTGGTCGCCGGAGATTTTAACGACTGGCGCCAGCGCGCCAACCATCCGCTGAAAACGGGGGCCGGGTTAGAAGAGATCTTCACCCTCGCCCACGGCAGGCCCGCCCGTACCTTCCCGGTGAGATTCCCGCTGCTGCGTCTGGACAGGATCTATGTCAAAAACGCTCACGCCAGCAGCCCCACCGCGCTGGCCCTGAGCAACTGGCGTCACCTTTCCGACCATGCGCCGTTAAGTGCGGAGATTCATCTATGAAATGTTCATGGCAAAGCGGCAACCGGATAAAGCTGCTGGAAAATGGCGATCAATATTACCCGGCGGTATTTGCCGCCATCGAGAAAGCGCAAAGCCGGGTACTGCTTGAAACCTTTATCTGGTTTGAAGACAACGTGGGGCGAAAACTGCATTCGGTGATCCTGCGGGCGGCCCAGCGCGGGGTGCATATCGAAGTGCTGCTGGACGGCTACGGCTCCCCCGACCTCAGCGATGAATTCGTGGGGGAACTCACCTCAGCAGGGGTGGTATTCCGCTACTACGATCCACGCCCGCCTCTGCTGGGTATGCGTACCAACGTCTTCCGCCGCATGCACCGTAAAATTGTGGTGGTGGACGATCAGGTGGCCTTTGTGGGCGGGATTAACTATTCCGCGGAACATATGTCGGACTACGGTCCTGAAGCCAAACAGGATTATGCCGTTCAGGTCGAAGGCCCGGTGGTACAGGATATTTTGCAGTTTGTCGTGGAAAACCTCCCCGGCAAAGCCGCAGTGCGTCGCTGGTGGAAGCGGCGTCATCGCGCCGAAGAGAATACCAAACCGGGCGAAGCGCAGGCGCTGTTTGTCTGGCGCGATAATGAAGAGCACCGGGACGATATTGAGCGGCACTATCTGAAGATGCTGACCAACGCCCGTCGGGAGGTGATTATCGCCAACGCCTACTTCTTCCCGGGGTATCGCCTGCTGCACGCCATGCGTAACGCAGCCCGGCGCGGCGTGCGGGTTAAGCTGATTGTGCAGGGCGAGCCGGATATGCCCATAGTGACCGTGGGCGCCCGCCTGCTCTACAACTATCTGGTGAAAGGCGGCGTCGAGATTTACGAATACCGCCGCCGTCCGCTGCACGGTAAGGTCGCGCTGATGGACGATCACTGGGTAACTGTCGGCTCCAGCAACCTCGATCCCCTTAGCCTGTCGCTGAATCTGGAGGCCAACCTGATTATTCACGATCGCGAGTTTAACCAGACCCTGCGTGACAATCTCACCGCCATCATCGCCGAGGATTGCGTCCGGGTGGATGAGTCGATGGTGCCGAAACGCACCTGGTGGAATCTGGGCAAAAGCGTGGTGGTGTTCCACTTCCTGCGCCATTTCCCGGCGCTGGTCGGCTGGTTGCCTGCGCATACGCCTAAACTGGCGCAGGTCCCCCCGCCGGTACAACCCGAGATGGAGACTCAGGATCGCGTTGAGGCGAGCAACACGGGGGTAAAACCCTGATGAGCAAAAAACATTCGCGCTGGCGTCTGGCAAAAAAGATCCTCACCTGGGTATTTTTTATAGCCGTTGCAGTGCTGCTGGTCATTTACGCCAAAAAAGTCGACTGGGGTGAGGTGTGGAAGGTCATCCGCGACTACGACCGTGTGTCGCTGATGGGCGCCGTGGCGCTGGTGATACTGAGCTTCCTGCTGTATGGCTGTTACGACCTGCTGGGACGAGTCTACTGCGGGCATAAGCTGGCCAAGCGCCAGGTCATGCTGGTGTCGTTTATCTGCTACGCCTTTAACCTGACCCTGAGCACCTGGGTGGGCGGCATCGGCATGCGCTACCGGCTTTACTCCCGCCTGGGACTGCCCAGCAGCACCATCACCCGCATCTTCTCCCTGAGTATTACCACCAACTGGCTGGGTTACGTTCTGCTGGGCGGGGTAATCTTCACCGCGGGCGTAGTGCAGTTGCCCGCTCACTGGTATATCGATCAGTCGACGCTGCGCATTATTGGCATCGTGCTGCTGCTGGTGATTGGGTTCTATCTGTGGGCCTGCGCGTTCGCTAAGCGGCGCCATGTAACCATCAAAAAGCAAAAGCTTGTGCTCCCCTCCTGGCGCTTTGCGCTGGCGCAGATGGGCATTTCCGCCGCCAACTGGATGGCGATGGGGGCCATTATCTGGCTGCTGATGGGTGAAGATATCAACTACTTCTTTGTGCTGGGCGTGCTGCTGGTGAGCAGTATCGCCGGGGTGATTGTCCATATCCCGGCCGGGATTGGGGTGCTGGAAGCGGTGTTTATCGCCCTGTTAGCGGGGGAACATGTCTCTCACGGTACCATCATCGCCGCCCTGCTGGCCTATCGTATGCTCTACTATTTCCTGCCTCTGGGGCTGGCGACGGTCTGTTATCTGGTGCTGGAGAGCCGGGCGAAGAAGTTGCGGGCCAAAAACGAACAACAGATGGCGAAGTAGTGGCGGGACTGGCCGGGTGGCGCTGCGCTTACCCGGCCTACAGTGTTGTAGGCCCGGCAAGCGAAGCGCCGCCGGGCATATTACTTAACGACGGTTGCCGAAGATGCGCAGCAGCATCAGGAACAGGTTGATGAAGTCCAGATAGAGGGTCAGCGCCCCCAGAATGGAGTATTTACGCAGATTAGAGCTGTCGCGCACGTCAATCTGCTCGCCAATGTTTTTCAGCTTCTGGGTGTCATACGCCGTCAGCCCGACAAAGACAATCACCCCGATATAGGTCACCGCCCACATCAGCGCTTCACTCTTCAGCCAGAAGTTCACCAGCGACGCCAGCACGATACCAATCAGCGCCATAAACAGCATGTTGCCAAAGCCGCTCAGGTCGCGTTTGGTGGTGTAGCCGTAGAGACTCATCGCGCCAAACATCCCGCCGGCCACCACAAAGGTGCTGGCGATGGAGGAGTAGGTGTAGACGAGGAAAATACTGGAGAGCGTCAGGCCGGTCAGCGCCGAATAGAGCATAAACAGCGTGGTGGCCATCCCGGCGCTGAGCTTATGCACCAGCCCGGAGAGGACAAACACCAGCGCCAGCTGGGCGATGATCAGGCCAAAGAAGGTGATTTTGCTGGAGAAGACAAACATCATCACCGCAGGGGTATTGGCGGAAAACCACGCGACAAACGCGGTGAGCAGCAGGCCGCAGGTCATCCAGCCATAGACCTGGGCCATGTAGGTTTGCAGCCCGGTACGGCTCTGCTGCACGATGGAATCGGAACGGGGAAATCTGTCCATAACACACTCCTTTTTAAGTGGACACACTGTTAAAGCCTAACACATCCCGGCAATCCGGCTACCAGCGGTTGGCGGCTTCCTTGTCGCTGTCGCGGGACTCGACCCAGCGATCGCCCTCCGGGGTCGCTTCGCGCTTCCAGAACGGGGCGCGGGTTTTCAGGTAATCCATAATAAACTCACCCGCCGCAAAGGCGCTGCCGCGATGGGCGCTGGTGACGCCAACGAAGACGATCTCCTCCCCCGGCCACATCTCGCCGATGCGGTGGATGACGGTCACGCGGCCGAGCGGCCAGCGCTGACGCGCCTGTTCAACGATCTCCGCCAGCGCTTTTTCCGTCATGCCGGGATAGTGCTCAAGGGTCAGCGCTTTTACGCTGTCGCCGAGATTATGGTTACGCACCTTGCCGGTGAAGGTGACCACCGCGCCATCTTCGTCACGCTCAGCAAGCCAGTTATACTCCGTGCCGACGTTAAAACGCGCCGGTTCGACCAGGATTTTGGTGTCACTCATCTCAGCCCCCGGTCACCGGTGGGAAGAAGGCCACCTCATCGCCCGGTTTGACCGGATGCGTGAACTCCACCAGCGTCTGGTTTACCGCCACCAGCAGTTTGCTCGCGTCCAGCGCCAGCGCCCAGCGGTCGCTTTGCGCCGCCAGATGCGCCCGCAGCGCTTCGACGTTTTCTACCTCTATATCCAGCGTCAGGCTGTCGGTATTCACCAGCTCGCGCACCTGCGCAAAAAACAGTACTTTAATCATGCTCTTGTGCCCTGAAATCACCCGATTTCCCCCCGCTTTTCGCCAGCAGGCGAACCGGGCCGATAACCATGTCTTTCTGTACCGCTTTGCACATGTCATAGATGGTTAATGCCGCCACGGAGGCGGCAGTTAAGGCTTCCATCTCCACGCCGGTTTTCCCGGTCAGGCGGCACAATGATTCGATGCGCACGCGGTTCTGCTCCGGTTCGGCCCGCAGGTTGACCTCCACTTTGCTGAGCATCAGCGGATGGCACAGCGGGATAAGCTCCCAGGTGCGTTTGGCGGCCTGAATGCCGGCGATCCGCGCCGTAGCGAAGACGTCCCCTTTGTGGTGGCTACCGTCGATAATCATCGCCAGCGTCTCCGGGAGCATGGTGACGAACGCTTCCGCGCGGGCTTCACGCACGGTTTCGGCCTTGGCGGAGACATCCACCATATGGGCTTCGCCCGCGGCGTTAATGTGGGTCAGTTGCGACATAGCTTATTTCTTCAGGTGTGGATGGAAATTACACGGACGCGTGCGGGCATCCAGCTGCGGGGCGATAATGTTTTCCCACGCGGTGCGGCAGGCTTTCGTGGAACCTGGCATGGCAAAAATCACCGTGTTGTTGGCGATCCCTGCAACAGCGCGCGACTGCAGGGTCGAGGTGCCAATCTCTTCAAACGAGAGCATGCGGAACACCTCGCCGAAGCCTTCGATCTCGCGATCGAAAAGCGGCAGCAGCGCTTCCGGGGCCTGATCGCCTGCGGTAAAACCGGTGCCGCCGGTGATCAGCACCACCTGGACGTTATCGCTGGCGATCCAGCGCGATACTTCCGCGCGAATGGCGTAGCGGTTCTCTTTGACGATGGCCTTGTCGACGATCTGATGCCCGGCCTCGTGGGCCGCATCGCGCAGCCAGTGGCCGGAGGTGTCATCCTCTTCGCCGCGGCGTTCAGAAACGGTAAGAATAGCAATACGCGTCGGGATAAATTCAGCGCTTACCTGACTCATCTTCTGGTTCCTTGTTGCGATTACCCGCCAATGTATGACAGGTTCTGGGTGATCCCGGTGTTGCCCTGATGCAGGAAGTGGGTCTGTTTTTTGTGCATCAGCGCCTCAGAAATGCGTGCTTGCAGCGCCGCCTGCTGCGCATCATCGGCCAGCAGATCGCGCAGGTCGACGCCGCCATCGCCAAACAGGCAGAGGTGCAGCTTGCCCACCGACGAGACGCGCAGGCGGTTACAGCTGGCACAGAAGTCTTTTTCATACGGCATGATAAGGCCAATCTCCCCTTCGTAGTCGGGGTGGCAAAAGACCTGCGCCGGGCCGTCGCTGCGCTGGCGAAGCTGGTGGATCCAGCCGCGTTTGAGCAGTTCATCGCGCAATACCATGCCGGAGATGTGATGACGGGAGAAGAGGTCGCTGCCCTCGCCGGTTTCCATCAGCTCAATGAAGCGCAGCTGAATGCGGCGGGGCTTGATCCACGCCAGGAAGATATCCAGCTGATGATGGTTCACATCGCGCATCAGCACGGTGTTGACCTTCACCTTGTCGAAGCCGGCCGCAAAGGCCGCGTCGATACCTTCCATCACCTGGTGGAATTTATCCTGTCCGGTGATGGCATGAAACTGGCGGGCATCCAGACTGTCGACGCTGACGTTGATGGCTGTCAGCCCCGCGTCGCGCCATTGCGCGACATCGCGCGCCAGACGATAGCCATTGGTGGTGACCGCAATCTGGCGGATGGCGTCGTTTTCGCGCACCGCCGCGATAATATCGGTGAAGTCCCGGCGCAGCGAGGGTTCGCCGCCGGTAAGACGGACCTTCTCCGTTCCCATGGCGGCAAACGCGCGCGTGACGCGGCGCACTTCATCCACGGAGAGAAAGCCGTTATTGGTGACGCTGCCAGGCTTATAGCCATCCGGCAGGCAGTAGGTGCAACGGAAGTTGCACACATCGGTAATCGACAAACGCAGGTAAAAAAACTTACGCGCGAATGCATCGGTAAGTTGTGAAGCCATGTACACCTTTCCTGATACGGGAGGCACAGTCATTTCTTCCTGTACCCTGGTGGCAAAAGCGCCACGGCCAGAGCGCCATATCTGTCGACACAGGCGCAAAGGCTAGAGTGTATGTTTTCAATGATGAAAACGTGGTTATGTCGATAGTAGCGTGTTAAAGCGAGTTTCGCTATCGTCGACTTACGCTATATAAAAATGTATATAGCGAGCTAATCGTGCAATTTCGGTTCAGAATACGTCATTATCACATTTTTGCATTGATATACGTCATTTTGCGCGGGTCGCAGCATCGTCATTTAGGAGTAGTTGCGTTACTGTTTACATGTTGGTCTCAATAAGGAATTTTTATGCGCAATCGCACTTTTGCGGATCTTGACCGGGTGGTCGCTCTCGGCGGAGGCCATGGACTGGGCCGGGTCATGTCCTCCCTGTCATCGCTCGGCTCCCGCCTGACAGGGATCGTCACGACCACCGATAATGGCGGCTCAACCGGGCGCATCCGCCGCTCCGAAGGCGGTATCGCCTGGGGCGACATGCGCAACTGTTTAAATCAGCTTATCACGGAACCGAGCGTGGCTTCGGCCATGTTTGAGTATCGTTTTGCCGGTAATGGCGAGCTTTCCGGGCATAACCTTGGAAATCTGATGTTAAAGGCGCTGGATCACCTCAGCGTGCGGCCTCTGGAGGCGATCAATTTAATCCGCAACCTGCTTAAAGTGGACGCCTTTCTCATCCCCATGTCCGAGCTTCCGGTCGATTTGATGGCAATCGACTGCAACGACCATGAAGTGTATGGCGAAGTGAATATCGATCAGCTTGCCCTGCCCCCGAAAGAGCTGATGCTCTACCCCACTGTCCCGGCGACCCGCGAAGCGGTAGAAGCGATTGGTGAAGCGGATCTGATCCTCATCGGCCCCGGCAGTTTTTACACCAGCCTGATGCCGCTCCTGCTGATTAAAGAGCTGGCCCAGGCGCTGCGGCGCACGCCCGCCCCGGTGGTCTATATCGGCAATCTGGGTCGCGAACTCAGTCCGGCCGCCGCCGGGCTTTCGCTGGCCGCAAAGCTGGCGCTGATGGAGCAGTATGTCGGTAAAAAGATCGTCGATGCGGTAGTGGTCGGGCCGAAAGAGGATATCTCAGGTATGGAGGGCCGGGTGGTGGTGCAGGAGCCGCTCGAAGCAAGCGACATCAAGTACCGTCACGACCGGCATCTGCTCCGCGTGGCGCTGGAGAGGGCGATTCAGGCGTTGGGTTAGCTTGCGCGGCCTGTAATGCCCGGTGGCGCTTCGCTTACCGGGCCTACAGGCAGCGTGCCGTTGTTGAGCCGGTAAGCGCCACCGGGTACAAACTACGACGCGGCGATGAATAAATCCCGCAGCTGATGCAGCTGGTCGCGGATCTGCGCCGCCTCTTCGAACTCCAGGTTCTGTGCGTGCTGCATCATCTGCCCTTCCAGCTCGTGGATTTTCTGCTGCAGCGCTTTCGGCGTCAGTGCCACGGTATCGGCCTCAACCGGTGAGCGCGACTTGCCGCGACCCTTGGTTTTGGTTTTCGCGATATTCTGTCCGAGCTGCAGGATATCCACCACCTTCTTGTTGAGCCCCTGCGGAACGATCCCGTGCTCTTCGTTATAGCGTTGCTGCTTCTCGCGACGGCGTTCGGTTTCGCCGATCGCTTTCGCCATCGACGGGGTGATCTTATCCCCGTAGAGAATCGCTTTGCCGTTAACGTTTCGTGCCGCACGGCCAATGGTCTGGATCAGCGAGCGCTCGGAACGCAGGAAGCCCTCTTTATCGGCGTCCAGAATCGCCACCAGCGACACTTCTGGCATATCCAGCCCCTCACGCAGCAGGTTGATCCCCACCAGCACATCGAACTCGCCAAGACGCAGATCGCGGATAATCTCCATGCGCTCCACGGTGTCGATATCCGAGTGCAGATAGCGCACCTTCTCACCGTGCTCTTCGAGGTATTCGGTCAGGTCTTCCGCCATCCGCTTGGTCAGGGTCGTCACCAGCACACGCTCGTTAATAGCCGACCGGGCGCGGATCTCCGAGAGCAGGTCATCTACCTGGGTGGCCACCGGGCGTACTTCGATAATCGGGTCCAGCAGGCCGGTCGGACGCACCACCTGATCCACCACTTCGTCGCCCGACTTCTCCAGCTCGTAGTTACCTGGCGTAGCCGACACGTAGATGGTTTGCGGCGCCAGCGCCTCGAACTCTTCAAACTTCATCGGACGGTTATCCAGCGCCGACGGCAGACGGAAGCCGTACTCCACCAGGGTCTCTTTACGCGCCCGGTCGCCACGATACATCCCGCCAATCTGCGGAATGGTGACGTGGGATTCATCCACCACCAGCAGGCCATCCGCCGGCAGGTAGTCAAACAGGGTTGGCGGCGCTTCGCCCGGCCCACGGCCAGAGAGATAGCGCGAGTAGTTTTCGATACCGGAGCAGTAGCCCAGCTCGTTCATCATCTCGAGATCGAACTGGGTACGCTGGCTGATACGCTGCTCTTCCAGCAACTTGTTATTTTCTAACAGCACCCTGCGGCGATCCGCCAGTTCAACCTTGATGTCCTCCATCGCCTGCACGATGCGCTCGCGCGGGGTGACGTAGTGGGTTTTCGGGTAGACCGTGAAGCGCTGAATGGTCGATTCCACATGGCCGGTCAGCGGGTCGAACAGCGACAGCCGCTCCACCTCTTCATCGAAAAGCTCGACGCGCAGCGCGAAGTCGTCCGACTCCGCCGGGAAGATGTCGATCACTTCGCCGCGCACGCGGAACGTGCCGCGCTGGAACGCCTGATCGTTACGGGTGTACTGCAGCTCGGCCAGGCGACGCAAAATGGCGCGCTGATCGATAATCATCCCCACGGTCAGGTGCAGCATCATCTTCAGGTAGAGATCCGGGTCGCCGAGGCCGTAGATGGCCGACACCGAGGCCACCACCACCACGTCACGGCGCTCAAGCAGCGCCTTGGTTGCGGAGAGACGCATCTGCTCGATATGCTCGTTCACCGAGGCATCTTTCTCGATAAAGGTGTCCGAGCTGGGAACGTAGGCTTCCGGCTGATAGTAGTCGTAGTACGACACGAAGTACTCCACCGCATTCTCCGGGAAGAACTCTTTCATCTCGCCGTAGAGCTGCGCCGCCAGGGTTTTGTTCGGGGCAAGCACCATTGTAGGGCGCTGGAGATCGGCGATCACGTTGGCAACGGTGAAGGTTTTACCCGACCCGGTCACCCCCAGCAGCGTCTGGTGCGCAAGCCCATCCTCCAGCCCCTCTTTCAGACGGCGAATCGCTTCAGGCTGATCGCCGGAAGGACGGAAAGCGGAATTCAGTTTGAACGGTTTACTCATGAACGGCGACCTGATGATGGTTAATACGGCAGGTGAGTAATTTTACTCCTGATGGCTATTTTTGCCAGTAAATTATACTGGACATAAATCCAGTGGCAACCGCGTCGTTTTGTGCCACCCTGGGTAAGAATCAAACGAAGCTGCACAAAATTTCGGCTGCGACGGGATAAAATTCCATCAACGCACGGTTATCCCCAGAACTTTTTATTTTTTAACATTTGTCAAGGCGAGACGCCGGACTTAAGCGCATTATCGTGACCGTTTAATGACAACGATTGATTTTATTTAACGCATTGATTTAATTTAATCTTTTCAAAAAGACGCGTTTCGCAGCAATTCAGGCGCAGGCCGCGTATTCTCTCGCTTACCTCGCGTTTTCTAACTCTAATGCACATGGTTATCCACAGGAATAGTGGATAACTGCCTCCAGCCCATACGGAGCGTGACTCGGCTAATTCCCGGTTTTTACCCACAGCGCGACGGTAAAAATTTTTTATTGCCCAATTTTGGCGATCTGTTGCCAAAAATTGGATAACGAATTGACGAGACACTGCTCACATTTTGTTCAAATAGTCGCTGCACCAGGCTCACCCTTTGGGGCACCGGGGCAGTGCACGCTTCCTGGCTACCTGCGCTGTTTACTGAGGGGATTCCGAAAAAACGGGGTTTAATCCTCCTTTTCAGGTCGATGGCAAGAGTCTTGCACTGTACCCGAGGTCATCGATGCCTGTTAAGGAGAAACACCATGTTGAGCCTGCGTGCCGTTAATCAGTATTACGGGGATCGCCACACCCTGTGGAACGTCGACCTTGATCTGCCGCCCGGCGTCTGTACCGGGGTGGTCGGACTGCCCGGAATGGGAAAAACCACCCTCGTAAACTGCATCGCCGGCCTGCTGCCTATTGCCAGCGGTACGATGGTCTGGCATGACGCCGGAGCCTCCCCTTGTGAGTGGCTTCCGGGCGCAGAAATTGGCTTTGTCCCACAGGAGAGGCGGATTTTTTCCCAGCTGACGGTAGAAGAGAACCTGCATATCGCGCGGATGGCAAAAGGGAGCGTGGGCGGGTCGGTGAGTAGCGAAATTTTTGAGTTCTTTCCGGAGCTTTACCCGCTACGTCAGCAGCGGGCGTCAGGACTGAACGACGACCAGCAGTACCAGCTGGCACTGGCGAACGCGCTGGTCACCCGCCCTCGCCTGCTGATCCTCGACGAGCCCAGCCGTGGCGCCAGCCCGCTGTTTAGCATCAGGCTGGCGCAGTTGCTGCTCAGGTTTAACCGCGAACTGGGGCTAACGGTGCTGCTCGCCGAGCAGCACCTGTCGCTGATCCGCCGGGTGGCGGAGCGCTTCTGCCTGCTTTACCGCGGGCGAAACGTGGCCCAGGGCCGCGTCAGCGAGCTGGATGACCCGCTTATTGCCCACTGGATGGGGCCGACGGCGCCAGTGCGCTGAGAGAGAGATAACGCCCGATATCCGCCGTGTCGGCCTGCTCGCCAAGCCAGGGGATTTCGCCCAGCAGCGGTGCAGGCAGTACGCGTTTCAGCGTTGCCATGTATTCGCCATGACGTTTGCCGGGGGCTACCACCCCATTGGCTATCCAGCCTGCAACATGCAGCCCCGCCTGGCGGATCGCCTGGGCGGTCAGCATGGCGTGGTTGATGCAGCCCAGCTTCACCCCCACCACCAGGATCACCGGCAGGCGCTCGGCGATTGCCCAGTCGGCGAAGGTCTGCTCCGGGGAGAGCGGCGTAAACCAGCCGCCCGCCCCTTCCACCAGCACCCAGTCGGCCTGGCTTTCCAGCGCGCGTAGCCCGGCTGAAAGCGCACTGAACTCGATGGGTCGTTGCTCTTCCGCGCTGACGATATGCGGCGAGGTGGGCTCCGCGAAGGTGTAAGGGTTCACCGCCTGATAGCTGAGCGCCACGCTGCTGTTGCGCTGTAGCGCCAGCGCATCGCTGTTACGCAGCCCTTCCGCGGTCATTTCGCTGCCCGAGGCCACGGGCTTATACCCGGCGGTGTTGCGGCCCAGCGCCCGTGCCGCCTGTAGCAGGGCGGTGCTGGCGACGGTTTTTCCGACCTCGGTGTCGGTGCCGGTGACAAAATAGCGTTCAGTCACGTTCGATAATCCCATGAAAAAGTTGATAAGAGAGCGGGTATTTGCCATTACGCTGCGGCCAGGCCTGCGCCAGATCCTGCAGCTGTCCCCGGGTTAAGGGCCTGGCGGCCCGCCCGGCATGCAGATGGGTGGCGCCGATCCCCTTCAGGGAGTGCATGGCGCTGAGCGCATCGTCAAAGTGCAGCGTGATGGTCTGGACCGCACAGCGGTGCCGCCAGCCATCGAGGGCATCGTTTACCTCTTCCCGGCTCAGAAAGCGGTTGGTGTGCGGCTGCGTGTCTACCGCCTGCCAGGCCTGCTTCAGCTCCGGCAGGGAGCCGTTCAGCAGCGTGGTAAAGGCCACCCTGCCTCCGGGCTTCGCCACGCGACAGAGCTCCGTCAGCGCCTGCGGCAGGCTGGCGCACCACTGCACCGCCAGATGGCTCCAGACCAGACTGAACTGCGCATCCGCCAGCGGAATGGCTTCGATATCCGCCTGCAGATAGTGGTCGGCCGCCCGGTTGCGGCGCGCTTCCTCCAGCATCGGGGCGCTGAGATCCATCGCCGTCACCACGCTGCCACTTCTGCGCCAGGCGAGGCTGTTGCTGCCCGGGCCACAGCCGGCGTCCAGCACGCTGGGGAAGGCGTTTTCTGCGAGCAGCGCCCGCAGGCCGTCAGCACTTTGCCGCTGGAGCGCGTCGTGGCGGGAATAGCTCTGCGCCGCCCGGCCAAAGGCGGCGGCAATGGCCTGTTTATTCACTTGCGACATGCAGCGCCTCCAGTAACGCGGTGATGTCTGCCGCTTCATGGGCCGCCGTCAGGGTCAGGCGTAAGCGCGCCGTGCCCGCCGGTACGGTAGGCGGACGAATGGCCGTCACCCAGATCCCCTTCTCTCTGAGGGTCTGCGCCAGATGCAGGGCGCGCGCGTTTTCGCCCACAATCAGCGGCTGAATGGCGCTTTGCGAGGCGGTGATCTCAAGCGGAAGGCCGCTCACGCCTGCGCGGAACTGGCTGATAAGCGTCGAGAGCCGCTGCCGCCGCGCCTCCCCTTCGTCGCTGCGAATAAGATTAAAGGCTGCCAGTAATGCCACCGCCTGGGCAGGGGGCATGCTGGTGCTGTAGATGAGATGTCGGGCAAACTGCAACAGATAATCAGCCACCGGGTCGCTGCACAGTACCGCTGCGCCGCTGATGCCAACGCCTTTGCCAAAGGTGACCACCAGCAGCTCGGGTTTGACGCCCAGATGTGCCGCACTGCCGCGCCCTTCTGGCCCGGTAACGCCAATCCCGTGAGCATCGTCCACCAGCAGCCAGCTGCCCTGACGCCGGGCCACAGCATGGATATCGACCAGCGGGGCGCTGTCGCCATCCATGCTGAAGATCCCCTCGGTCACCACCAGCTGCTGGCCCTCGCAGGGTATATCCAGCAGCGAAGCGAGCTGAGCGGCATCGTTATGGGCGAAGCGCCGGAGCTGGGCCGGGCTGTGACTGGCCGCTTCCAGCAGGGAGGCGTGGCTTAAGCGGTCGGCCACAATGCGATCGTCCTTGCCGGTCAGGGCAGCAATCAGCGCCTGATTGGCAGCAAAGCCGGAGATAAACAGCAGCGCCCGGGGGTAGCCGAGCCAGTCGGCGAGCTGCTCCTCCAGCGCCTGATGCGCGCGGGTATAGCCGCTGACGTGGCCGGAGCCGCCACTGCCCACGCCATACTGCTCCGCCCCCTGTTGCCAGGCGCGGATAAGGGCCGGATGCTGGCTCAGACCGAGATAGTCGTTGCTGGAGAAATTAGAGTAGCGCCGCTGGTCGCAGGTGAGAAAACGGCCTGCGCCGTTCTCCACCGGGGTGCGCACGCGCAGCGCCTCTGCCGCCCGACGGGCGTCGAGGGCGGCATCAATACGTTGCTGCCAGGTCATAGCGTCGCCGCGTTATAGAACTGGTCGGTATCGGCGTTGAAGAGCTGCTGTTCCAGCTGGTGCTGCTGTTCGTTATCGCCGGTGAGAACCGCGGTCTGCTGCGGATTAAGCCCCAGCTTGCGGAACAGCTGGACATCTTTGTCCTCTTCCGGGTTCGGGGTGGTGAGCAGTTTGCAGCCGTAGAAGATAGAGTTGGCCCCGGCCATAAAGCACATCGCCTGGGTCTGCTCGTTCATCTGCTCGCGGCCCGCCGAGAGGCGCACATAAGAGGTTGGCATCATCACCCGCGCCACCGCAATGGTGCGGATGAAATCAAAGGCGTCAACGTCGTCGTTATCGGCCAGCGGAGTGCCCTTCACCTTCACCAGCATGTTGATCGGCACGCTTTCCGGCGGGGTCGGCAGGTTCGCCAACTGCAACAGCAGACCGGCGCGATCGGTGACCGTTTCGCCCAGCCCCACGATGCCGCCCGAGCAGACCTTAATGCCCGCCTCACGCACTTTATCCAGCGTGTCCAGCCGCTCCTGGTAGGTACGGGTGGTGATGATATTGCCGTAGAACTCCGGGGAGGTGTCGAGGTTGTGGTTGTAATAATCGAGCCCCGCCGAGGCCAGGCGCTGCGCCTGGCTGTCATCCAGCGTGCCGAGGGTCATGCAGGCCTCCAGCCCCATCGCCTTAACGCCCTGTACCATCTGTTCGAGGTAAGGCATGTCGCGCTCGTGCGGGTTTTTCCACGCCGCGCCCATGCAGAAGCGGGTCGACCCGGCGTTTTTCGCCTGACGCGCCGACTCCAGCACCTGCTCCACCTCCATCAGCCGCTCGGATTCGAGGCCGGTTTTGTAGCGCGCACTTTGCGGGCAGTATTTACAGTCTTCCGGGCAGGCGCCGGTCTTGATCGACAGCAGCGTACTGACCTGAATCTGCTGCGGATCGAAATGCTGACGGTGGATCTGCTGCGCTTCAAACAGCAGTTCAAGAAGGGGTTTTTCAAATAATGCAGTGACTTGCGACATTGTCCAGCGAGTCTGGTGAGCCATGGGGCATCTCCAAAGGGGTTTAGTTCAGCGTGGTTTCGGTTTATGCTTGTAAACCTAAATGTTTTCAAAATGGTTTACAAGTCGATTATGACAACGGACGATCTCGCCTTCGATCGGCAACATATCTGGCATCCTTACACCTCCATGACCCAGCCCCTGCCGGTTTATCCGGTGACGGAAGCCCACGGCTGCGAGCTGACGCTGGCCAACGGCGAACAGCTGGTAGACGGGATGTCCTCATGGTGGGCGGCCATTCACGGCTACAATCACCCCCGGCTGAACAGCGCGATGAAAGCGCAGATTGACCGCATGTCGCACGTGATGTTCGGCGGGATCACCCATCCTCCCGCGGTAGATCTCTGCCGTCGGCTGGTGGCAATGACCCCCGACGCGCTGGAGTGCGTGTTCCTGGCCGACTCCGGCTCGGTGGCGGTGGAGGTGGCGATGAAAATGGCGTTGCAGTACTGGCACGCCAAAGGCGAATCCCGCCAGCGGTTCCTCACCTTCCGTAACGGCTATCATGGCGACACCTTCGGGGCGATGTCGGCCTGCGATCCCGACAACTCGATGCACAGCCTGTGGAAGGGCTACCTGCCGGAGAACCTCTTTGCCCCGGCGCCGCAGAGCCGCTTTGACGGCGAGTGGGATGAGAAGGATATGGTCGGCTTTGCCCGCCTGATGGCCGCCCATCGCCACGAGATTGCCGCGGTGATCCTTGAGCCCATCGTGCAGGGTGCCGGCGGCATGCGCATCTACCATCCCGAATGGCTGAAGCGCATCCGCAGGATGTGCGACCGGGAAGGTATCCTGCTGATTGCCGACGAGATTGCCACCGGCTTCGGGCGCACCGGTAAACTGTTTGCCTGCGAGCACGCGGGGATTACGCCGGACATTCTCTGCCTCGGCAAAGCCCTGACCGGCGGCACCATGACCCTCTCCGCCACCCTCACCACCCGCCTGGTGGCCGAGACCATCAGCAACGGCGAGGCGGGCTGCTTTATGCACGGTCCGACCTTTATGGGTAACCCGCTGGCCTGCGCCGTCGCCAGTGAAAGTCTGGCATTGCTGGAGAGCGGCGAGTGGCAGACCCAGGTGGCCGCCATCGAAGCCCAGCTGAAGGATGAACTGGCGACGGCGCGGGAGGCAGAATGTGTCGCCGACGTGCGGGTGCTGGGGGCCATTGGCGTCGTCGAAACGACTCACCCGGTGAACATGGCGGCGCTGCAACGCTTCTTTGTGGCGCGCGGCGTCTGGGTGCGGCCGTTCGGCAAGCTAATCTATCTGATGCCGCCGTATCCGATCAGCCGTGACCAGCTCAGCAAGCTGACCGCCGCGGTGGTGGATGCCGTACAGGAACCTGCGCACTTTACGATCTAGTTTATGCGTTACACTTCTGGCTGAGCTTATTACGGAGGAACAGTATGAAACTCATCAGTAAGGATCTGCGCGACGGCGATAAACTCCCGCTGCGCCACGTGTTTAACGGTATGGGCTATGAGGGAGATAACATCTCTCCGCATCTGGCGTGGGACGAGGTGCCGCCGGGCACCAAAAGCTTTGTCGTGACCTGTTATGACCCGGACGCCCCTACCGGCTCCGGCTGGTGGCACTGGGTTGTCGCCAATATCCCGGCCGATATCCGCGTGCTGCCGCAGGGGTCAGGCTCGTCGCTGGTGGCGCTGCCGGAGGGTGCCGTAGAGACCCGCACCGATTTTGGCAAAGCGGGATACGGCGGCGCGGCACCCCCTAAGGGCGAAACCCATCGCTATATCTTCACGGTGCATGCGCTGGATGTGGAAAGGATTGAGGTAGATGAGGAGGCGAGCGGTGCAATGGTGGGCTTTAACGTCCATTTCCACACCCTGGGAAGTGCCTCCATCACGGCGATGTATTCATAAAAAAGCAGTCCCGGAAACCGCACAAAACCGTAGGCCCGTGCAAGCGCAGCGCCGCCGGGCATTTGCCGGGTGGCGGCTTCGCCTTACCCGGCCTACGTTGGCATTTGTAGGCCCGGTAAGCGTAGCGCCACCGGGCGTGTATTACAGGAAGGCCGGTAACATCGCCGCCAGACTCCCTTTCTTCAGCAGATCCATCGCTGCATCAATGTCCGGGGCGAAGAAGCGATCATCATCATAGTGCGCCACCTGCTCCCGCAGGATATGACGCGCCTGCTCCAGCAGCGGGCTGGAGGTGAGGCCATCACGCAAATCGCAGCCTTGCGCTGCCGCCAGCCACTCGACCGCCAGCACGCCACGGGTATTACCCGTCATCTCCCATAAGCGACGGCCTGCTGCCGGGGCCATTGAGACATGGTCTTCCTGGTTGGCGGAGGTGGGCAGACTGTCCACGCTGTGCGGGTGGGACAGCGCCTTGTTCTCGCTCGCCAGCGCCGCGGCGGTGACCTGGGCAATCATAAAGCCGGAGTTCACCCCGCCATTGCGCACCAGGAACGGCGGCAGCTGGGACATATGTTTATCCATCATCAGCGCGATACGGCGTTCAGAGAGCGCGCCGATCTCGGCAATCGCCAGGGCCAGATTATCCGCCGCCATCGCCACCGGTTCGGCATGGAAGTTGCCGCCGGAGACCACCTCACTTTCCGCCGCGAAGACCAGCGGGTTGTCGGAGACGGCATTGGATTCCACCAGTAGCACCTCTGCCGCCTGGCGCAGCTGGGTCAGGCAGGCGCCCATCACCTGCGGCTGACAGCGCAGGGAGTAGGGATCCTGCACCTTGTCGCAGTTATGATGCGAGTCGGCAATGGCGCTGGTGTCGGTCAGAACGTGGCGGAACAGCGCCGCGGCGTCGATCTGCCCGCGCTGGCCGCGCACCTCGTGGATGCGGGCATCAAACGGACGCCGGGAGCCGAGCACCGCTTCGGTGGTCAGCGCCCCGCAGACCACCGCCGAGGCAAAGAGATCTTCAGCTTCAAACAGACCGCGCAGGGCAAAGGCGGTGGAGGCCTGGGTGCCGTTCAGCAGGGCCAGCCCCTCTTTCGCCGCCAGCGTCACCGGGGCCAGCCCCGCTTTTTGCAGGGCGGTGGCGGCCGGGAGCCATTCGCCACGGTAGCGGGCTTTGCCTTCGCCGAGCAGGGTCAGAGACATGTGCGCCAGCGGCGCCAGGTCGCCGGAGGCACCCACCGAGCCTTTGGCCGGGATCCACGGGTAGACGCCCGCATTGACCATGGCAATCAGCGCCTCAATCACGCTCAGGCGGATGCCGGAGAAACCGCGCGCCAGGCTGTTGATCTTCAGCACCATCATCAGGCGCACCATGTCATCATCCAGCGGCTCGCCCACGCCCGCCGCGTGGGACAACACCAGCGAACGTTGCAGGTTTTCCAGATCGTGGGTGGCGATGCGCGTCTGCGCCAGCAGGCCAAACCCGGTGTTAATGCCGTAGGCGGTGCGCCCTTCTGCAACAATGGCTTCCACGCAGGCGACGCTGTCGTTAATCGCCTTATGGGCCGCCTCATCGAGCGTCAACTGGTGCGGCTGCTGCCAGATCTGGCGCAGCTGGGCCAGGGTCAGGGAGCCGGGCGTCAGGGTTAAGGCGTTCATTAGTGCTTTCCTTGTGTGGCCGCGATCATCGGCAGGTTGAGTCCCTGCTCTTTCGCGCAGTCGATGGCAATGTCATACCCGGCATCGGCATGGCGCATAACGCCTGTCGCCGGATCGTTGTGCAGGACGCGGGCAATACGGGCCGCGGCTTCATCGGTGCCGTCGCAGACGATCACCATCCCGGCATGCTGGGAGAAGCCCATGCCCACCCCGCCGCCGTGGTGCAGCGAGACCCAGGTGGCGCCGCTGGCAGTGTTGAGCAGCGCGTTCAGCAGCGGCCAGTCGGAGACCGCGTCGGAGCCGTCCTGCATCGCTTCAGTTTCGCGGTTCGGGCTGGCAACCGAGCCGGAGTCGAGATGGTCGCGACCAATGACGATGGGCGCGGAGACTTCACCGCTGCGCACCATTTCGTTGAAGGCCAGGCCCAGCTTCTGACGCCACTCCAGCCCAACCCAGCAGATCCGCGCCGGCAGTCCCTGGAAGTTGATGCGCTCGCGGGCCATGTCCAGCCAGTGATGGAGGTGCTCATCATCGGGAATGATCTCTTTCACTTTGGCGTCGGTTTTGTAGATATCCTCCGGGTCGCCGGAGAGGGCCACCCAGCGGAACGGGCCAATCCCGCGGCAGAACAGCGGACGGATATAGGCCGGGACAAAGCCCGGGAAGTCGAAGGCGTTGGTCACGCCCATCTCTTTCGCCATCTGACGGATGTTGTTGCCGTAATCGAAAGTCGGTACACCCTGCTGGCTGAAGGCCAGCATCGCGTTAACGTGGTCAGCCATGGAACGCTTCGCCGCCAGCACGGTGCCTTCCGGATCCTGCTGCGCTTTCTGCTGGTACGCTTCCCAGCTCCAGCCTTTTGGCAGGTAGCCGTGCAGCGGATCGTGGGCGCTGGTCTGGTCGGTGACCAGGTCCGGGCGCACGCCGCGCGCCACCAGTTCCGGTAGGATCTCGGCGGCGTTACCGCACAGGGCAATGGAGACGGCCCGTCCCTCGGCGGTATATTTCTGGATGCGCGCCAGGGCGTCGTCAAGCGTTTCGGCCTGCTCATCAACGTAGCGGGTCCGCAGACGGAAATCGATGCGGCTCTGCTGGCACTCAATATTCAGGGAACAGGCCCCCGCCAGCGTTGCCGCCAGCGGCTGTGCGCCGCCCATACCGCCCAGGCCTGCGGTGAGCACCCAGCGGCCTTTCAGGGAGCCGTTATAGTGTTGGCGGCCTGCTTCGACAAAGGTCTCGTAGGTCCCCTGGACGATGCCCTGGCTGCCAATGTAGATCCAGCTGCCGGCGGTCATCTGGCCATACATCGCCAGCCCTTTCGCATCCAGCTCGTTAAAGTGTTCCCAGGTGGCCCAGTGCGGCACCAGGTTGGAGTTGGCGATCAGCACGCGCGGGGCGTTTTCGTGGGTTTTGAACACGCCGACCGGTTTGCCGGACTGTACCAACAGGGTTTCGTCGCTTTCCAGTTCAGTAAGCGCGGCGACAATGGCGTCATAGCACGCCCAGTTGCGCGCGGCGCGGCCAATCCCGCCATAGACCACCAGCTCGTGAGGGTTCTCCGCCACGTCGGGATCGAGGTTATTCATTAACATGCGCAGCGGGGCTTCGGTGAGCCAGCTTTTGGCAGTCAGCCGGGTGCCACGTGGGGCGCGGATCTCTTGCTGGCGAAACTTACCTGACGACATTGTGTGCTCCTCATAGGGGACAGAATATACAGTAAGATATACTTGTATAGACAAGTGCACACAAGAGCGGTTTTAACAATTACGATACATTTTTGTTATATTGCGTCAGCAATCACGCTTTTCGCTTATGACATAAAATGGCCCTGCAGCCGGTAGCGGTTGCCGGGGAAGAGCAGCCGGGCATGGGAGACGATGTGGGAGGCTGACCATGTGCGGCGGTGGATCAGCAGGCAGGGGTCGTGCTCCTTGATGCGCAGCAGTTCGCACTCCTTCGGCGTGGCCCGCACCGCCTCGACGATATGCTCCCCTTCCGTCAGCGGCGCAACCCGCGACAGATAAGCATGGGGCGTGGTGGTGGTGTAGTCCTGCTGAAGGTAGTCCGGCACCAGTGCGGCATTGACGCAGCGATCCTCTATCTGCACCGGGACGTCATTTTCATAGTGCAACATCAGGGAGTGAAAGATGCGCGATCCCTCTTTGACGTTCAACGCTACCGCCTGGGCGGCGCTGGCCTGCGTCTCTTCGAGGAACTGCACTTCACACCGGTGCTGATGGTTGCGGGAGGCGATCTCATCGGCAATGCTGCGGATCTCAAACAGCGCTGACTGCCCTTTTGGCTCGGCAACAAAGGTGCCGACCCCCTGCAGGCGCACCAGCAGTCCCTCATCGGTCAGCTCCCGCAGCGCGCGGTTGATGGTCATCCGGCTGAAGCCGAACTGGGCCACCAGCTCCGCCTCGGAGGGGATACGATCGTGGGGACGCCAGACGCCGGTGGCGATTTGATGGCTGATCGCCTGCTTGACCTTTTCATAGAAAGGGGCTGGCGCACTGGCCTGCTGCTGCGGGGCGCGAGAGAACATAGCAATTCCTTAAGCCGTCATAAAAAATCGAGTATATACAAGCTTTATGCCCACCAGTGAGCGATTTGCCACGCCAGCCGTGCGGCGAGCTTCGCCCCCTGACTGTCACGATCGAAGCCGGGACTGAACTCAACCAGATCGGCCGCCTGCAGTTTGCCGCTGCGACAGATCCGCTCGATAACCGGGAGCAGATCACGGGCGGGAACCCCCAGCGCGGCGGGGGCCGACACGGCGGGCATCTCCCCGGCAGGCATCACGTCGAGATCGAGGGTCAGGTAGACACGATCTGCCTGTTCCAGAAGCGTTGTGAGCGCGTCAAGCGCCTGCTGGCGGAAATCGAGATCCTCCACCAGCGTAACGTTAAGGCGCGCAGCCTCATCCCACAGCGCCTGGGTGTTGGCCGCCCGGCTGACCCCGAAGCAGGCATAACGAAACTCACGCTGCTGTTGTGCGCAGTAGAGCGCCAGCTGGCGGAACGGTGTCCCTGAGGTCGCCTGGCGGGCATTTCGCAGATCGAGATGCGCGTCGAGGTTGATGATTACTACACGCTCGCCGGCAAAGGCATCCAGCACGCCGCGGCCATGGGCCCAGGCGGTTTCATGCCCGCCACCGAACACCAGGGTGCGCATCCCGCCCCGCTGACAGGCGGTGACCGTCTCGCTCAGCGCCTGCTGGGCCGCCTCCAGCGCCTCCCCTTCCACGCGGATGTTGCCGATATCGGTCAGCCGCTCGTGACCCTGATGACTGGCCATGTTCGCCAGCGCCCGGCGTATTACGTCCGGCGCCTGTGCGGCACCGGTTCGGCCCTGATTGCGCCTGACCCCTTCATCGCAGGCGAAGCCAATCAGGGCGATACCGTCGCCGGTCGGCGTTGGCGTGTCGCTAAGTTGCACGGTCTGGAACAGGCGCAGCGCGTTGCTGGCCTCGCTGCTGTCGTCGCGACCCTGCCAGACCTCAGGTGAAACCGGCTGCCATAGGTTCATTCTACTTTTCCTCTGAATACGCGCTGATAAAGCGGGTTACGACCCGGCTCATAGACCATCTCAACCGGGTTTTTCGCATCCCAGATGGCCAGATCCGCCACAAACCCCGCCTTCAACTGGCCATGGGTGTCGCCGCGCCCCAGCGCCCGTGCCGCGTGCCGGGTTACCCCTGCCCACGCCTCTTCCGGGGTGAGACCAAACTGCACGCAGGCCATGTTCATCGCCAGATGCAGGCTGGCGAACGGACTGGTGCCCGGGTTGTAGTCCGTGGCGACCGCCATCGGTATCCCCCGCTGGCGTAACCGCGCAACCGGCGGGCGCTGTCGCTCCTGTAAAAAGTAAAATGCGCCGGGGAGTAACACCGCCACGGTGCCGCTCTGCGCCATCGCGTCGACACCAGCCTCGTCGAGATATTCAATATGATCGGCGGAGAGCCCATGGTAACGACTCACCAGCGCAGTGCCGCCGAGACTGGAGAGCTGCTCAACGTGGCCTTTAATGGGGATGCCCAGCGTCTGCGCCGCCTGGAACACCCGCTCGCTCTGTTCGGGCGTAAACCCGACATTTTCGCAGAAGACATCCACAGCTTCGAAGAGCCCTTTTTCCCACAGTGCAGGCAGCATATGCTGGCAAACATGGTCGATGTAGGCATCCGGATCGTGGCGATACGCCTTCGGCACGGCGTGGGCCGCCAGCAGCGTCGGGCTGATCTCCACCGGGTTGGTCTGTGCAAGACGCCGGGCCACGCGCAGCATCTTCTCTTCGGATTCGTCATCCAGGCCGTAACCCGACTTTATCTCGAGGGTGGTGACACCCTCGCGCATTAAGCGCTGCAAGCGCTGCTGCGCAAGCTGTTCGAGCTGCTCAGGCGTGCTCTCCCGGGTGGCAGTGACCGTGGCGTTAATCCCGCCGCCCTGAGCGCTGATGGTCTGATAGGAGACGCCGTTGAGTCGCTGCTCCCATTCGGCGGCACGATCGCCACCAAACACCAGATGCGTATGGCAGTCGATCAGGCCCGGCGTCACCAGCCGCCCCTGTAAATCGATGGTGTTGGGCAGATCATCCGGCAGGTCAGATTCCGGCACGATGGCCAGGATGGTCTCACCGCGCACAATCAATGCCCGGTTTTCCAGCAGGCCATAGGGGGTGTCGTGGTCGGGATCCAGCGTCGCGAGGCGCAGGTTACGCCAGATCAGATCGTCAGGATAAAGTTGCAGCATCGGGCTTCCACTCGTCATGGGTTGTATAGACATTTATTTTCATTCCTGTCGCCCTGTCAATCGCCTTTACCGAGATTGTTATTTATTTGTGACAACTTCCTCGCTAACCGCGGGAAGAAAAAGCAACTTTTTTGCACTCAACTAAAAGTTTCAGCAGTATTTTTAGAGCATTACTACATGCTCCTTTCATTAGTCATAACTGGCTCGGCACCTATACTTAAAAGTAGATTAGTATGCGAACGATAGAGTCAGAAGGGGTCAGGTAAAGGTGGTTGATGATGGTTCTTTAAGCGTTGAGCGGTCCATGCCCATCAAAGGCGTACTCATGCTGCTCACCAGTGAAAGGGTGCAAGTGTTTGAACCGAAGGCCTTCATCCTGTATCGTCACAACATTGAAAATATCAAGGATATTATCCAGAGCGCTTTCTTCGCTCAACGCATTAGGGCGTAAACCGGACCTCATTGATAAAGTTTTAAAGAATCTGACCTGCCCATATTCCATGTGCACGGTTTTAGGCTAGCCCCCACCTTCTGGGCGTGTGTTTTTCGCGTCATCTGGCTGTGTGGCATCTCGCCTGATGTTGAGCCCTTGGGACCAGCTAAACAACGCGCCGTCAAGGCTGCAGATATACTCGTAACATTTGCAAAAGCATCAAGCGGCCCTGTCCCGTTGTTCTTTTTGAACCGGTTGCCTTTAACAGGAAGATTTGATTCATGCCAGGATATTCGTGCGATACTCGGAGGTGCTTTTTTAGTGACGTCTGTCTTTATCCCGACGTTCCTGCATAGTCATTCTTCCGGCTGCACTTGTCAGGTCAACACCGACGAGATCCAGGCAGTGAAAACGACTATCTAACGCAGCCAGTAGTTCAATCGTTTTCCCTGGCAGCCTGTACAAAACAGTTTTAACGCAGGATATTTTCTGTTTGCCAAGCCGACGCCAAGATTGGCGAAATCAGAGTAATGTATTTAGTGCTGAAGTACTGGATAAATATATTACCCGCTAAATACCGGATGAAATAAAGATGGAAGCTATTACCAATGCTCGCGCGGAGTGCCACGCGCAGCTGATGGCCTTTCAGGAAGAGCTGAACAGGCCGCAGGCAAAGAGTATGTTGAAGAGACGGTAGATGACGTAACGGAAGACGGTTAGACGCCAAAGACAAAGAGTAATTCGCATGCAGACGGGTTATATTTTAACTTAACGCTTAATCTTCTGATTTATTTTAGATACGTTATAATCGTTAATATGTCGTATATGAATATAGAAATTTCAGTTAAGTATTAATCATAAAACGCTATACCAATTTAATTGCGAGGGTTAACAATGAGCGTCAGAAGAGATAGCGACGGAAAATATGTGACAAGTGCACAGCCTTTTAAGCAGTATGATGAAAAATGGCGTGCTGATAACGCAGCTAGCTGGGAAGCCCCCATCAGCCAACCAAACCAGCCGGTTAATAATTCATGGGGAACTATCCAGCAGCCAACATCAACATCGACGTCCATGTCTTATGAAGACCAGCTGGCTTTCGCCAGTGGCGCGCGCAAAGTTCTCGCCTCAATTATTATCTGGTTTACGCTATGGGGCGTTATTTTAGTGCCAGGGCTACAGGCTGCGCAAATGCTCATATATGAAGGGGGGCTTACCTCAATCCTGGCAAGGATAATTTTTTCAATCCTTTATATTGTTTATGTCATCCTATTTGCCCCTCTTCAGTTCGCTTACCTCTTTGAAGTTGGTGACCTGGCAACGCGATTGCTTATTCAGCTAGGGGTGGGAGTTGTACTGTCATTTCTGGTAGTTAAATTCTGGCGGAAGTTAAAGAAAAAAGTATTGTATAGCTTCGCATTTATTGCAGTGCTGGCCTATATAGCCGTTGGGCTGGTGTCGCTTAATAGTGGTCTTTGGGGATCATTTAAGTTTTTCCCGTACTTTAGTTAATATTTTTTCCGTATTGACGTGTTAAATGAGTTAGCGGTGGGCTGTTGCCTACCGCTAACATTACAATTCTGTGATAATGCGAACGATTTCTCGCAGGTGAACTACATCGAATAAAGTTTTTGGCACGGGAGATTATGCCGTCAGTACTCCCCCGCGGGACATCATCCATTGAAATGGTATTACAGCGTGATCTCATAGATGGCGGTGACTTTAACTCTGCACTGATCCGCTCCCTGGCAGCCTTGTTTGACTTTAATGAAATTTACTAATTGATGCTTCTAACACACCATCATTATTAGTAGTTTCTCGAAAAATATTTAATACTTAGTTGCCGAAGCCCAGCCATTAAATATTGATTTTTCCACGATATAGAAAAATAGAAAGGCAAACGGATGCCCTGTTTGCCTTTTTATAACTAGTAAAACATTTCACGGTTATTATTTACCAACCGGACCCACCTTCATCTTCCTTTTTCTGAAGCGCATCTCTGTAGCGCTGTTGTTCGATAAGTGAAAGATTAGGATCGTTCAATACGCTTCTTCCCTTAATACTTACATCATAGTCTATATCAGTTTGCGAAGCATAACTTTTGTCTACGCGAGTTTCCGACGAGTGATTGCTTAACGCATTGTAGGCTGAATCTAATTTTTGCGTGTCGGATGTACCTATATAGGCAAGTAAACAAGCGAAAACGAAAAATGCTGACCAAACTATACCAAATGATGTTATTTCAAACCCCAAACCTGTATTAATGAATATGACATTAAATCTGATAGCATAGACGATAATAAACGAAGTTAGAATTATGGTTCTTCTTTTCCACTTTGTAACAAACTTACGAATATGTTTTACACAGTTTACCAACGCAATCATAAAAAGTACTACAGATGCAATTGGCAACCAGAACGGGAATGGTGAGTATTCATTAGTGATATTAGATGTTAGTGTTACCAATGAAAAAATTAATAAGACAGATACAAGATATACACGTATAGCTATTCCCGTTTTGTGAGACTTATCTATTTTTAAAAATAAAACAGGTAATATTGCGGGAATGTTCATCAGTAATGCTATAACAATAGTCATCATTAATGAGTTCATGGTGGTTCTCTCATTTTAATTCAATATTAAAGGGAGCCTTGAAGCTCCCTCGCAGTAATTATCTTACAACGGTATCAATGATTACTTCATTAGTTTCAGGATCGTAAACTTTGACTTCATCTCTAATAATTGTTGTATGAATAGTGTTACTATCACCATCAACCTTCGAGATATGAAGATAGGATTTTACAAAAGAGCCTACATCGAGTCCTTTACTATTAATAGCTGCAAATTTAGCCGAAACTTCACGAGCTTTATCATCTGGCACAACAACAGTACAGCCACGTAATACGTCATCTGTAGAGACTTTAATCCCACGACGCTCGATCGTTAAACCGCCGTTCATATCACAACCGGCTGCATTATATTTGAAACCTTTTTTAGCAATGTCATAGCTATCCCTTGCCGAAACCCAGCCGTCAGAGGCAGGAATTGACTTTTCACCATTTTCTGTCTTAAGAGCAGATTGTTCAGCAATTTGACTATTTAGACTAAATGTCGAGTAAGCTAAAATGTTTTTTACATCTTTATATTGATTAATTTTAGCTTTGATTTTTGGAAGCTCTTCTTTTTTAATGTCTTCTTTAGCAAATACATCTGTAGTATTGTTCCACTTAGAACTAAAGAAATCCATTAATTCATCGTCACTAAACTGGCGTGGCGTCTGAGCAAAATAGACATAATAAATATCATCCTGAGAAACGACTTTAAAATCAGCATCAGAAATATTTCTTAACGCATCATCATCAGCGTTGAGTTTTGCTTCAAGTTTATCGCGCCACGTTTTTTGTTGTGACGTCGGTTCAGTTTTATGATGTTCTAATTTCTGCAGAGAAAGCTCGGCATCAGTAAAGAATTTGTTATTTTCTTTTTTCACATTATATGAAATGTCGTTTGAAAATAATACGCCATAGATTTCATCAGAGCTAAACTCAATTTTGGCACTACATGACAGCTCATCTTGACCGCTAGCAGTAAGCGATGCATTATTGATTTGTACTTTATCTGTCGAGCCAAATCCTTTAGAAAAATCATCCGCCGTATAATGATAACTAGCGTCAATTCTCAATTTTTTCCTTTCATTGCCATCAAGGTATCCTGCTTCTGATTTATATCTATCCATAAATGGAGAATAGCCTAGTGGATTACGATTTAAGAATTCGATGCTTCCTTTTTTGAAACTGTTTTCTAATTGCGAAATAATTTCGGGGCGCTTACAAATAGCATTTGCTTCCTCGCTGGTGAGTTCATTGATTGGTTTATCTTCAACAGCTTTATCACATCCTGAGAGAACAACAGAAAATCCTACTGCTAACATAATGGACTTGCGCATAGTCTATCCTTTGAATTAGTAAAACAGGAAAATACTTACAGGTATTTAATATGTATATAGTAGCGTTGTCATAGGGTTATTGACGTTCATACTCTACGCCCATGATTGCTATTCCATTTTTTGTTTTTTCAATATCTAATGTGGTATAGGTAGTATGAGCTACATACTCTTTTTGGTCTTTGCTCACATCCCATTTTTGAACAGCAACATTTCCTATGCCCGGCATTTTAATATTCTTTTCTTCGATCTTGATTACGAGGCCTGATGAGGTGTTTTTCCATGTTCCATAGATCCCGTCATCACCACACCCTGTCAGTAAAGTAACCAGACCGACACCCCAAAGAAGCTTACGCATACCAATTCCCTAAGTAATCAAAAAATAGCAGCTAATCCAGCTGCCTTTCCCAAAGGCTTTAATCTCGCCCGGCAAGCCACTCTGAGCTTGCTCTCAGCCAATAGCATTCAATTAAATTCGCTGCTCGTCACATCGTTTGTGACGATCAAAAAGCAACCAAATGATAGATTATAACTATCATGAATATGTTAAACATCATTAATTGATTTAATTAAATATAATATAGTGATGAAACTACTGATATCAGCTGAATAATATTGCCCTTGGGGAAGCGCTATAAGACCAGTACCGTTATCCAGTTTTCGTCAGGCTCACGGAGCTATGCGAACATAGCAATGGTTTATTAATGAGACAGGGAAAAGCAGGAGGTAAAAAGTAGCGAAATGGATAATCAGGTTGAGGAATAGCCAATTTAGCTTAAGTGCAAAATAAAAAGAGACCAGGTATTCCATTGCTGCGTTCTCTAATGTCTCTGTTGGTCTGTCCAGATATCGAAGACTGTAAAATCTAAGCATCGCTTAGACAGGGCTCAGTCTCATTTTTACAAGGATTTGCCAGCATCATGGGTGTTCTGAGTTTTCCGACAGCCGCAGTCTGACCATCGCCAGCAAAATAAAGGCCATAGACATCCCGTCCAGCCCATAGAACCCCGCTACCGGATAAACCCGCCGAGCCCAAAGCCGATGCCACCAGATCACAAGGCAATGCCCGGCGCCAGAGCAATAACGCGATGTCCGTAAGCATCAGCTTACGATGGCACCAGTGACCAAACATCACCTGCACCAGCGGAGCGGCCAATAAAAAGATTAGTTCGAAAAGCACTTATTAAGCGTGCGCTCTGCACATCGGTCAGTTGAGGGGGGTATTTCGAGCGAAAGCGGAAATTAAAAGCATCTCCCATTTGGAGTATGGCTACCGAAGCCGTGGCGATTCCTTGCCAGCCCCTATCAGAGCTTATTCCTGATTGATGAAGGCGTCTAATTTTCTTGAAGATCAGGAACATAGATAACTTTGAGCGTTATTCAACTTTGTACATTTACTATGTACGCAACCACGTCACCAGTAAAACTTTTTCATCACGTTTGCTCTAAACCACACTTATCTGTAATGTGCACACGGTGTTCAAGTAGAATGCGATTAAAAAGCGAAGTCATTTGCAATTTACATCGACCATTAAGCGATCTTTCTCGTTTTTTCGACAGAATGAGATGTAGGCAGCACCATATAAAGATTTTCTAAGTTTTAGTTAGATGTATTTTTGCCTTTTCATCTTCCCGTTTCGCTCAACTTAGTATAAAAAAGCAGGCTATTTCAGTTGTCCCCCTATTGATATGTTTTGCAGGAGCTTCCCTTGAACATTTCCAGGATTTCTCGTCTGGCGCTGGCACTCGCATTTGGCGTGACGTTATCGGCGTGCAGCTCTACTCCGCCAGATCAACTGCCATCAGAGCAGGTTGCGCCGGGCACGGCTTCCCGTCCGATCCTCTCCGCTGACGAAGCGAAAAACTTCCAGCAGGCTCGCTACTTTACGGCCATGGATCCGAACGCGGCGCCGTGGAGTCCTTATGCCATCCGCCTGCCTGAGCAGCCGAACTTTGTGGTTGGCCCGGCGGGAACCCAGGGCGTGACGCACACCTCCATCCAGGCGGCAGTCGATGCTGCCATTGCTAAGCACAGCAGCTCCCGTCAGTACATCGCCATTTTACCGGGCGAATACGAAGGTACTGTGTATGTGCCCGCCGCGCCGGGGAGCGTGACGATCTACGGTACGGGTGAAAAACCGATCGATGTCAAAATTGGTCTGGCGATCGACTCCGAGATCGACACCGCAACCTGGCGTCACCTGGTTAACCCGGGCGGCAAATATATGCCGGGCAAACCGGCCTGGTATATGTTCGACCGTTGCCAGAGCAAGCACAGCGCCACCGTTGGCCTGATGTGTTCCGCGGTCTTCTGGTCGCAGAACAACGGTCTGCAGCTGCAGAACCTGACCATTGAAAACAATCTGGGTGACAGCGTGGATGCCGGAAACCACCAGGCGGTGGCTCTGCGCAGCGATGGCGATCGGGTGCAAATCGACAAGGTGAACATTCTGGGTCGCCAGAACACCTTCTTCGTCACTAACAGCGGCGTTGACAACACCCTGAAAAACAACCGTATCACCCGTACGCTGGTGACCAACAGCTACATTGAAGGGGATGTGGATATGGTTTCTGGTCGCGGTGCCGTGGTGTTTGATAACACCGATTTCCGCGTCATGAACACCCGTACCCAGCAGGAAGGCTACGTCTTCGCCCCTGCGACGCAGTCCAATCTGTTCTACGGCTTCCTGGCAGTGAACAGCCGCTTTACCGCGATGGGCGACGGCGTGGCACAACTCGGCCGCTCCCTGGATGTCGATTCCGCCACTAACGGTCAGGTGGTGATCCGCGACAGCGTGATCAACGAAGGCTTTAATATGGCTAAACCGTGGGGCAACGCCGCCATCTCTCAGCGTCCGTATGCGGGTAACACCGGTGCGGTGGATGAGAAAGGCAACGTGCAGCGTAACCTCAACGACGCTAACTTCAACCGCATGTGGGAATACAACAACCGCGGCGTGGGAAGTAAAGTGATCGCAGAGCCGAAGCAGTAAATATTTAGCAAAAAGGGGGAGCAACTCCCCCTTAATGCTGCGGCTGAACACGTCAGGCACCGGTTTTAAGATACGCATCCAGCAGTTGCAGAACTGCAACCATGAGTTGCAGGAACAGAATTATCCATCCCATCATGCTCATACGCCACTCCTTGGGTCAGGAGCACTTCCACTGACTTACCTTTCCGCTGCCTGTCGCCAGTGGGCGTTGGTTTATGTTGATGTGCTCCGCAGTTAAGGCACTGACGGCACCACCCGCCAGCCAGGACTTAAAAGTGATCCCAGATTGCGGACTGCCACACATCTACACCAACAGTTCTGATTATAAGCAGACGAGACTGGATATTTAAACAGTCTTTTATCAAATAGGAATTTATAAAGGAGCGCGGTTAAAATCAATATTATTCAAAAATTTAAGTTAATATCACTACGAGTCACTCTTCCAGGATTAAGCAACTGACGTTGTGCAAAGGGTCAGTACGACGCTAATATAAGGCGGTTGGTTTATGTTGATGTGCTCACCCGGCTACCACCGGGCATAAAAAAACCTCGCATTCGCGAGGTTTTTTTATTTCATCCGTCTTAGTGCGCGTTAACCACCACCCACATTGGCCCCTGGCCGACGGCGTAACGTCCCTTCTCTTCAAGCAGCCCCTGCTCACCCTGAATTTCATACAGCGCGATATGGTGCGATTTTTGCCCCGCCGCAATCAGGAATTTACCGCTGTGATCGACGTTGAAGCCGCGCGGCTGCGTTTCGGTTGGCTGGAAGCCTTCGATAGCCAGCACGCTACCATCTTCCGAAACACTAAACACGGTGATCAGGCTGGAGGTACGGTCGCAGGTATAGAGGTGACGGCCATCAGGTGTGATATGGATATCTGCCCCCCAACGGGTATCGGTGAAATCAGACGGCATCATGTCCAGGGTCTGCACGCACTCAATCTTGCCGTGCGGATCGCGCAGGGCCCAGACGTCTACCGTGCAGTTCAGCTCATTCACCACGTAGGCGTACTGCTGATTCGGATGGAATGCCATATGACGCGGACCGGCCCCTTCAACGGTAGCCACTTCCGCCGGGTTCTGCGCGGTCAGCTTGCCGTCATCGCCCAGCGTAAACAGGCAGATGCGATCCTGCTTCAGCGCCGGCACCCACAGAGTGCGGTTATCCGGGGAGATGTTAGCCGAGTGGCACCCTTCCAGCCCTTCAACCACCTCAACGGTTTCGCCAGGAATACCGTCATCCAGACGGGTTACGCTGACGCAGCCGGCATTGTAGGAGCCGCTAAAAATGAAGCGTCCCTGCAGATCGGTGGAGATATGCGTCGGGCTGCCGGGCAGCGCGGCTTCGGCCGTGTATGTCAGAGCGCCATCTTCAGGCGAGATACGGTACGCGAGCACGCGGAACTCCGGGCGAACACCCACATACAGGAAACGTTTATCCGGGCTGATCACCATCGGCTGAACCTGGCCGGGAACATCGACAACCTGAACCAGGGTGAGCGAACCTTCGGGATTCAGACGCCAGACATGGATCTGCTGGCTTTCAGGACTGGCGGTATAAACGGTTTGTTTCATGAATGCTCCTTTCCTCACTGCGCGTAAAAGTAATGTACCAGGATAGTCGTTTTTAACGGTGAATGCTGAATTTTAACCAGGAATTTTGCAGCGTTACTTGCACGGTGTACCATCTGCGCATCCCCTCCTTTCAACATTAACCCGGAATATCAAATGACCTCGCGTGTGATTGCACTGGATTTAGACGGTACGCTGTTAACGCCGCAAAAAACCCTGCTCCCCTCTTCGCTTGAAGCACTGAAGCGTGCCCAGGAGGCGGGATATCAACTCCTCATCGTGACGGGTCGGCATCACGTTGCTATTCATCCTTTTTATCAGGCACTGGCGTTAGATACACCTGCAATTTGTTGTAATGGAACCTATTTGTATGATTATCAAGCAAAAAAGGTTCTGCAAGCCGATCCCTTACCGGTTCCGCAGGCGCTGCAACTGATCGATCTGCTCAATGAGCATGCCATTCACGGCCTGATGTATGTTGACGACGCGATGCTGTACGAGCGTCCTACCGGCCACGTGATTCGCACCAGCAACTGGGCACAGGCGCTGCCGGAAGCGCAGCGCCCGGTCTTCACGCAGGTGCCGTCCCTCGCCCAGGCCGCCCGTGAGGTCAACGCGATCTGGAAATTTGCCCTGACCGGTGAGGACACAGGCAAACTCAACGACTTTGCCACACAGGTTGAGCAGACGCTGGGGCTGGAGTGCGAATGGTCGTGGCACGATCAGGTGGATATCGCCCGTAAAGGCAACAGCAAGGGGAAACGCCTGACGGAGTATGTGGAATCCATCGGCGGCTCTATGAAGGACGTCATTGCCTTTGGCGATAACTACAATGACATCAGCATGCTGGAAGCGGCTGGTACCGGAGTGGCGATGGGGAATGCGGACGACGCCGTCAAAGCGCGCGCGAATGTGGTGATCGGCGATAACACCACCAACAGCATCGCCGAATTTATCTATACCCGTCTGCTGTGATCAGGTGGTGATGGAGACGCTCTTGATCTGCGCGTAGAGCCAGAGGCCAGGTTTGATCCCCAGTTCATCTCTGGCCCACGGGCTGATGCGGGCCCACAGCGTGCGGCTGCCAATCTCCAGCTGCACCTCCACCTGACCGTTGTCGTCGTAACACTGGGCGACCTTGGCGCGCAGAATATTACGGATGCTGCTCTGTAGCGGCGGCTGGAGTACCAGCGAGACATCGGACGCCTGAATGCGAATGCGCAGGTTGGTTTGCAGCGGTTTATCCAGCTTGTTGACCCAGACATGCTGATCGCCGATAGCCAGGGCGGTCATGGCATAGTGCGGATGGTGTTCCAGCACGCTCACCTTCAGAATGCTGCTTTGCTGCTCCTGCGGCAGCCAGGGATGCATTACGCTGCTCCCCCACACCTCTTCCAGATTACCGAACGCTTTCACGCTGCCATTTTCCAGCACCAGTACCTTATCGGCCAGATGCAGGATCTCATCCAGCGAATGGCTCACATAGAGCATCGGGATGTTGATTTCGCGGGCCAGGCGCTGCAGATAAGGCAGCAGCTCGCGCTTACGGGGGATATCGAGCGAGGCCAGCGGTTCGTCCAGCAGCAGCAGTTCCGGGGCAGTAAGCAGCGCCCGGCCTATCGCCACGCGCTGCTTTTCGCCGCCCGACAGCGACGACGGCAGCCGGTCAAGCAGGTGCTCAATGCCCAGCAAAGCCACCAGCTTATCGAACTGCCCGGCCATGCTTTTCGCCATGCCGTAACGCAGGTTGCCCAGTACTTTGTAATGGGGAAACAGCCTGGCGTCCTGGAAGACATAACCAATCCGGCGCTTTTCTGGCGCGAGAAAAATACGCTTTTCGGCATCGTTCAGCACCCGATCGTTGAGTACGATCCGCCCCGTCTGAGGTCGCGTCAGCCCGCTTATCGCGTTGATTAGCGACGTTTTGCCCGCGCCGGAGACGCCAAAAATGGCGGTAATGCCGCTGGCTGGCAGGGTTTCGTTGAGGGTCAGGCAGTGATCGCCCAGCGTCTGGGTAAAATTGAGTTCCAGCATGATTATTTCCCCATCCGTTCACGGCTGATGCGCGCCAGCCACTCCGACACCAGCAGCGACACCAGCGCCAGCACAATGGAGATCAGGCACAACCGCGCCGCAGCCCCCTCGCCACCCGGGGTCTGGATCAGGGTATACATGGCCGACGGGAGAGTGCGTGTTTCGCCCGGAATGTTGGAAACAAAAGTGATGGTGGCGCCAAACTCCCCCAGCGAGCGGGCAAATGCCAGCACCGTGCCGACAATAATGCCCGGCAGCGTCAGGGGAAGCGTAATGGTGAAAAAGACGCGCCAGCGCCCGGCCCCGAGGGTACGGGCCGCCTGTTCAAGTTTAAGATCGACCCCTTCCAGCGCCAGGCGGATCGCCCGTACCATCAGCGGGAATGACATCACCGCCGCCGCCAGCACGGCGCCGCGCCAGCTGAAGGCAAAGCTAATGCCAAACCACTCATACAGGCGCTCGCCGATAAAACCGCGCCGCCCCATGGCAATCAGCAGCAGATACCCTACAACCACCGGCGGCAGCACCAGAGGCAGGTGCAAAATACTGTCGAGGAGTGCTTTGCCCGGAAACTGACAGCGAACCAGTAACCAGGCGAAAAAGACCCCAAAGGGCAAACTCAATGCAACCGCGAGGGAAGAGACTTTCAGGCTCAGCAGCACGGCCTGCCATTCGGGATCGGTCAATATCATTCGTGCGTCGTAAATCCGTAACGTTTAAAGATGGCAGACGCCTGCGGCCCCTTCAGATAATCGTAAAAGGCGCTGACGGTTGCGTTTTTATGTCCATCAATGATGGCCACAGGATATTCCACTTTCTTATGCGAGTCTTCAGGGAACGTACCCACCACTTTCACCCCTTTTTCAGCAACCGCATCGGAACCGTAGACGATCCCAAGCGGCGCTTCATTGCGCGCCACCAGCGCCAGTGCGCCACGCACATCTTCCGCAGGCGCCAGTTCAGGAGCCAGCGTCTCCCAGGCACCCAGTTTTTGCAGCGCCTCTTTAGCGTAAATGCCTGCCGGAACGTGTTCCGGATCGCCCACCGCCAGTCGTCCCCCTTTCAGCAGGCTGCTCCAGGGCGTCTCCTTGTTGATAGCCACCTCGCCCTGAGCGCTGGCTTTCGGCACCACCACAACCAGGCTGTTGCCGAGCAGGGTGACACGGCTCGCCGCATCAACCGCTTTTTTATCGATGGCGTAATCCATCCACTTCTGATCGGCCGAGATAAAGAGGTCGGCAGGGGCGCCTGCTTCAATCTGTCGCGCCAGAGTGGACGAAGAGGCAAATGACGACACCACGTCGACGTTTGTCTCTTTTTTATACACCGCGGCAATATCCTGCATTGCGTTCGTCAGTGATGCGGCGGCAAAGACGGTGATCTTGCCTTCGTCTGCCAACGCCTGGCCGGCCAGCGTGAGTGTCAGCGTCACGCCGGTAACCAATCCTGACCATGTACGTTTCATTTAAAGCTCCTGCAAAGACCGTTATATAAATTGAAATATAACGATAACCGTCAGGTTTGCCCAGCGTTAAATCGTAGCGATCGGGGAGTAGATCAATTTTGTCCTGAAAATAGTATCGGCGAGGAAGGGGGAAACTTGAGAGCAAAACGCCCGGCGGAACCGGGCGTTTTTAAAGGGAATTAATGCTGTTTTTTCGGCTGTTTTCTGTGGCCGACATTGGAAAAGATGTTGAACACCTCACCCAGGCCGTAGATGGCACCGAGGATGATAGCCATCACCACTGGTACCATGATCACGGCGAATACCAGACTTTTCAGCAACTCTAACATGGCTTTCTCCAGACAATGTGAATTGCCTTATTCTAACCGGAAAAGCGAGAATTACATCCCCTTTTGTGCGGTACTGTTTGCGCCCGAAACGAATTACGTCACAATAACCTTTTTGCCAGGACATTGTTATGCAGGCCGAAATTCTCCTCACCCTACGTCTTTCGCAAAAACTATTCGCCGATCCCCGCCGCATTGCCCTGCTCAAGCAAATTGAGCAAACCGGCTCCATCAGCCAGGGGGCAAAAAACGCCGGAATTAGCTATAAAAGCGCGTGGGATGCTATCAACGAGATGAACACGCTGAGCGAACAGACCCTGGTCGATCGCGCCACCGGCGGCAAAGGCGGCGGCGGTGCCATCCTGACGCGCTACGGGCAGCGGCTGATCCAGCTCTATGACCTGCTGGCGCAGATCCAGCAAAAGGCCTTTGATGTTTTAAGCGATGACGACGCCCTGCCGCTGGACAGCCTGCTCGGCGCCATCTCGCGTTTCTCTTTGCAAACCAGCGCCCGCAACCAATGGTTTGGCACGGTCACCGCCCGCGATGATGACCAGGTCCAGCAGCATGTCGATATTTTACTCGCCGACGGCACCACCCGCCTGAAAGTTGCCATTACGGCCCAGAGCGGCAAGCGGCTGGGGCTGGATGAGGGCAAAGAGGTGCTGGTGCTGTTGAAAGCGCCATGGGTCAACATCACGCTGGACAGGGAAACGGCAAAACAGGCGGATAACCAGCTACAGGGAGTTATCAACCATATCGACCGTGGCGACGAGCAGTGTGAAGTGCTGATGACCCTGCCCGACGGCCAGACGCTCTGCGCCACCGTGCCGCTGGCCCAGAGCCAGGATTTAGAAGAAGGTGCTGAGGCGACCGCATATTTTAATGCCGACCGGGTGATTATCGCCACGTTGTGCTAAGCGCATTGACATGTGTGCCGACAGTGGGTTATCCCTGATGCTTATTGCTGCAAAAAATGGGATAAATCATGTCATCATTGCAAATTTCGCAAGGCACGTTTCGTCTTAGCGACACGCGCACGCTCACCCTCGCTGATTTTACGTTGAATGGTGGTGAAAGCTGGGCTTTTGTGGGCAGTAACGGCAGCGGCAAATCTGCCGTCGCCCGCGCCCTGGCTGGCGAGCTGACGCTGCTGAAGGGCGAACGCCAGAGCAGTTTCACCCGCGTGACCCGCCTCTCCTTCGAGCAACTGCAGAAACTGGTCAGCGACGAGTGGCAGCGTAACAACACCGATATGCTCAGCCCCGATGAAGATGATACTGGCCGAACGGCCGCTGAAATCATTCAGGACGAGATCAAAGACGACGTCCGTTGCCGCCAGCTGGCGGAACAGTTCGGCATCACTTACCTGCTGGAGAGACGTTTCAAGTATCTTTCTACCGGTGAAACCCGCAAAACACTGCTGTGCCAGGCCCTGATGGCCGACCCCGACCTGCTGATCCTGGATGAACCTTTTGACGGCCTCGACGTGCAATCCCGCAGCCAGCTGGCGGATCTGCTGGCCTCGCTTAATCAGCAGGGCTATACCCTGGTGCTGGTCCTGAACCGTTTTGACGAGATCCCCGATTTTGTCCAGCACGCGGGGGTGCTGGCCGACTGCACCCTGACGGCGGTGGGCGAAAAAGCGGCTCTGCTGAAGCAGGCGCTGATTGCCCAACTGGCGCACAGTGAAAAACTGAACGGCATTACCCTGCCCGAACCGGATGCGCCGTCTGCGCGTCACGGTTTGCCGGAGGGCGAGGCGCGGATTGTGCTGAATAACGGCGTGGTCTCCTATAACGATCGTCCGATCCTCAACCAGTTAAGCTGGACGGTAAATCCCGGTGAGCACTGGCAGATTGTCGGCCCTAATGGCGCCGGGAAATCGACCCTGCTTAGCCTCATTACCGGGGATCACCCCCAGGGCTACAGCAACGATCTCACCCTCTTTGGCCGCCGTCGCGGCAGCGGCGAAACCATCTGGGATATCAAAAAACATATCGGCTACGTCAGCAGCAGCCTGCACCTCGATTACCGCGTCAGTACCACGGTGCGCAACGTCATCCTGTCCGGTTATTTCGACTCCATCGGGATTTATCAGGCGGTGTCTGACCGGCAGCACAAGCTGGCGCAGCAGTGGCTGAATATTCTGGGGATGGATAACCGGGTTGCGGATGCCCCGTTCAGCAGCCTGTCGTGGGGCCAGCAGCGGCTGGCACTCATCGTGCGCGCGCTGGTGAAACACCCGACGCTGCTGATCCTCGACGAGCCGCTACAGGGGCTGGATCCCCTGAACCGCCAGCTTATTCGCCGTTTTGTTGATGTCCTGATTAGCGAAGGTGAAACGCAGCTACTGTTTGTTTCTCACCATGCCGAAGACGCACCCGCCTGTATCACCCACCGCCTGGAATTTGTCGCCGACGGCGACGGCTATCGCTACCAGGTTGGCCGCATCTGACATCCTGACGGGGGCCACGCCCCCGCTCTTTTTCGGACAACCTGCAACATCCCACCCCGAGCGCTTTGATCTACAATCCTTTTTTAGCCGGAGAGCAGCTGCGTTTTGCGCAGTGTAAACGATTCCACTATTTTATCCCATGTCACACTTTCCTGCTCTCTGTTATGCTAGGATTATCTCATACCATAAGCCTAATGGAGCGAAATATGCGAGTTCTGGTAACAGGTGGTAGCGGTTACATAGGAAGTCATACCTGTGTGCAACTGCTGCAAAATGGCCATGACGTCATCATCCTTGATAACCTGTGCAACAGTAAACGCAGCGTGCTGCCGGTTATGGAGCGCCTGGCCGGTAAACAGCCTGCTTTTGTCGAAGGCGATATTCGTAACGAAGCGCTGATGACTGAGATCCTGCACGATCACGCCATTGATACGGTGATTCACTTTGCTGGCCTGAAAGCGGTGGGCGAATCCGTGGCGAAGCCGCTGGAATATTACGACAACAACGTCAACGGCACGCTGCGCCTGGTCTCTGCCATGCGCGCGGCGGGCGTCAAAAACTTGATCTTCAGTTCTTCCGCCACCGTCTACGGCGACCAGCCGCAAATCCCTTATGTTGAAAGCTTCCCGACCGGTACGCCGCAAAGCCCGTACGGCAAGAGCAAGCTGATGGTGGAACAGATCCTGACTGACCTGCAAAAAGCACAGCCGGAGTGGAGCATCGCCCTGCTGCGTTATTTCAACCCGGTGGGCGCGCACCCATCCGGCGACATGGGTGAAGATCCGCAGGGCATTCCTAACAACCTGATGCCCTATATTGCCCAGGTTGCGGTAGGCCGTCGTGACTCGCTGGCGGTCTTCGGCAACGACTACCCTACCCCGGACGGCACCGGCGTTCGCGACTACATTCACGTGATGGATCTCGCCGACGGCCACGTCGCCGCCATGCAGCAGTTGGCCAATAAACCGGGCGTTCACATTTACAACCTCGGTGCGGGCGTCGGCAGCAGCGTGCTGGATGTGGTGAATGCCTTCAGCGCCGCCTGCGGCAAACCGGTGAGCTACCACTTCGCCCCGCGTCGCGACGGCGATCTGCCTGCCTACTGGGCCGATGCATCGAAGGCGGATAAAGAGCTTAACTGGCGTGTCTCCCGCACGCTTGACGAAATGGCACAGGATACCTGGCGCTGGCAGTCTCGCCACCCACAAGGCTATTCGGACTAAGGACCTGTCATGACCCAATTTAACCCCGTCGATCACCCGCATCGTCGTTTTAATCCATTAACCGGGCAGTGGATCCTGGTCTCTCCGCATCGCGCCAAACGCCCCTGGCAGGGCGCGCAGGAGACACCGTCCAGCGAGACACTGCCCCAGCACGATCCGGACTGCTTCCTCTGTCCGGGAAATACTCGCGTCACCGGCGATATCAACCCGGACTACAAAGGCACCTTCGTCTTTACCAATGACTTTGCCGCCCTGATGACCGACACGCCGGACGCCCCGCAGAGTGACGATCCGCTGCTGCGCTGCGAAAGCGCGCGCGGCACCAGCCGGGTAATCTGTTTCTCGCCGGATCACAGCAAAACCCTGCCGGAGCTGAGCGTAGAAGCGCTGACCGAAGTGGTGAAAACCTGGCAGGAACAGACCGCCGAACTGGGACAAACCTATCCCTGGGTGCAGGTCTTCGAGAACAAAGGCGCGGCGATGGGCTGCTCGAATCCCCATCCCCACGGCCAGGTGTGGGCCAACAGCTTTATGCCTAACGAAGTGGAGCGGGAAGATCGCCTGCAAAAAGCCTATTACGCTGAGCAGCAGTCGTCCATGCTGCTGGACTATGTCCAGCGCGAGCTGGCTGATGGCAGCCGCACCGTCGTGGAAACCGAACACTGGTTAGCGGTGGTGCCATACTGGGCGGCATGGCCATTCGAGACCCTGCTGCTGCCGAAAGCCCACGTTCTGCGGTTAACCGATCTGAGCGACGCCCAGCGCAGCGATCTGGCGCTGGCGCTGAAAAAACTGACCAGCCGCTATGACAACCTGTTCCAGTGCTCCTTCCCCTATTCCATGGGCTGGCACGGCGCACCGTTTAATGGCGAAGAGAATCAACACTGGCAGCTGCACGCCCACTTCTATCCGCCGCTGCTGCGCTCCGCCACCGTACGTAAGTTTATGGTCGGCTATGAGATGCTGGCAGAAACCCAGCGTGACCTGACGGCGGAGCAGGCCGCAGAGCGTCTGCGTGCAGTGAGTGATGTCCATTTTCGCGAATCCGGAGAATAACAATGAGTCTGAAAGATAAAACCCACGCCCTGTTTGCTGAAAAATTTGGTTATCCCGCCACTCACGCAATCCAGGCGCCAGGCCGCGTTAACCTCATCGGCGAACATACCGACTACAACGACGGTTTCGTCCTGCCCTGCGCCATTGATTACCAGACGGTGATCAGCTGCGCAAAACGCGACGACCGCAAGGTGCGCGTTATGGCAGCGGATTATGACAACCAGATCGATGAATTTTCGCTGGATGAGCCGATTGTTGCCCATGACAGCCAGCAGTGGTCTAACTACGTCCGCGGCGTGGTGAAGCATCTGCAAAAACGTAACAAGGAGTTTGGCGGCGCAGATCTGGTGATCAGCGGCAACGTCCCACAAGGTGCGGGCCTGAGCTCCTCTGCCTCGCTGGAAGTGGCTGTCGGCACCGTCTTCCAGCAGCTTTATCACCTGCCGCTGGACGGTGCGCAGATCGCCCTTAACGGCCAGGAAGCAGAGAACCAGTTCGTCGGCTGTAACTGCGGCATCATGGATCAGCTGATCTCGGCGCTGGGCAAAAAAGGCCACGCGTTACTGATCGACTGCCGCTCGCTGGGCACCAAAGCGGTCAGCCTGCCGAAAGGCGCGGCGGTGATCATCATCAACAGTAATTTCAAACGCACCCTGGTGGGCAGCGAGTACAACACCCGCCGTGAGCAGTGTGAAACCGGCGCGCGCTTCTTCCAGCAGTCTGCGCTGCGTGATGTCTCGCTCACCGAGTTCAATAAAGTGGCCCACGAGCTGGACCCGGTAGTGGCAAAACGCGTTCGTCACGTCCTGACCGAAAACGCCCGTACCGTAGAAGCAGCGGCTGCGCTGGAGAAAGGCGATCTGCAACGGATGGGTGAGCTGATGGCCGAGTCGCATGCTTCCATGCGCGATGACTTCGAAATCACCGTTCCACAGATCGACACCCTGGTTGAGATTGTGAAATCCGCCATTGGCGATCAAGGCGGCGTGCGTATGACCGGCGGCGGCTTCGGCGGCTGCGTGGTGGCGCTGGTACCGGAGGAACTGGTGCCGGTTGTTCAGCAAGCCGTGGAACAACAGTATGAAGCCAAAACCGGTATCAAAGAGACTTTCTATGTTTGTAATGCATCACAAGGAGCTGGCCAGTGCTAAACGAAACACCTGTTCTCGCCCCTGACGGCCTGCCGTATCGCCTGATCACCCTGCGCAACGAAGCAGGGATGGTCGTCACGCTGATGGACTGGGGTGCGACGCTGCTCTCCGCCCGCGTCCCGATGACCGACGGCAGCGTCCGCGAAACCCTGCTCGGCTGTGCGTCACCTGAGCAGTATGTGGAGCAAACGGCCTTCCTGGGCGCCTCGGTAGGCCGTTATGCCAACCGTATCGCCAAAAGCCGCTTTGAACTGGACGGCGTGCGCTATGACCTGCTGCCAAGCCAGGGCGAAAACCAGCTCCACGGCGGCCCGGATGGATTTGACAAGCGCCGCTGGCGCATTGTGCAGCAGAACGATGGCGAAGCGCTGTTGGCCCTCGACTCCCCGGATGGCGACCAGGGCTACCCTGGCAACTGTTCGACGAGCGTCCATTATCGCTTAACGGAGGACAACCGGATCGCCATTACCTACCGCGCCACCGTGGATAAACCTTGCCCGGTCAATCTGACCAACCACGCTTACTTCAACCTCGACGGCGACTGCAGCGACGTGCGTAACCACAGGCTGCAACTGCTGGCCCAGCGCTATCTGCCGGTCGATGAAATGGGGATCCCCCATGAAGGATTAAAAGCGGTGGCGGGTACCAGCTTTGATTTCCGCACTACCAAAGCTATCGCCCAGGATTTCCTGGCGGATGACCACCAGCGCAAGGTGAACGGTTACGATCATGCTTTCCTCCTTGATGCCCAGGGCGATCTGAGCCAGCCCGCGGCGCATCTCTGGTCTGCCGATGAAAAGCTGCAGATGACGGTCTATACCACCGCCCCTGCCCTGCAATTCTATTCTGGTAACTTCCTCGAGGGTACCCCGGCGCGCGAAGATGGAGAATACCGGGCCTGGCAGGGCCTGGCGCTGGAGAGCGAGTTCTTACCCGATAGCCCGAATCATGGGGAATGGCCGCAGCCTGACTGCATACTGCGCCCGGGCGAAGAGTACATCAGCGTTACCGAATATCACTTTATTGCGCAATAAAAACGAGCCCTCCTGCCGGAGGGCTTTTTTTATCCATCTTGCTGAAAATAGCACCAGTTACGGACAAAATCACAACCCCTCATTCACAAGCATCTTACACTGCGACACTATTTTCGCTATGGTTAGGGTTAAGCGTTGCCCGCGGCTCAGCCGCAGCAATATAATGAGAATTGTTATCATTCAAATAATGCTTGTTCTGGAGGAGTAAAATATGGCTGTAACTAAGCTGGTTCTGGTACGTCATGGCGAAAGCCAGTGGAACAACGAAAACCGCTTTACCGGTTGGTATGATGTTGACCTGTCCGAAAAAGGTGTTGGCGAAGCGAAAGCGGCGGGCAAACTGCTAAAAGACGAAGGCTTCAGCTTCGATTTTGCTTATACCTCCGTGCTGAAACGTGCCATCCATACCCTGTGGAACGTACTGGACGAACTGGATCAGGCCTGGCTGCCGGTTGAGAAGTCCTGGAAGCTGAACGAGCGTCACTACGGTGCGCTGCAGGGTCTGAACAAAGCCGAAACCGCAGAGAAATACGGTGACGAGCAGGTTAAACAGTGGCGTCGCGGCTTCGCGGTCACCCCACCAGAGCTGACCAAAGATGACGAGCGTTACCCAGGCCACGATCCGCGTTACGCATCCCTGACTGACGCTGAGCTGCCAACTACCGAAAGCCTGGCGCTGACCATCGATCGCGTTGTTCCTTACTGGAACGAAACCATTCTGCCACGCCTGAAAAGCGGTGAGCGCGTGATCATCGCTGCGCACGGTAACTCCCTGCGCGCGCTGGTGAAATACCTGGACAACATGGGTGAAGACGAGATCCTCGAGCTGAACATCCCGACCGGCGTGCCGCTGGTGTACGAGTTCGACGAAAACTTCAAACCAATCAAGCACTACTATCTGGGTAACGCTGACGAAATCGCGGCTAAAGCGGCGGCCGTTGCGAACCAGGGTAAAGCCAAGTAATAAAAAAGCCCGGTCGCAATGACCGGGCTCTGCGTTCTGAATGCCGGATGCGAATCCGGCATTTTTTTAGCCGCGACGGGCTTTCACCGCATTCGCCAGCTGGCGCAGTACCGTTTCGGTATCGTCCCAGCCAATGCAGGCATCGGTGACGCTCTTACCGTAGACCAGCGGCTCGCTGCCTTCCAGATTCTGATTGCCTTCCACCAGGTGGCTTTCAATCATCACCCCGATAATCGCCTTTTCACCGCCGGCAATCTGCTGGCAGACATCGGTGCCCACATCCATCTGCTTTTTGAACTGCTTGCTGGAGTTGGCATGGCTGAAGTCGATCATCACCTGCGCCGCCAGACCGGCTTTTTCCAGGCCCGCCTTCACTTCGGCGACGTGCGTCGCGCTGTAGTTAGGCTCTTTGCCGCCGCGCAGAATGATATGGCAGTCGCCGTTCCCGCTGGTGTTCACAATCGCGGAGTGACCCCACTTGGTGACGGAGAGGAAGCAGTGCGGCGCCCCGGCAGCGTTAATGGCGTCAATCGCCACTTTGATGGTGCCATCGGTGCCGTTTTTAAAACCAACCGGGCAGGAGAGCCCTGACGCCAGCTCGCGATGAACCTGAGACTCGGTGGTACGCGCGCCAATGGCGCCCCAGCTCATCAGGTCTGCGAGATATTGTGGGGTGATCATATCGAGGAACTCACCCGCCGCAGGCAGACCGCTGTCGTTGATGTCCAGCAGCAGCTTACGGGCGATGCGCAGACCGTCGTTGATCTGGAAGCTGCCATCCATATGCGGATCGTTAATCAGCCCTTTCCAGCCTACGGTGGTGCGTGGCTTTTCAAAGTAGACGCGCATGACGATTTCCAGCTCATCCTTCAGCGCTTCGCGCAGGGTCAGCAGTCGCGCCGCATACTCTTTTGCCGCCGCAGGATCGTGAATGGAACATGGACCGATAACCACCAGAAGACGATCGTCATTACCTTTCAGGATCTTGTGGATCGCTTTACGGGCATGAGAAACGGTATTGGCGGCGTTTTCGGTGGCGGGAAACTTCTCAAGGAGCGCTACAGGGGGTAATAACTCGTTGATCTCTTTAATGCGCAAATCGTCATTCTGATAATTCATGTTCGTTCCAGCGTTGCCATACTTTTATAAATGAATGCAATCCCTCCAATCTATCTTGTCAGTCAGGAAGTGTAAACTCACTTTTACACTACGCACAGATAAATCCTGGAATTCGCTTAAAAAACGCAACAAAGTAGCGAAAAACGAGATACACCCTAAACTTTTTAACTGTATGCACTGCATTTATAAATTTTATCGCGATTCCATACTGACCTAAGTAGGGATCATGGCATCTTTAACCACTGAGCAGTATATCGATTTCGCATATGCACTGTGGAAAGAAGTTATCCAGAACATAACGACCAGAACAGGAGCAGCATGATGAAAATGACTAAACTCGCAACCCTTTTCCTGACAGCTTCGCTCACGATGGCGAGCGGTGCGGCACTGGCTGCTGATAGCGCCGCCGGCTCTAACACCAATAATGGCCAGGCGAATGCCGCCGCTGATGCAGGGGCCGTTGCGCCTGACGCACGCCAGAATATTGCTCCAAATAACACCGGCAACAGCCAGATTAACACCGGTTCTGGTACAACCGGCACCACCGGCACAACAGGTACAGGCACAACAGGTACGGGTACGGGGACTGGCACGGGTTCCATGCTCAATCCAGATGGAACGAACTCCAGCGGCACCGGGGTGACCAATGGTACCGGCAACAGTTCAACCACTGGCGGCACTAACTCCGTCATGGGTAATGACGACCCAAGTAAGATGAGTAACGACGGCATGTCCAAGGATGATCAGCACAGGAATTCGATGTGTAAAGACGGTAAATGTCCGGATCAATCCGGCAAAGTTGATACCGAAAGAACCCCACAAGAACAAAAGACTGACGGCACTACTCAGTAATTGACGGTAATGCGGTTATGATGAAGGAGAGCTACGGCTCTCCTTTATTTTTTGTGCAAAATGTTAAAAACTCTACACTTAAAATAATTATTTACCGGGACAGTATTCATGGCGCACTCCCACTCGCACGCCCCTTCTTCACAGGATGAAAATGCTAAACGCTTAACGCTGGCGTTCGGCGTCACCGCCACCTTTATGATCATTGAGGTGATCGGCGGGTTGGTTTCTGGATCGCTGGCGCTGCTGGCCGATGCGGGTCATATGTTCACGGACGCCGCTGCGCTGCTGTTTGCGCTACTGGCGGTGATATTCGCCCGGCGCCCGCCTAGCCACGGACGCACCTTTGGCTGGCTACGTCTCACTACCCTCGCCGCCTTCGTCAACGCCATCGCGCTGGTCTTGATCACGATTTTAATCGTCTGGGAAGCCTTCCAGCGTTTCTACCATCCGCAGCCTGTCGCGGGTGTCACCATGATGGTGGTAGCCGTTGCCGGGCTTATCGCCAATATCCTGGCGTTCTGGATTTTGCATCGCGGCAGTGGAGAAAAGAATCTCAACGTGCGGGCAGCGGCGCTGCATGTGCTGGGGGATCTTCTGGGATCGGTGGGAGCCATCGTTGCGGCGCTGGTGATCCTCTGGACCGGCTGGACGCCCATCGACCCGATATTGTCGATTCTAGTCTCGTGCCTGGTGTTACGCAGTGCCTGGCGGCTTCTACAGGAGAGCGTCAATGAGCTGCTGGAAGGGGCGCCGGCGACGCTGGATATCCCGGCGCTGAAGCGCAACTTAACGCGCTCCCTTCCTGAAGTGCGCGATGTGCATCATGTACACGTCTGGATGGTGGGAGAAAAACCGCTGATGACCCTGCATGTTCAGGTTATCCCGCCTCACGATCATGATGCGTTACTGGGGCGTATTCAGCACTTTCTGGAGCACCATTACGCCATTGCGCACAGCACCATTCAGATGGAATACACCCCCTGTAACGGACCGGACTGCCACCTCAACGAGATCCCGTCCGGTCACGCCCATCATCACCACCATTAACGTGCCAGCGCGTGTGAACCCCGTTCACGCGCGCTGTTGATCCACATCCTGCTGCCGTTCAGGGCGATGAAGGTGAGGATCATATACTCCAGCGACATGGCGTAGACGCCCTGCAGGGCAAAGATCGCCACGCTTATCACGTTGATGATCACCCACAGCAGCCAGTTTTCGACATACTTACGGGTCATCAGGATCATGGCGGCAATCGACAGAACCATCATGCATGAATCCCAGAACGGGAAGGCGTCAGGCTGCAGCTCCGGCATGGTGACGTTCAGCCCCAGGGTATTCATCACCGAGACCGCTACGCGGGTCAGGAAAGCGAACACCGGGTCGATATAGACCGTCATCAGGCCAATGGCTACCACGCAGGCAGCCAGCCAGCCCATGGCCTTCGGCAACGGTAGCCAGCGGATCTGCAGTTCCGCCTCCTGCTGGCTGTTCTGCCGGGACCAGGCGTACCAGCCGTAGATATTGGCCCCAAAGAAGAACAGCTGCAGCAGCAGGCTGGCATACAGCTGGATCTGGAAGAAGATAATGGCGAACAGGGTGACGTTCACCAGGCCAAACGCGTAGTTGACGATCTTCTCCAGACTGGCAAGCCAGATACAGAGCAGACCTGCAATTGTCCCGACCGCTTCAATCCATGACAAGTCATAGCCGCCAGCGCCAATCGGTATATGTACCAGAATGTTTTGCGTGCTAAAAAAATCCATCTTTTCCCCTGAGCGTTACGTTTACGTGGTTTAAGGACGTAGTGTAGCCGCAAAATCCAGCATTCGGTTAAGCGGAATTAACGCCCCCTCTCGCAGCGCGGCATCAACATGGATTTCATGGGCGGCTCCGCCCGTCTCCAGACCGTCTGCAATCGCTTTGAGCCCGTTCATGGCCATCCACGGACAGTGCGCGCAGCTGCGACAGGTTGCCCCCTCGCCTGCGGTCGGTGCTTCCAGCAGCTCTTTCTCTGGCACCGCCTGCTGCATTTTGTAGAAGATGCCGCGATCGGTCGCCACAATCAACTGGCGATGCGGCAGCGTCTTCGCGGCAGCGATCAGCTGGCTGGTTGAGCCGACGGCATCCGCCATATCAACGATCGCCTGCGGGGATTCCGGGTGAACCAGAATGGCCGCATCCGGGTAGAGCCCCTTCATGCGCGCCAGCGCCTGCGTTTTGAATTCATCATGGACGATACAGGCGCCCTGCCAGCAGAGAATATCCGCTCCGGTCTGTTTCTGGACGTAATTGCCAAGATGTCTGTCCGGTGCCCAGATAATCTTCTCGCCCAGGCTGTCGAGATGCTCAATCAGTTCAACGGCGATACTGGAGGTGACCACCCAGTCGGCACGCGCTTTAACCGCGGCAGAGGTGTTGGCGTAGACGACGACCGTTCTGTCAGGGTGGGCATCACAGAAGGCGGTAAACTCGTCGATCGGACAGCCCAGATCGAGCGAGCACTCCGCATTCAGGGTCGGCATCAGTATCGTTTTTTCCGGGCTGAGGATTTTGGCCGTCTCGCCCATAAAACGCACCCCGGCCACCAGCAACGTCGAAGCAGGATGCTTAGCACCAAAGCGCGCCATCTCCAGCGAGTCCGAGATACAACCGCCCGTCTCTTCTGCAAGCTGCTGAATTTCAGGATCGGTATAGTAATGGGCCACCATAACCGCATCACGCTCTTTGAGCAGACGCTTAATTTTCTCACGGTAAAACTGCTTTTCGTCCAGGCTCAGCGGGGCAGGCTTTGGTGGGAAAGGATAGATAGCGGCTTCTGGATCAAACATCACACTCATTTTGGCTTCTCGTTTTACTGGCTTAACAAGTTTGCCGTTATTTTTTGGCGGAAACCAAAGTAATGGCAATTGTGTTTTATATACTAAACAAGATAGCGAATCTGAGAGAGAAAGTCACACCAAAAGCGTGCGGGCAGCATTTGTCGGGTGGCGCTTCGCTTACCCGACCTACGTAAACCCTCGCATTTTGGATTCTGGAATAACAGATAGCAAAAAGGCGCCTTTAGGGCGCCTTTTTACATTGGTGTGTCGTGCAGGATGACTCGGCTTCGCCTCGCCCTTGGGCCGTTGCTGATGCAACGTTATCCTTCACGTTTACTCTCTGAGTCAGAAAGTAAAATTGGTGGGTCGTGCAGGATTCGAACCTGCGACCAATTGATTAAAAGTCAACTGCTCTACCAACTGAGCTAACGACCCCTTGCGGGATGTACTGCTTTTCTTCGAAGTGGTGGGTCGTGCAGGATTCGAACCTGCGACCAATTGATTAAAAGTCAACTGCTCTACCAACTGAGCTAACGACCCATTCGGGTGCTGACTTCGAAGATTATTACTCGGTACCACCAGAAAGTGGTGGGGCGTGCAGGATGACTCGGCTTTGCCTCGCCCTACGGGCCGTTGCTGACGCAACGTTATCCTTCTCGTTTACTATCTGAGTAAGATAGTAAAATTGGTGGGTCGTGCAGGATTCGAACCTGCGACCAATTGATTAAAAGTCAACTGCTCTACCAACTGAGCTAACGACCCGAGTGGTGGGTGATGACGGGATCGAACCGCCGACCCCCTCCTTGTAAGGGAGGTGCTCTCCCAGCTGAGCTAATCACCCGATACTACGCTGGATACTACTTACTACTTAGTTAGTGGTGGGTCGTGCAGGATGACTCGGCTTCGCCTCGCCCTACGGGCCGTTGCTGACGCAACGTTATCCTTCACGCTAACCTACTGCTTTCTACTTAAGTAGTGGTGGGTCGTGCAGGATTCGAACCTGCGACCAATTGATTAAAAGTCAACTGCTCTACCAACTGAGCTAACGACCCACTATTTCGGCTGCTTCTGGGGTGTTTGATATCCCTTGGCAACGGCGGCATATATTACTGATTTAAGAATTCTGCGCAACTAAAATTTTGATGAATATCACTTAACTGCTTACGAATTATGCGGCAAGACCAGAAATAAAGCGATTTCTGGTCATGCGGCAATCATCCCATCGCAGCAAGGCGTTTTTGCGCTTGTTTTGCCCCTTCGGTGCCCGGGAACTTTGTGACTACCTGCTGGAAAACGGCTTTCGCTTTTGCGGTGTCGCCTTTGTCCTGCATGATCACACCGACCTTATACATCGCGTCAGGAGCTTTCGGTGATTTCGGGTAATTTTTAACGACAGAGGCAAAATAGAATGCCGCATCGTCTTTTTTACCCTTGTTGTAATTCAACTGTCCCAGCCAGTAATTTGCGTTTGGCTGATAAGTCGAATCCGGGTATTTCTTCACGAAGTTCTGAAACGCCGCCATCGCCTCGTCCTGGCGCGAGTTATCCTGCACCAGGGCAATTGCCGCATTGTAATCAGTATTCGCATCACCGCTCTGCACAGGCGCAGCGGTCGAGGCTGATGTGTCAGCCTGAGGCGTTGCCGCAGCACCCTGATCCCCTGCTGCCGGTTGCGCTGCTGCGCCGCCATTATTCAGGTTATCAATCTGCAACAGGATCTGCTTCTGACGCTCCACAACCTGATTGAGCTGATACTGGCTTTCCTGGATCTGTCCGCGCAGTGAGTCAATATCGGTTTGATTGTCAGAGAGCTGCTGCTGAAGTTGGGTTAAAAGCTGGCTGTGAGCATTAGAAATACGCTCGAGTTGGGTGACCCGGTCTTCTACCGAGCCTGAGCCGACACTACTGATTGGTGCCTGAGCAAAAGCGGCCCAGGGGGCCGCTATACCAACCAGTAACGACAGACTCAACAGATGATGTCTGAAGTTACTGCTCATGCAATTCTCTTAGTAAACCAGTACGGCACGACGGTTTTTGGAGTAAGCCGCTTCGTCGTGGCCCAGTACTGCAGGTTTTTCTTTACCGTAAGAAACGATGGAGATCTGGTCAGCAGAAACGCCTTTACCCTGCAGGTACATTTTAACGGCGTTAGCACGACGCTCACCCAGAGAGATGTTGTACTCAGGAGTACCACGTTCGTCCGCGTGACCTTCTACGGTGACTTTGTAAGACGGGTTGCTACGCAGGAAGTTAGCGTGCGCATCCAGCATCGCAGCGAAGTCAGAACGGATGTCGAACTTGTCCAGATCGAAGTAAACAATGTTGTTCTGCTGCAGCTGTTGCATCTGAAGACGCGCCTGCTCTTCAGAAGACATATTGCCGTTGCCGTTTGCGTCCATACCGGTGCCGGCACCCATCATGCCTTCGCCGCTCTGGTCGTTGCTGGCGTTCTTGTTAGAAGAACACGCTGCGATTGCCATAACAGGCAGAGCGATCATCAGCCCTTTCAGCACTTTGTTCAGTTGCATTTCTATGATTCCTATATTATTCAATTAATTATTATTACAGGTACGGCGACCAGGCAGGTGATTTTACCTGTCCATCAGTTGCCGGAATACGCGCTTTGAAACGCCCATCGGTAGAAACCAGATTCAGCACGGATCCCATCCCCTGAGAAGAGCTGTAGATAACCATAGTGCCGTTAGGTGCCAGACTTGGCGTTTCATCCAGGAAAGTCGACGACAGAACTTGTACGCCGCCCCCGCCCAGATCTTGTTTAGCAATGTGCTGCTGACCACCGGCCGAGCTGACCATTACCATAAACTTACCATCAGCGCTCACGTCGGCGTCCTGGTTCTGAGAACCTTCCCAGGTGATACGCTGCGGTGCACCGCCATTAATATTAACTTTATAGACCTGTGGACGACCCGCCTGGTCAGAGGTAAAGGCCAGGTTCTGGCTGTCCGGGAACCAGGTTGGTTCGGTGTTGTTGCTGCGACCATCAGTTACCTGACGGATCTGGCCGGAGGCGATATCCATCACGTACAGGTTCAGGCTACCGGTTTTAGACAGGGCAAACGCCAGTTTAGAACCGTCAGGCGAGAATGCTGGTGCGCCGTTGTGACGTGGGAAAGAGGCAACCTGACGTACCGCGCCGTTAGATAACGTCTGGATAACCAGCGCCGAACGACCGCTTTCGAAGGTCACGTAGGCCAGCTTAGAACCATCCGGCGACCAGGCCGGAGACATCAGCGGCTGTGGTGAACGGTGAACGGTGAACTGGTTGTAGCCATCGTAGTCAGAGACGCGCAGCTCATACGGGAACTGACCGCCGTTGGTCTGTACAACGTAAGCGATACGGGTGCGGAAAGCGCCTTTGATGCTGGTCAGCTTCTCAAACACTTCATCACTTGCCGTATGGCCCGCATAACGCAGCCACTGCTTGTTCACTTTGTAGCTGTTCTGCGCCAGCACGGTACCCGGTGCGCCACCGGTATCCACCAGCTGATAGGCCACGGTGTAACCGCCGTCCGGGTTAGGGGTCACCTGACCCACCACCACCGCGTCGATACCCAGTGCAGACCATGCTGCTGGCTGCAACTCTGCGGCTGTGCCCGGCTGCTGTGGCAGACGAGAACGGTCTAATGGGTTGAATTTACCGCTGTTGCGCAGGTCAGCGGCAACAATGCCGCCCACATCTTCCGGCGCAGCGCCTGGCCCTTTCCACTGGAACGGAACCACACCAATTGGACGTGCCGAATCCACCCCCTGGGTGATCTCGATACGCACTTCTGCGTGCAGCACCGCTGCCCACAGCATTAAGAAACTCATTGCAACACGTAATGCCTGCTTCATCATATCTCCCATATCCGGGTAACCTTACCCGCATAATTTAGCAGAATGTTAACAAACCCAAATAAACAAAACTACCAATCCACAGCCTCAAACGTAGACTGTTTTGCCAACTTTAGCGGGAAAAACGCTACAGTTTGAAATCAAGTTTGGCATCTTTTACTTTTTCATAAACAGCCTGGCTAGGCGGTTTAGGAATTCTGGCAGTTTTTGCAGCCGTCAGCGCAGCCTGACATAAGGCAGGATCACCGCCCTCTTCAGTGACATCCAGCAGCAGGCCATCTGGCGCCAGCTTAATATGTAGCACACAGGATTTACCGGCATACAGATCAGCGCCATATAGACGGCTCTGAATTGCATTACGAATCTGCGAAGCATAAGCACTAATATCAGCGCCTGACGCACCACCATTCGCCCCGCTTGTTCCACTATCTTTTGCTGGTTGGCCGTTACCTTTTGCACCACCCGATTTCGGCGCATTCTTACCTGAGCTTAAATCACCGAACAGATCGTCGACATCCGATGCGGCCGCTTTTTCTGCTGCGGCTTTCTTGGCGGCAGCGGCTTTCGCGGCGGCAGCTTTGTCAGCAGCAGCTTTATCGGCAGCCGCTTTCTTTTCTGCAGCCGCTTTTTCGGCTGCGGCTTTCTTATCGGCTGCGGCTTTTTCTGCGGCAGCCGCTTTCTTCTCGGCTGCGGCTTTTTCAGCAGCAGCCTTTTCAGCGGCCGCGGCTTTTTCCGCAGCAGCCGCTTTCTTCGCTGCTTCGGCAGCCGCTTTTTTCTCGGCTTCCTGGGCGGCTTGTTTAGCGGCTTCTGCTTCGGCTTTTTTCTGTGCGTCGGCAGCAGCTTTCTTAGCCGCTTCCGCTTCTGCCTTTTTCTTCGCGTCAGCCGCTGCTTTTGCGGCTTCGGCTTCAGCCTGTTTCTGGGCATCGGCTGCAGCTTTTTTCGCTGCGGCTGCGGCGGCTTCAGCAGCTTCTTTTGCCTGAGCATCTGCCTTCGCTTTCGCTTCCGCTGCGGCTTTGGCTGCCGCCTCTTCCGCCTGCTTCTGCTGCTCCTGCGCTTTTTTCGCGGCGGCTTCAGCCTGTTTTTGCTGCTCCGCCTGCTCTTTCGCTGCTTCCTGCGCCTGCAAACGTTCTTTCTCAAGCTGCTTCAGACGTTCCTGCTCGGCGGCCTGCTTTTCACGCAGCTCCTCCGCCTGCTGTTGCGCCTGCTTTTCACGCTGCTCTTCAGCACGTTTTGCACTCGCCTGCTGCTGTTGCTGACGGTTATAGTTCTGAACGACCGCGCCGGGATCGACCATGACGGCATCGATGGAAGAACCTCCACCACCTCCGGCAGCGGCATCCAGATGCTCATCGAACGAACTCCAGATCAGTCCTGCAAAAAGAATCACATGCAGCACCGCCGAGATAATTATCGCCCGTTTAAGCTTATCGTTTTGTTCGGTTGCCTTTGACACTATGGGTTCCCAAAAACTCTGTTGTGTACGCAGATAATCAAATAGGCTGCGTCATCAAGCCGACTGACTTAACGCCCGCGCTATGCAACAGGTTCAGCGCTTTAATTATTTCATCGTAAGGCACGTCTTTCGCGCCACCGATTAAGAAGACCGTTTTCGGATTGGACTGCAGGCGTCGTTGCGCTTCCGCAATGACCTGCTCCGGCGGCAGCTGATCCATACGATCTTTTTCCACCACCACGCTGTACTGCCCTACTCCGGATACCTCAATGATGACCGGCGGATCGTCATTGGTACTTACAGCCTGAGATTCTGTCGCATCCGGCAGATCAACCTCCACGCTCTGGGTGATGATGGGTGCTGTCGCCATAAAGATCAGCAGCAGCACCAGCAGCACGTCCAGCAGCGGTACAATGTTGATTTCGGACTTCAGTTCGCGACGACCCCGTCCACGCTGTCTGGCCATGGTTTACCCCTTGTTGCTCTCGGTGCTGGTAAACGCCTGGCGGTGCAGAATCGCAGTGAACTCTTCCATAAAGTTGTCGTAGTTCAGTTCCAGTTTGTTCACGCGCTGGTTCAGACGGTTATACGCCATAACCGCTGGAATCGCCGCGAACAGACCAATAGCAGTCGCGATCAGCGCTTCAGCGATACCTGGTGCAACCATTTGCAGCGTCGCCTGTTTTACCGCACCCAGGGCGATAAAGGCGTGCATGATCCCCCATACCGTACCAAACAGACCGATATAGGGGCTGATGGAACCCACGGTACCCAGGAAAGGAATATGCGTTTCCAGCGTTTCCAGTTCACGGTTCATGGAGATGCGCATCGCACGGGATGCTCCCTCCACTACCGCTTCCGGCGCATGATTGTTCGCGCGGTGCAAACGGGCGAACTCTTTAAATCCGCTATAGAAGATTTGCTCGGAGCCGGAGAGGTTTTCACGACGGCCCTGGCTCTCCTGATACAAACGGGAAAGTTCGATACCAGACCAGAACTTGTCTTCAAAGGCTTCCGCTTCGCGGCCTGCCGCATTGAGGATACGGGTTCTCTGAATGATGATGGCCCAGGATGCGATTGAAAAACCAATCAAAATCAACATGATAAGTTTAACCAGAAGGCTTGCCTTCAGGAACAAATCAAGGATATTCATGTCAGTCACTGCTTAAACTCCGCGACAATAGACTTAGGAAGCGCACGAGGCTTCATGATGAGTGGATCAACACAGACAATCAGGACTTCAGCTTCGTTCAGTACCGTGTTCTCTGCATTGACGATCCGCTGCGTGAAAACCAGTGAGGTTCCGCGCATTGATGTTATTTCTGTTTGGACTTCGAGCATATCGTCGAGTCTGGCAGGCGCAAAATACTCCAGCGTCATCTTGCGTACCACGAAGGCAACTCGCTCCGCCAACAGAACCTGCTGGCTAAAGTGATGATGGCGCAGCATTTCAGTGCGTGCTCGTTCATAAAAGGCAACGTAGCTGGCGTGGTAAACCACACCACCGGCATCCGTGTCTTCATAGTAGACCCGAACCGGCCATCGAAATAGCGTTGTATTCACTTTACATCCCGGTAATGCAAAAAAGGTTAGAGCTTTTAAACTTCGCTACTATACGCGCGGGAATGGTGGTTTGGAATGGGGGAAAGTAAACAGAGAGTAAATTTTTATGGGCCCGGGTAAGCCCATAATATTAACGGATAGTTCTTATTCAGTTGAAAAAGAAAAACAGGCCCAACAGCAGGATCACATCAGCAATCAGCGGGCAAAAAATGCCCTGCCAGTGTACGGCTTTCGGACGAAATCCCACCCCGTGGATTACGCCTGCACATACCGCCCACATAATGAGAAAACCGTGCCAGATCTCAAGCTCGCTGGTCTTCGCCGCGAAGCGCGACGGATCCCAGAAAATACAGCCCGCCAGCAGTAAGGCCATCACTAAGGAAAGCGCCCTTAACGGGCGCTTATCCATGATCGCGTAGAGATACGTGATCATCAGTGTTTTTCTTCACCGGCTTTGGTCGCTTCAACGTGCTCAAGCGCCAGTGCGGTAATCACACCAAATGCACAGGCCAGAAGCGTTCCTAAAATCCATGCGAAATACCACATATTCAGCTCCTTCCTTAATACAGAGAGTGGGTGTTGCTTTCGATATGTTCTTTCGTGATACGACCGAACATTTTCCAGTAACACCAGGCGGTGTAAGCCAGAATAATCGGTACGAACACGGCAGCCACAAACGTCATCAGATTAAGGGTCATCTGGCTGGAGGTTGCATCCCACATCGTCAGGCTTGCATTCATCATCGTGCTGGATGGCATCACGAACGGGAACATCGCGATACCGGCTGTCAGGATGATGCACGCCAGCGTCAGTGAAGAGAAGACAAACGCCAGTGCCCCTTTCTCCGCGCGGGAGGTCAGGATGGTCAGCACCGGCAGCACGACGCCCAGTGCCGGAATCGCCCACAGAATCGGTGTGTTATTGAAGTTCACCAGCCAGGCACCAGCCTCGCGAGCCACCTCTTTGGTCAGCGGGTTCGACGGCGCGGTATGGTCAATCGCAGTGGTCACAACATAACCGTCGATACCAAACATCACCCATAGACCTGCCAGCGCAAAGCCAACCAGCGTCACCAGAGCCGCCATCTGCGAGACGGCACGGGAGCGCAGGTGCAGCTCGCCCACGGTACGCATCTGCAGGTAGGTTGCCCCCTGGGTGATGATCATCGCCACGCTGACGACCCCTGCCAGCAGACCAAACGGATTCAGCAGCTGGAAGAAGTTACCGGTGTAGTAGAGGCGCATATATTCATCAAGGTGGAACGGCACGCCCTGCAGCAGGTTGCCGAACGCCACGCCGATGACCAGCGGCGGCACGAAGCTACCGATGAAGATGCCCCAGTCCCACAGGTTACGCCAGCGGGTGTCTTCAATCTTCGAGCGGTAATCAAAACCGACCGGACGGAAGAACAAGGATGCCAGCACCAGAATCATCGCCACATAGAAGCCGGAGAACGCAGCCGCGTAGACCATCGGCCAGGCAGCGAACAGTGCGCCGCCTGCGGTGATGAGCCACACCTGGTTACCGTCCCAGTGCGGGGCGATGGAGTTAATCATAATTCGACGCTCGGTATCATTACGACCGAGGAAGCGGGTGAGCATGCCCACCCCCATGTCGAAACCGTCAGTGACCGCAAAACCAATCAGTAAGATCCCGACCAGCAGCCACCAGATAAAACGCAATACTTCATAATCGATCATTTGATGACTCCTGTCTTACCGTGCCGGCTGAGTAGTCACGGTGGACTGCTCGTAGTGAGGCTGAGAAGCAACGGTGGACTGCTCATAATGGTAGCGACCGGTTTTCAGGCTGCTTGGGCCAAGGCGCGCAAACTTGAACATCAGGAACAGTTCAGCCACCAGGAACAGAGTGTAGAGGCCGCAAATCAGCAACATGGAGAAAATCAGATCGCCTGCGGTAAGAGAGGAGTTCGCCACCGCAGTTGGCAGCACCTCACCGATAGCCCACGGCTGACGGCCATACTCCGCAACAAACCAGCCGGATTCAATGGCAATCCACGGCAGCGGAATCGCATACAATGCGGTGCGCAGCAGCCATTTCTTCTCACCGATACGGTTACGAATGACCGACCAGAAGGAGGCGGCGATAATCAGCAGCATCAGCACACCACAACCCACCATGATACGGAAGGCGAAGTAGAGCGGCGCCACGCGCGGAATCGAGTCTTTGGTCGCCATCTGGATCTGCTCTTCCGTCGCGTCAGAGACGTTCGGGGTATAGCGTTTCAGCAGCAGGCCATAGCCAAGGTCTTTTTTCACGTCGTTAAACTGGTCGCGAACAGACTGATCGCTGGTCCCGGAACGCAGTTCTTCCAGCAGCGAGTAGGCTTTCATCCCGTTACGGATACGCTCTTCATGCTGCACCATCAGATCTTTCAGACCGATAACCGGCGTATCCACAGAGCGGGTGGCAATGATGCCCAGCGCATAAGGGATCTGAATAGCAAAGTGGTTCTCCTGCGCATCCTGATCGGGGATACCAAAGAGGGTAAAGGCGGCCGGGGCAGGCTGGGTTTCCCATTCTGCTTCGATCGCTGCCAGTTTGGTTTTCTGCACGTCGCCCATTTCGTAACCGGATTCATCACCCAGCACGATAACGGAGAGGATAGCCGCCATACCGAAGCTCGCCGCGATGGCGAAAGAGCGCTTAGCAAAGGCGAAGTCACGACCACGCAGCATGTAGTAGGCGCTGATGCCCAGCACGAACATCGCGCCGCAGACATAGCCGGAGGCCACAGTGTGAACGAATTTCACCTGCGCGACCGGGTTCAGCACCAGCTCGGAGAAGCTGACCATCTCCATACGCATGGTTTCGAAGTTGAAATCAGAGGCGATAGGGTTCTGCATCCAGCCGTTGGCGACCAGGATCCACAGTGCGGACAGGTTAGAGCCCAGGGCCACCAACCAGGTTACGCACATATGCTGGACTTTACCCAGACGATCCCAACCAAAGAAGAACAGACCTACAAAGGTAGATTCGAGGAAGAAGGCCATCAGACCTTCAATGGCCAGCGGCGCCCCGAAGATATCCCCGACATAGTGGGAATAATAAGACCAGTTAGTCCCGAACTGGAACTCCATGGTCAGGCCGGTTGCCACGCCCAGCGCAAAGTTGATACCAAACAACTTGCCCCAGAACTTGGTCATATCTTTATAAATCTGTTTGCCGGAGAGGACGTAAACCGTTTCCATGATGGCCAACAGGAACGCCATACCGAGCGTCAGCGGCACAAACAGGAAGTGGTACATCGCGGTCAAGGCAAACTGTAAGCGCGACAGTTCGACTACGTCTAACATTATGACTCCTTGCTCATCGCATGAAGACTCCGAGAGTGAATCCCGTTAGAGAAGGATCCACACACATGCCCCAAAAATTATCAGCACCCTTTCTTCGTTACTTAATCCTCGCAGGAGGAAAAAAGCGATGATGAAAGGTTACAGATGCGTTAATAAAAACTGAAATTGATCCCGCAAATATATTACGCTGCAAAACCCTTACAATAAACAGGTTTTTAATGGAAGTCTTTTACGATTTACGACAGCGATCAATATTTAGCAAAATTACCACTTTCCGACCAATTTGATCGGGAACAATTTAGCGCCTTTTGACGCTCTTTTCCAGGTATTAAATATTGATAAAAATCAATAATGCCTGAACGTGTTAAGGGTGTTTACGCGTGGTAAATGCAATGAAAATGATGTTAATGATATGTTTTAATATTCGCTTGATGGTTATCAAATAAAGCGGGGATTATAAATAAAGGTGATTTAAATTAACGCAGGCAGCGAAGCATTTTTTTAATAAGCCTGTACTACTAATGTCAGATGGTTCACAGTAATTTTCCGCAGGGGTTTTATCAAAAATTATTATCACAAATATTTTACTTTTAACAATCTATAATTTAACACCAATGTGTTGCTAATTTGTTTCATCCCGTCGCACCAAAAATGTTTTCACGCCCGTTTGCTTAACTTTCATCCGCCCTGCCCACCTCTGTCTCCACACGTAAACACTGTCGCGCAAAAAAAAGGCCATCTTGCGATGGCCAACCATGTCGAAACGGACATTTATTATGTCAAAGCTCCCCGCACGGGGAGCAGAGAGGATTTACTTAATGATGGATTTCAGTGCTTCACCGATGTCAGCCAGGCTGCGCACGGTTTTCACGCCAGCGGCTTCCAGCGCAGCGAATTTCTCATCCGCAGTGCCTTTGCCGCCCGCGATGATGGCGCCTGCATGGCCCATACGCTTGCCTTTCGGCGCGGTCACACCCGCGATGTAGCCAACAACTGGCTTGGTCACGTGATCTTTAATGTAAGCAGCCGCTTCTTCTTCTGCGCTACCGCCGATTTCACCGATCATCACAATCGCTTCAGTCTGCGGGTCTTCCTGGAACAGCTTCAGGATGTCGATGAAGTTAGAGCCCGGGATCGGGTCGCCGCCGATGCCCACACAGGTGGACTGGCCGAAACCGTAGTCGGTGGTCTGCTTAACCGCTTCATAGGTCAGGGTACCGGAACGAGAGACAATGCCCACTTTACCTGGCTTGTGAATGTGACCCGGCATGATGCCGATTTTGCATTCGCCTGGGGTGATCACGCCCGGGCAGTTTGGCCCGATCATGCGCACGCCCGCTTCGTCCAGCTTCACCTTCACGGTCAACATATCCAGGGTCGGAATACCTTCGGTGATGGTGATAATCAGTTTGATGCCTGCGTCGATCGCTTCCAGGATGGAGTCTTTGCAGAACGGCGCCGGAACGTAGATCACGGTGGCAGTTGCGCCAGTCGCTTCTACCGCTTCACGAACGGTGTTGAACACCGGCAGGCCCAGATGGGTGGTGCCGCCTTTACCTGGCGTTACGCCGCCAACCATCTGCGTACCGTAGGCAATCGCCTGCTCAGAGTGGAATGAACCCTGGCTACCGGTGAAGCCCTGGCAGATAACCTTGGTATCTTTATTAATTAAAACGGACATTATTTCCCCTCCACTGCGGCAACAACCTGCTGAGCTGCATCCGTCAGACTTTTCGCTGCAATAATATTCAGGCCGCTGTCAGCCAGTTTTTTCGCGCCGAGTTCAGCGTTGTTACCTTCCAGACGAACGACAACCGGGACGTTCACGCCCACTTCTTCTACCGCGCCGATGATACCGTCAGCGATCAGGTCGCAACGTACGATACCGCCGAAGATGTTAACCAGAACGGCTTTCACGTTGTCATCGGAGAGAATAATTTTGAATGCTTCGGTCACGCGCTCTTTGGTTGCGCCGCCGCCCACATCCAGGAAGTTTGCCGGCTCGCCGCCGTGCAGCTTAACGATGTCCATGGTGCCCATTGCCAGGCCCGCACCGTTAACCATGCAGCCGATGTTGCCATCGAGTGCCACGTAGTTCAGCTCCCACTGTGCAGCCTGCGCTTCACGTGGATCTTCCTGAGACTGGTCGCGCATTTCGCGCAGGTCAGCCTGGCGGAACAGCGCGTTGCCGTCAGCGCCCAGTTTGCCATCGAGGCAGATCAGATCGCCCTGCTTGGTGATCACCAGCGGGTTGATTTCGATCAGCGCCAGATCGCGCTCCAGGAAGATGGTTGCCAGGCCCATGAAGATCTTGGTGAATTGCTGCACCAGTTTACCTTCCAGACCCAGTTTGAAGGCCAGCTCACGACCCTGGTAAGGCATTGGGCCTGCCAGCGGATCAATAGCGACTTTGTGGATCAGATGCGGCGTCTCTTCCGCCACTTTTTCGATCTCCACGCCGCCTTCGGTAGAGGCCATGAACACCACGCGACGGGAGCTACGGTCTACGACTGCGCCCAGGTAGAGTTCTTTAGCAATATCGGTTGCCGCTTCAACCAGGATCTGGTTAACCGGCTGGCCGGCTGCGTCTGTCTGGTAGGTCACCAGACGTTTGCCGAGCCAGTGCTCCGCAAAGGCGCGGATCTCTTCTTTACTGTTAACGACTTTCACACCGCCCGCTTTACCGCGGCCGCCAGCGTGAACCTGACATTTCACTACCCATGGACCCGCACCGATTTTAGAGGCGGCTTCTTCTGCTTCACGAGGGGTATTGCAGGCATAACCCACCGGAGCCGGTAAGCCATACCGGGCAAACAGCTGTTTTGCCTGATATTCATGTAAGTTCATGTGTTCTATCCATCCTTCAGGGTAATCGTTAGGTCATGCTTTTGTAGGCCCGGCAGACCAGGTGCCGCCGGGCAGTACCGCGAAAAACTAGACGTCCAGCAGCAGACGGGTCGGATCTTCCAGCAGCTCTTTAATCGCCACCAGGAAGCCCACGGACTCGCGGCCATCGATCAGACGGTGATCGTAAGAGAGCGCCAGATACATCATTGGCAGGATCTCCACTTTACCGTCTACCGCCATCGGGCGGTCTTTAATGGCGTGCATGCCCAGGATCGCGCTCTGCGGTGGGTTGATGATCGGGGTAGACATCAGCGAACCGAATACGCCGCCGTTGGTAATGGTGAAGTTACCGCCAGTCAGGTCATCTACGGTCAGCTTGCCGTCACGGCCTTTCACTGCCAGCTCTTTAATTTTCTTCTCGATGTCAGCCATGCCCAGGGTATCCACATCACGCAGAACCGGGGTTACCAGGCCGCGCGGAGTAGAAACGGCCATGCTCACGTCGAAGTAGTTGTGATAAACCACATCATCGCCATCGATAGATGCGTTCACTTCCGGGTAGCGTTTCAGCGCTTCAACAACCGCTTTCACGTAGAAGGACATAAAGCCCAGACGGATACCGTGACGTTTTTCAAAGGCGTCACCGTACTGCTTACGCAGGTCCATGATTGGCTTCATGTTCACTTCGTTGAAGGTGGTCAGCATCGCGGTGGAGTTTTTCGCTTCCAGCAGACGCTCGGCCACGCGCTTACGCAGGCGGGTCATCGGCACGCGTTTTTCGCTGCGTGCGCCCAGAGCAGGCTGTGCTGCTGGTGCCGCTTCAGGCGCTTTGGCTTCTGCTTTCGCTTCAGACGGCGCTTTCGCCAGGTGTTTGTCAATATCTTCGCGGGTCAGGCGGCCACCAACGCCGGTGCCTTTAATGGCCGCCGGGTCGAGGCTGTGCTCAGCCAGCAGGCGACGGATCGCCGGGCTCAGCGCGTCGTTGCTCTGCTCTTCCAGAGAAGCCTGCTGGCGCTGGGCCGGCGTAGAGGCTTTCTCTTCAGACTTAGCGCTGGACTCTTTGCCCGCGCTGTTGCCTTCACGCAGGCGACCGAGGATCTGGCGAGAGGTTACCGTCGTACCTTCATCTTCCAGGACTGCATCCAGAATGCCATCCGCTGAAGCCGGTACTTCCAGTACCACTTTGTCAGTTTCGATTTCTACCAGCACTTCGTCGCGGGTTACCGCGTCGCCTGGTTTTTTGTGCCAGGTGGCGACGGTTGCATCTGCTACGGACTCAGGCAGGTCGGGAACAAGAATATCTACGCTACTCATTATGTATCCTTTAATTAATCGACGTTCAGCGCGTCATTGACCAGATCTTGTTGCTGCTTCTGGTGAACGGACATATACCCTACCGCCGGAGAGGCGGAGGCCGGGCGACCTGCATAACGCAGAGCAGACCCAAATGGAATCACTTCACGGAAATGATGCTGGCTGCAGTACCATGCGCCCTGGTTGAGCGGCTCTTCCTGGCACCAGACAAAATCATGTACGTGAGCGTACTGTTTCAGCACTTCCTGCATCGCCTGATGCGGGAACGGATAAAGCTGTTCGATACGCACGATGGCGACATCTTTCTGATCGTTCTTACGGCGCTGTTCCAGCAGGTCGTAATAAACCTTACCAGAACACATTACGACACGCTTAACGCCCTGCGGATCCAGTTCGTCAATTTCACCGATGGCCGGCAGGAAGGTGCCGTTTGCCAGCTCTTCCAGGCTGGAGACCGCCAGCGGGTGACGCAGCAGCGATTTCGGCGACATCACCACCAGCGGACGGCGCATCCCGCGCAGCGCCTGACGACGCAGCATGTGATAAACCTGTGCCGGGGTAGACGGTACGCAGACCTGCATGTTCTGCTCGGCGCAGAGCTGCAGATAACGCTCCAGACGTGCGGAGGAGTGCTCCGGCCCCTGGCCTTCGTAGCCGTGCGGCAGCAGCATCACCAGGCCACACATACGGCCCCACTTCTGCTCACCGGAAGAGATGAACTGGTCGATAACCACCTGCGCACCGTTGGCGAAGTCGCCGAACTGCGCTTCCCAGATGGTCAGGGTGCGTGGTTCTGCGGTGGCGTAACCGTATTCGAATGCCAGCACCGCTTCTTCAGAGAGCACGGAGTCCCAGACCTTAAACTGGCCCTGGCCGTTGTGCACGTGCTGCAGCGGGGTATAGGTTGAACCGTTGGTCTGGTTATGGATCACCGCATGACGGTGGAAGAAGGTGCCGCGGCCCGCATCTTCACCGGACAGACGGACCGGAATACCTTCATCAACCAGAGTGGCGTACGCCAGGTTCTCAGCTCCGCCCCAGTCAAAGAGCTTCTCGCCTGAGGCCATCGCCTGACGGTCAGCGTAGATCTTCTGCACACGGGACTGCATCTCGATCGCTTCAGGTACGGTGCTGATGCGTTTTGCCAGCTCCTGCAGACGCTTCATCTCTACCTTGTTCGGGTAGCTCTCATCCCACTCGTGGTTGAGGTATGGCGACCAGGTAAAGGAGTGCATGTTCATCGGACGCAACTCTTTCACCACGCATTCGCCGGCATCCAGCGCGTCGCGGTAGAGGTTGACCATCTCGGTGGCATCTTCCAGGGTGACAACCTTCTCCGCTTCCAGCTTGTCAGCATAGATTTTACGCGGGGTCGGATGTTTTTTGATTTTCTGGTACATCAGCGGCTGGGTTGCACTCGGCTCGTCCGCTTCGTTATGGCCATGACGGCGATAGCAGAACAGATCGATGAACACATCGCGCTTAAAGGTGTTACGGAAATCCAGCGCCAGGCGGGTCACGAACGCGACCGCTTCCGGGTCATCCGCGTTAACGTGGAAAATTGGCGCCTGAACCATCTTACCGATGTCGGTGCAGTATGGGGTGGAACGTGCGTCCAGCGGGTTAGAGGTGGTGAAGCCCACCTGGTTGTTGATGACGATGCGAACGGTACCGCCCACTTCGTAACCCCGCGCTTTCGACATGTTCAGGGTCTCCTGAACCACGCCCTGCCCGGTAACTGCCGCATCGCCGTGGATGGTGATTGGCAGAACTTTGTTGCTGCTTGGCTCGTCCAGACGATCCAGACGGGCGCGTACGGAGCCGATAACCACAGGGCTTACGATCTCAAGGTGCGACGGGTTAAACGCCAGCGCCATGTGAACCAGGCCGCCCTGGGTTTCGATATCCGATGAGAAGCCCATGTGGTACTTCACGTCACCGGTACCGAGGTGTTCTTTATGTTTGCCCGCGAATTCGTCGAACAGATCCTGCGGCTTTTTACCCAGCACGTTGATCAGCACGTTCAGACGACCACGGTGCGCCATGCCCAGTACCACTTCGCGGGTACCGCTGTTGCCCGCGTGGCGGATCAGCTCTTTCAGCATCGGCACCAGCGCATCGCCGCCTTCCAGCGAGAAGCGTTTTGCGCCCGGGAATTTCGCACCGAGATAACGCTCCAGCCCTTCGGCTGCGGTCAGTTCGTTCAGGAAACGCTTTTTCTCGTCGGCATTGAAGGTGGATTTACCGGCAACAGATTCGATACGCTGCTGGATCCAGCGTTTCTCTTCGGTAGAGGTGATGTGCATATACTCTGCGCCGATGGAGCCGCAGTAGGTCTGCTTCAGCGCTTCCAGCAGATCGCCCAGCTTCATCGTGTCTTTGCCGATAGCGAAAGAGCCAACGTTGAAGGTTTCCTGGAAATCCGCTTCGGTCAGGTCGTGATATGCCGGATCTAAATCAGCCACGCGCTCCTGCTTCCACAGTCCCAGCGGATCCAGATTTGCGTGCTGGTGGCCGCGGAAGCGGTAGGCGTTAATCAGCTGCAGGACTTTAACCTGCTTCGCATTGGTGTCAGGGTCGGAGATAGCGGAAGAGTAACGTGAGGCATCCTTCGCCAGACGACGGAAATAATCACGTGTTTTGGAATGAAATTGATCCGGTTTGACACCCGTTCCAGGTAACTCCTGGAACATGGAACGCCAGTTAGCGTCCACTGAGTCAGGGTCGGTTAAGAAGTCTTCATAGAGCTGTTCAATCCAGCTTTGGTTTGCACCAGAGAGGAATGAAGAGTCCAGCCAGGCTTTCATTGCGCCGTTCTGCATCGTGATCCCTTAAGCATTTTTATGCTTACTTTCGCCGTAGAAACTACCACGCACACTACGTGTACGTGCCGGGGTTCACCTGCGAGCTCTTTTCATTTGGCCCGCGAAGGAACCTTTAGAAACTGTCTAGACTTCAGGGCAGTTTTTAAAGGTTTCTGCAAATTGCCCGGTGGCGCTACGCTGACCGGGCCTACAAAATCGTAGGCCGGATAAGCGCAGCGCCATCCGGCGTTGTTACTTACGCACTGCGCTGCAACAACATCGACTTAATGTGGCCGATGGCACGCGTCGGGTTCAGCCCCTTAGGACATACACTGACGCAGTTCATGATGCTGTGGCAGCGGAATACGCTGAAAGCATCACTCAGCCCTTCCAGGCGGTTGTCGGTTTCGGTATCGCGGCTGTCAATCAGGAAGCGGTACGCTGCCAGCAGGCCAGCCGGGCCGATAAACTTGTCCGGGTTCCACCAGAACGACGGGCAAGAGGTCGAACAACATGCACAGAGGATACACTCATACAGGCCATCGAGTTTTTCACGCTGCTCTGGCGACTGTAAATGCTCGCGAGCGGGTGGATTTTGCCCATTATTCAACAAGTAAGGCTTAATCTTCTCATATTGTGCATAGAATTGCCCCATGTCCACCACCAAATCACGCACCACCGGCAGACCCGGCAGAGGGCGGATGACAATCTTCTGTCCCGGACGGTTAAGCGCCGAGATAGGCGTGATACAGGCCAGACCGTTTTTGCCATTCATGTTCAGACCGTCGGAGCCACACACCCCTTCACGGCAGGAACGACGAAACGACAGTGTCGGATCCTTTTCTTTCAGCTGCATTAAGGCGTCCAGCAGCATCATGTCACGGCCTTCTTCCGCTTCCAGGGTGTAATCCTGCATACGCGGAGCGTCATCAACATCAGGGTTATAACGATAAACTGAAAATTCGAGTTTCATTGTCCTGTCTCCGCATTAGTAAGTACGAATCTTCGGCGGGAACGCCGGACGCAGTTTCGGTTCCATATTGACGCTGCGTCGCGTCATGGATTCCGTCTCTGGCAGATACAGGGAGTGGCACAGCCAGTTTTCATCATCACGATCCGGGAAGTCGAAGCGGCTATGGGCGCCACGGCTTTCGGTACGGAAGTTTGCAGAGACCGCCGTTGCGTATGCGGTTTCCATCAGGTTATCCAGCTCCAGACATTCAACGCGCTGGGTGTTGAACTCGCTGGAGGTGTCGTCCAGACGGGCATTTTTCAGACGCTCGCGGATCGCTTTCAGCTGCTCAAGACCTTTGGCCATCGCGTCACCTTCACGGAATACCGAGAAGTTGTGCTGCATGCACTCCTGCAGCGCTTTACGGATTTCCACCGGATCTTCGCCGTTACGGTTGCCGTTCCAGCGGTTGAGACGTTCCAGAGAGGCTTCAATATTCGCTTCGGTGGCATCACGCAGTGGCCCCTGCTCGGCAATGGACTCCTGCAGATGCAGACCGACCGCACGACCAAACACCACCAGGTCGAGCAGAGAGTTGCCGCCCAGACGGTTGGCGCCGTGTACGGATACGCAGGCAATTTCGCCTACCGCAAACAGGCCCGGGATCACCACATCTTCGCCCTGCTCGTTCACGGTCAGCGCCTGGCCGGTCACTTTGGTCGGAATACCGCCCATCATGTAGTGACAGGTTGGGATAACCGGGATCGGCTCTTTAACCGGGTCGACGTGAGCGAAGGTACGGGAGAGTTCCAGGATGCCCGGCAGACGGGATTCCAGAACCTCTTTACCCAGATGATCCAATTTCAGCTTCGCGTGCGGGCCCCACGGACCGTCGCAGCCGCGGCCTTCACGGATTTCGATCATGATGGAACGCGCCACCACGTCACGACCCGCCAGGTCTTTCGCATTCGGGGCATAACGCTCCATGAAGCGCTCGCCATGTTTGTTCAGCAGGTAGCCGCCTTCACCGCGGCAGCCTTCTGTTACCAGCACGCCCGCACCGGCGATACCGGTTGGGTGGAACTGCCACATCTCCATATCCTGCACCGGTACGCCAGCGCGGATAGCCATACCGACGCCGTCACCGGTGTTGATATGGGCGTTCGTAGTGGACTGATAAATACGGCCTGCGCCGCCGGTCGCCAGCACGGTGGCACGGGCTTTGAAGTAGACTACTTCACCGGTTTCAATGCACAGGGCGGTACAACCGACGATGGCGCCATCTTCGTTTTTCACCAGATCCAGCGCATACCACTCGGAGAAGATGGTGGTTTTGTTCTTCAGGTTCTGCTGGTACAGCGTGTGCAACAAGGCGTGACCGGTACGGTCCGCAGCCGCCGCTGTACGTGCCGCCTGCTCGCCGCCGAAGTTCTTCGACTGGCCGCCAAACGGACGTTGATAGATGGTGCCGTTCTCCAGGCGGGAGAACGGCAGCCCCATGTGGTCAAGCTCCAGAATCGCTTCCGGGCCGGTTTTACACATATATTCAATGGCGTCCTGGTCACCGATATAGTCGGAGCCTTTCACCGTGTCGTACATATGCCATTCCCAGTTATCATCATGGGTATTACCGAGCGCAACGGTGATGCCACCCTGCGCAGATACGGTATGGGAACGGGTCGGGAACACTTTAGAGAGCAGCGCACAGGTCTGGCCGCTCTGGGAAATTTGCAGCGCCGCGCGCATACCTGCGCCGCCAGCGCCAATCACTACAGCGTCAAATTCTCTGACTGGAAGTCTCATCACACACCCCACACCACAACAAATCCATAAATAACGTAAACCACCAGTGCAACGACAATAGCCAGCTGCAACGCGAGACGAATCGCCATTGATTTAACGTAGTCGGTCAGTACCTGCCACATGCCAATCCACGCGTGGATCAGAATGGAGAAGAGCGCCAGCAGGGTAAACACTTTGGTAAAGGCAGACCCGAAGAAGCCAGTCCAGATTTCCCAGGTCAGATCGCCGCTGGTGGCAAAGAAACCGATCATGTAGATGATGTAGAGGGTGAGAACGATAGCGGTAGCACGGACCAGAATAAAGTCATGTACGCCGTTGCGTCCTAATGCGGAGGCGTTGCTTACCATACGAGAACTCCTGCGAGAAGTGAAAGCACGACAGTGATAACAAAGGAGATGTTAGCGGTACGTTTGCCGGTTTCGAAGGTCTCTTCCAGATAGCCGACATCCATCAGCATATGGCGGATGCCGCCAACAACGTGATAGGCCAACGCGGTGAGGATGCCCCACATGATAAATTTCACAAAGAAACCGTTCATGATGTCGGCGGCCTGCTGGAATCCTTCCGGAGACGAGAGGCTGGTACCCAGTAACCATAACAGGATACCCACCGCGACAAACGTGATCACACCGGATACACGATGAAGGATGGACGCTATTGCCGTTACGGGGAATCGGATCGTTTTGAGATCCAGATTGACAGGTCTTTGTTTTTTCACATTTCTTATCATGAATAACGCCCACATGCTGTTCTTATAGTTTCCTTCCTCCGGACTGCGATGCGGGTCAGACAGCGTGCCTTTTATATAACTGTGCGTCATGCAAAACATTGCTTCCAGATGCTCAAATGACACGTTACAACGCTGGTTGGCTCGGGATTGCAGGGTTTTCCGGAGACCTGGCGGCAGTATAGGCCGTTCACAAAATCATTACAATTAACCTACATACAGTTTGTCGGGTTTTCTCTGGAACAGTGATCAGGGTCACGATAACAACATCTTTTTAATTTTTAATCATCTGATTTGACAAATGTTAAACATTATTGTTACAAACATCACCAGAAAAGGCATATAATGCGCAAAAGTTATGAGGTCTCTCTTTCACCTGAGAATAAGTTATGTAACAGTGTGATGGTATTGACCGAAGTTATCAGGACAGTTATTAGTGATATACAGGTTTGAATAATTCGGACTGAACAAACACTGATTTGCTGTTATTTCTCTGGTTTCTCATTTGTTTACCTGCTAGCGCCATTGCTCTGTACCCTGGTTTCTCCTCGTGAGCTGAGCGGCGAGCCAAATAACAAACTGGTAACAATGATAAATCAGCTGAATGCAAATCCGGTTATGGGCAGTCTTAAGCAATAAGGCGCTAAGGAGACCGTAAATGGCTGATACTAAGGCAAAAATCACCCTAAATGGTGACGCTGCTATTGAACTGGATGTGCTAAAAGGCACGCTCGGTCAGGATGTTATTGATATCCGTAGTCTTGGTTCTAAAGGTATGTTTACCTTTGACCCTGGTTTTACCTCCACCGCATCTTGCGAGTCCAAAATCACCTACATCGACGGTGACGAAGGTATTCTGTTGCACCGCGGTTTCCCCATCGACCAGTTAGCGACTGACTCCAACTACCTGGAAGTGTGCTACATCCTGCTGAACGGCGAAAAGCCGACGCAGGAACAGTACGATGAGTTCAAAACCACCGTCACTCGTCACACGATGATCCATGAGCAGATTACCCGTCTGTTCCACGCCTTCCGCCGCGATTCACACCCAATGGCGGTAATGTGCGGGATCACCGGTGCACTGGCCGCGTTCTACCATGACTCCCTGGATGTGAATAACCAGCGTCACCGCGATATCGCCGCGTTCCGTCTGCTGTCCAAAATGCCAACCATGGCAGCGATGTGTTACAAATACTCCATCGGACAGCCGTTTGTTTATCCGCGCAACGACCTCTCTTACGCCGGTAACTTCCTGCGTATGATGTTCGCCACGCCGTGCGAAGAGTACGAAGTGAACCCGGTTCTGGAACGCGCAATGGATCGTATCCTGATCCTGCACGCTGACCACGAGCAAAACGCCTCTACCTCTACCGTCCGTACCGCTGGTTCTTCAGGCGCGAACCCGTTCGCCTGTATCGCAGCAGGTATCGCCTCCCTGTGGGGACCGGCACACGGTGGCGCGAACGAAGCGGCACTGAAGATGCTGGAAGAGATCAGCTCCGTTGAACACATTCCTGAATTCGTCCGTCGTGCGAAGGATAAGAACGACTCCTTCCGTCTGATGGGCTTCGGTCACCGTGTTTACAAAAACTATGACCCGCGCGCAACCGTGATGCGTGAAACCTGCCACGAAGTGCTGAAAGAGCTGGGCACCAAAGATGACCTGCTGCAGGTGGCGATGGAGCTGGAACACATCGCGCTGAACGACCCGTACTTCATCGAGAAGAAACTCTACCCGAACGTCGATTTCTACTCCGGTATCATCCTGAAAGCGATGGGCATTCCATCTTCCATGTTTACCGTTATCTTCGCGATGGCGCGTACCGTGGGCTGGATTGCACACTGGAACGAAATGCACACCGAAGGGATGAAAATTGCCCGTCCTCGTCAGCTGTACACCGGCTACGAGCAGCGTAATTTCGAGTCTGACGTGACCAAACGCTAAAAGCGATGCCCGGCGGCGCTACGCTTGCCGGGCCTAAGCAGGCCGGGTCAGCGCAAGCGCCACCCGGCTTTTTTACATCTGGCACTCAGGACACCAGTAAAACGGTCTGGAAGAGAGCGTCGTTTTCTCAATCACCCCGCCGCACCGCTCGCACTTTTTCCCCGCCCGATGAAACACCTTAAAGCGGAATAATGCCCCATGATGCTTCTTGTCATTCACCACTCCGCGGGTGTTATACGACAGACGCGGGATCGCCAGTAGCGCATGCGCCAGCGCGTCGAGCTGTTCTTCGGTGAGCTGTGACGCTTTATGCTGCGGCGCCAGCCCCACCTCCCACAGAATTTCCACCCGCAGATAGTTGCCCAGACCAGCGAGAAACGCCTGGTCCAGCAGCAGCCCGGAAAACTGCCGGTTGCGGAATTTTGCCGACAACAGCCGCGCTTTCACCTCCTCTGCCGTCAGGCGTAAATCGAGGACATCCGGCCCCACCCGCTGCAGGAAGGGATGGGTAGTGAGTTGCTCCGGCAAGAGCATCTCAATATCCGAGGCGCTGTAGAGCAGAATGGTTTTATCCGCGGTCTGTAACTTAACGCGCAGGACCCGCGTGGTCTGCGGCTCCTGGCCGGTCTCAACCACCCGCCAGACGCCATACAGCTGGTTATGGCTGTAGAGCGTCAGCTGGTTAGAAAAGTGAGTGAGCAGCGCTTTACCGCGCGTCTCCAGATGCGTGACCGTCTCGCCGATAAGCCGGGATTCAAACGGTTTTAACTGAGGGAAAGCAAACCACACGTCGGTGAGCGGTTTGCCTTTTATCGCCGCCTCCAGGCTATCCGCCGCGCGGCGGATCTCTGGTCCTTCTGGCATGATGACTCCTTGTTAGTGCGTTGCGCCGCCCACCACTTTAATATCCGCCTCCTGGCGCAGCGCCACCGTAATGGCGATCTCCAGCGCCTGCTTCACGGTTTGCGTCGCCATGCTCGGGGCGCCAGGGTGCGCCGCCGCCTGCTCGGGCAGGTAAGGAATATGGATAAATCCGCCCTTCACCTCCGGGCGGTCGGCCAGCTTGTGCAGCACGCCATACATCACGTGGTTGCAGACGAATGTTCCCGCCGTCTGCGAAACCGAAGCAGGAATACCTGATTCACGCAGCGCCGCCACCATCGCTTTAATGGGCAGCGTGCTGAACCAGGCCGCCGGGCCGCCCTCAACGATAGCCACATCCACCGGCTGTCGGCCATGGTTATCCGGGATACGGGCATCATCAACGTTGATCGCCACCCGCTCAACGGTGACATCCACCCGGCCCCCGGCCTGCCCTACCGCCAGTACAACGGAGGGCTGTAGCGCGTCAATGGCCGCGTTCAGCACCGATAACGACTCGCCAAACACGCAGGGCAACTGCCGCGCCACCACGCGGCAGTCGTCAATAATTGCGCCATCAAGCTGCTTTACCACCTCCCATGAGGGGTTAACGGTTTCGCCGCCAAACGGCTCAAAGCCGGTGATCAATACGGTTCGCATCATTTCTCCTTACAGGAACATCAGGAAGTAGAGCAGGAAGACGTTAGCGATCAGCAGCAATACCCCGGTGGGGACCTGCGCCTTAATGACCGCGTTTTTATCGGGTAACTCCAGCAGCGCGGCGGGCACAATATTGAAGTTGGCCGCCATCGGCGTCATCAGGGTGCCACAGTAGCCGGAGAACATGCCAATCGCCGCCATCACCGCCGGGTTGCCGCCGTGTTGCAGCACCAGAATGGGAATACCGATCCCGGCGGTGACAATCGGAAACGCGGCGAAGGCGTTACCCATTACCATGGTCAGCAGCGCCATGCCCACGGCATAGACCGCTACCGCAATAAACCGGCTGTCGACCGCCAGGTACGTCTGGGTGAGATATGAAATGCCTTCCCCGACACCGGCGGCGGTAAACAGCAGGCCAAGGGTCGCCAGGATCTGCGGCAGAATAAAGGCCCAGCCGATGGAGTCGAGCAGACGGCGCGCCTCCTGCAAAGGCTGATGCACTTTCTCATGGGTCATTTTAACCGCCATCGTCAGGCCAATCAGCGAGCCGACGGTCATGGAGAAGAGCGTCACCAGGGTCGAGTGGTTACCCGGCCCGAACAGCGTCTCCTGCAGGCCCGGGATGTGGTTGAACATCAGCACGCCCACCACCGTCACCACCGGAATGGCCAGCGCTGGTAAAAAGAGGCGATTGCCCAGACGCTTCGCGCTGCTCTCACGCTCTTCTGGCGTGCGCTGGTGATAACTCCCCTGGCGCACCCCGCCGAAACCGGCGATCAGTGCCAGCAGCACGACTGCCACACCCACTGCGATATGGACGGTGCGCTTGTCGCCCACCAGATCGTAGGTCCAGTTCCCCAGCAGGAACAGCAGGCCGTAAATGCCCCAGAACAGACCGGTGGTCATACGTCGCGGGTTGGCTTTATCGCGAAACGACATCAGCGCCACGATGAGCAGGATCAGCCCTGCCAGCCAGTAGAGATAGCTTTGCTGGAAATTCATTTTACCTCTCCCTGCACTTTGGCCAGCTCGCGCTCCAGATGCTTATCCAGGCGGTAGAGGCGGGTCGCGTGGATCGCAAAGGCGCAGAGCGCGGTCGGGATCCCCCAGAGGGCAATATGCAGCGGCTCCGTCTGGATCCCACCGGATTCCAGCATAAAGTTATGCATAAAGATGATGGCGCCAAAGGCGACAAAGATATCTTCTCCAAAGAAGAGCCCGACGTTATCGGTGGCTGCCGACATCGCCCGCAGTCGATAGCGCACCGCCCCCGGCAGCTCGCCATACTTTTTCTCCGCCGCCCCTTCCGCCATCGGCGCCAGCAGCGGGCGCACCATCTGCGGGTGTCCGCCAAGGCTGGTCAGCCCCATTGCCGCCGACGTTTCACGGACGAAGAGATAGACGATCAAAAGCCGCCCGGCGGTGGCGCTGTGGATCTTCGCGATCCACGCCTGGGCCCGCTCTTTCAGGCCGTGGCGCTCCAGCAGACCAATAACCGCCAGCGGGATCAGCAGGATATAAGGCAGGTTACGGGTATTGAGGAACCCTTCGCCCAGTTTTTCCAGAATGGTGGCGATGGGCATTTGCGCCGCCAGGCCGGTGACGATCCCGGCGACAATGACCACCAGCACCGGGTTAAAGCGTAAGAGAAACCCGACCACAATCACCGCGATACCGATGAGTGGCCAGAGGGATAGCGTCTCTGCCATGACCTTTTTCCTGTCGTTGTGTTTGCAAGTGTGCGTTATGCACTGATTTTTATATTATTTTCTTCAAATTCTCTGCGCAGACGACGGGCAAAGGCCAGCGCATGCTCGCCGTCACCGTGGATACACACCGTCTGCGCATGCACGGCTGCCCATTCACCGGTAATACTCTTCACCCGTCCGCGCTGGATCATCTCCAGGGTTTGCGCCAGGGCCTGATCTTCATCGGCGATCAGCGCCCCGGCCTGGGTACGCGGCACCAGGCTGCCATCGGCCTGATATCCACGATCGGCAAACACCTCTTCCCGGGTGATCAGGCCATAGCGCGTTCCCGCGCGGATCAACTCGCTCCCCGCCAGCCCGACCAGGATCAGATCCGGGTCAACGGTCGAAACGGCGCGGGCGATCGCATCCGCCAGGTCGCGATCTTTTGCCGCCTGGTTATAGAGCATGCCGTGCGGTTTTACGTGACGCAGCTGCCCGCCTTCGGCGCGAACGATCGCCGCCAGGGCACCAATCTGGTAGAGCATCTGGGCGTAGACTGTCTCCGGCGGCAGGGTCATGGCCGTGCGGCCAAAGTTTTCCCGGTCCGGGAAGCTGGGGTGCGCCCCGATGGCCACCCCATTTTTTAGCGCTTCGCGCACGCAGGCCAGCATGGTTTCGGCATCGCCGGCATGGAATCCGCAGGCGATATTGGCTGACGACACCAGCTTTAACAGTGCGGCATCGCTGCCGCACCCTTCACCTAAATCTGCATTTAAATCAACCGCGATCATGTAACCTCCACGCCAGCTGTTCGATGTACTGCTTCTGGATGCGCCGCGCCTCCAGCGCCTCTTCCAGCGTACAGGGGACAAAGTGAATAGGTTGTCCGAGCGGGGCCTGCGCCAGATGGTACATATCGGCCTCGATGATGCAGGCGATCCGCGGGTACCCCCCGGTGGTCTGGGCATCGTTCATCAGAATGATAGGCTGTCCGTTATGCGGCACCTGAATCACGCCCGGGAGCAGCCCGTGCGACAGCATCTCCCGATCGGTGGTGCGCGCCAGCTTTTGCCCCTGCAGGCGGTAGCCCATACGGTTACTCTGTGGGCTGAGCTGCCAGGGCAGACGCCAGAGCGCATCCTGGGAGGCCTGATCGAACTCATGGTATTCCGGTCCCGGCAAGGCCCGCACGCGGTTACTCCAAAGGAGCTGTTTCACGCCCTGGGCTTCACGGAATTCACGCCCACCGGCCCGAACCTGCAGGCGATCGCCATCTTTCAGCAGCCGCCCTTCGTGACCGCCCAGCCCCACCTTCAGGTCGGTGCTGAGGGAGTTCATGACCTGCGGCACGTCGATTCCGCCCGCAATGGCCAGATAGCTGCGCATGCCCCGGCGGGGACGATTAAGGGTGAGCTGTTGCCCGGCTTTCACCGGCAGGCGCCAGCCGGTCCAGACCGCGGCCCCGTCAAGCCGGGCATCACAGCCCGCACCGGTCAGGGCAAACCAGCCATCCTGTTCAAATTCGAAGATAGATTGCCCCAGGGTGATCTCCAGCGCGGCATCATCCGGGTCATTGCCCACCAGCAGATTACCAATCTGCAGTGCCGGTTTATCCAGCGCGCCGCAGTAGCTGATTCCTGACTGGCGAAACCCGATACGTCCGCCATCCTGCACCGAAGTATGAAGACCCGCACGAATGATTTTTAACATACCCCCTCCTTCTGCGGGATAAACCGCACGGTGTCGCCCGGTCGCAGCAGCACCGGCTCGTCACGAGCGGGATCGAACAGCGGCAGAGAGGTGTGCCCAATCAGCTGCCAGCCTCCGGGTGTGGCTAAGGGATAAATACCGGTCTGCGACCCGCCAATCCCCACCGAGCCCGCCGGCACCTGCAACCGGGGTTCAGCGCGACGCGGCGTAGCCAGTTGCTCAGGCAGCCCGCCCAGATACGGAAAGCCCGGCTGAAAGCCCAAAAACCAGACCACATAATCCGCGGAGGAATGGAGCTCCACGACCTGTTTCTCGGTCAGCCCCGCGTGACGCGCCACCTCGCCCAGATCGGGGCCCGCAGCAGTACCATACACCACGGGGATCTCGATAGCGCGGGAATCGGGTTCCAGCGCTTCGCTCTCTTCCCACCAGCGCTGCAGACGTTCTATGGCATCCAGCGCCACCGAGTGGGGATTGCGCAGCACCACGGTGATGTTATTCATCCCCGGAATGGCTTCCACCACTTCAGGGATTTCACCCAGTCGCTGGGTCAAGCGCCAGATCCGTTTTTGCGTCGCCAGGGTCACCGGCGGCTCCAGTTCCAGTACGACGGCGGTTTCGCCTAGCAGATAACAACGTGCTCGCTGCACTTAGATACCTCTCATCAGGCTGGATTAGGAATATCGACAAAGGTGACATCCAGGTCGGTGTTTTCTGTCAGCCATTCGCTGAGCGCGCGAATGCCGCCGCGTTCCGTGGCATGGTGACCTGCCGCATAAAAATGCAGCCCCTGCTCGCGGGCGGAGTGAATGGTTTGCTCAGAGACTTCGCCGGTGATAAACGCATCGACGCCAAAACGCGCCGCGCTGTCAATAAAGCTCTGTCCGCCGCCGGTACACCAGGCGACGCGTTTTACCTCATCCGGCCCGGTATCGCCGCTCCACAGCGGACGACGCCCCAGCCGCGCTTCGATCCACGAGGCCAGCTCCAGCCCCGGCACCGGCATGGAGAGTTCCCCCCACGGCACCAGCGGCTCGATTTCGCCCATGATGTTAATGCCGAGCAGCGCCGCCAGCTGGGCGTTGTTTCCCAGCTCCGGGTGCGCATCCAGCGGCAGGTGCCAGCCATAGAGGTTGATGTCGTTTTCCAGCAAGGTCTTCAGGCGGTTGCGCTTCATGCCGCGGATAACCGGAGATTCCCCCTTCCAGAAATAGCCGTGATGAACGATAACGGCATCGGCCTGCTGGCGAACCGCTTCATCCAGCAGCGCCTGGCTTGCCGTCACACCGGTAACAATCTTCTGAATAGTTTCGCGCCCTTCCACCTGCAGGCCATTCGGTGCGTAGTCGCTGAAGCTGGCGCTGTTCAGTTTGTCGTTAATCAGTCGTTCCAGTTCACTGTTTTTCATTATGACTCCCTATGCTTTACGGGCGGCTTCATACGCGGCCAGCGTGGCAACGCGCGCCTGTTTATGGTCGACAACCGGGCGGGGATACGCGAGGGTGACGCCCTGCTTGTCCGCCCAGATCCAGGGATCGTGGATGGCCTTGTCCGGCACGGTGGCCAGCTCCGGCAGCCAGCGGCGGATAAACACGCCGTCGGAATCAAACTTCTGTCCCTGGGTTGTCGGGTTAAAAATACGAAAATAAGGGGCGGCGTCGGTTCCGGTTGATGCCGCCCACTGCCAGCCGCCGTTATTGGCGGCCAGGTCGCCATCGATCAGCTGTGAAATAAAGTAACGTTCCCCGGCACGCCAGTCGATAAGCAGATCCTTTACCAGAAAGCTGGCGGTGATCATCCGCAGGCGATTGTGCATCCAGCCGGTTTCATTCAGCTGACGCATGGCTGCATCGACAATCGGATAGCCGGTTTGTCCCTCTTGCCAGGCTTTCAGCTGCACATCGTCAGACTGCCATTCGACGTTATCAGTCCAGCGGATGAATGGCCGATATTTACATAAATCAGGGTGATACGTCATCAGATGACGATAAAACTCGCGCCAGATAAGCTCGTTAAGCCATACCGCCCCCGGCCCCCCCTCCAGCGCCTCAGGTTGTTCTGCCAGCAAGCGGTGCAGGCACTGGCGAGGAGACAGCACCCCCAGCGCCAGGCAGGCGGAGAGACGGCTGGTCCCTTCGATAGCCGGAAAATCGCGCTGCGCCTCATACTCCCCTGCCCCCTGTTGACAGAACTGACGCAGCCGGGCAATCGCCTCTCTCTCGCTCGCTGGAAAGAGGTCAGTATCGAATGGCTGTTGCGGATAATCGAAATCCAGCGCCGCCGGGGTCACCTTTTCGCCCTCGCGGACGGCAGGAGCCGCCGCACACTCAGGCAGCCCCTCTTTCAGCCGCCGCAGCCAGGCGTTTTTAAACGGCGTAAAGACCTTGTACATCTCATGACTGCCGGTCATGACGCTGCCCGGCGGCAGGATCACGCTGTCATCAAAACCCTGGCAGGTCACGTTCTGCAACGCGCGCTCCAGCTGACGATCGCGCTGCTGCTCGTTCAGTTCGTACTGGTAGTTATAAAAGAGATGGGTGACCTCATGCTCTGCGCAAAGCTGCGCCACTTTTTCGCCCTGGGCGGCGAAATCAGCCACCTGCGCGTAGAGCAGCGGAATGTTTCTGTCGGCCAGCTGCTGTTGCAGATCGTTGAGATGAGCATGAAGAAAGGCGGCCTGGCGAGGCGCCATGGCGTGCTCACGCCACTGCTGCGGCGTGGCGATGAAAAGCGCCAGGACGCGGGCATGTTTGTCGCGGCAGGCGGCGGCAAGCGCAAGGTTATCGTGGATGCGCAGATCGGCGCGAAACCAGACCAGATGGGTGGCCATAACACTCCAGTATTATCGTCTGTAACATCTACAAGTCACCGAGGATACTTTGCTTTAACAAGTGTAGCCATACTGAAATAAAAAAGGCCGCCCAACGGACCGCGAATCCCGGGGGATAAAAAAACCGCCACATTGCTGTGGCGGTTTTTTGTTACTGCAATTGCTGTGTGTAGTCTTTCTTAATAAAAATCACAAATGGCTTTTTCAGCCTGATCCATCCACACCGGCTTATCGCTGGTCTTCGCCCATACGCGATGCAGATAGCTGTAAAAACGTGCACGATCTTTCCAGAACAGCATAACTGGTAACGCCAGAACACCCGCTAACACAGCGAAAGTGCGGCGAATAAAAACGATATGTGCCGGATACGCTTTGTAAAATTCCATCATTTTCTCCCCTCTTTCTGGCCGGAAACCTGCTCCGGAAAAGTAAAACTGATTATCTGCTGAAAATAGTAACGCTTTGGCTGTAATTTTACTACTCATCCGACCACTTTTTTTGTCCTCTAAAAGGGATCTTTACACTTCATCCCGTAATTTAGTTACATAAAAGTTAAATTAATACTAACCATTAGTTAAATTATGGTCTTAGCTATTTTTATACTTTTTTTACACCTCCCCGTCTGATTTTTGCGAAATCTTTGCGCCAGAAAATTTACCGTTTGCACCATGACTAATGTCACCCGGAGGTGAATTGTGAGTGCAGGTGTAATTGTGGGCATCGCGCTGCTGTTTCTGTTACTGGGGTATCTGATTTATGCCCTGCTTAACGCGGAGGCATTCTGATGGCTGCTCAGGGATTTCTGCTTATCGCCAGCTTTCTGCTGGTACTGTTCATACTCGCCCGGCCACTGGGGATGTGGCTGGCACGCATGATTAACGGCCTGCCGCTGCCCGGGGTGCAGGCCATTGACGCAGGGATACTGCGCCTGCTGGGGATCCGCGCCGACGAGATGAGCTGGCGCCATTATTTGTTGGCTATTCTGCTGCTTAATGGCGTGGGCCTGGTTGTGCTCTTCGCCATGCTGATGCTTCAGGGCACTCTGCCGCTCAATCCGCAGCAGCTGCCGGGGCTTTCATGGCATCTGGCGCTGAATACCGCCGTCAGCTTTGTCAGCAACACCAACTGGCAGTCCTATGCCGGTGAAACAACTCTGAGCTATTTCAGCCAGATGGCGGGGCTGACGGTACAAAACTTCCTCTCTGCGGCCAGCGGTATCGCAGTGATTTTTGCCCTGACCCGCGCCTTCTCCCGCCAGAATATCACTACGCTTGGCAACGCCTGGGTCGATCTGACCCGCATCACCCTGTGGGTGTTGCTGCCGCTGTCGCTGGTTATCGCCCTGCTGTTTATGCAGCAGGGTGTATTGCAGAACCTGCTTCCTTATCAGCCCTTCACCTCGCTGGAGGGGGCCAGGCAGCTGCTGCCGATGGGGCCGGTCGCCTCGCAGGAAGCGATCAAAATAGTGGGTACCAACGGAGGGGGTTTCTTTAATGCCAACTCCACCCATCCGTTTGAGAATCCGACCGCGCTGACCAACGCCGTGCAGATGCTGGCGATCTTCCTGATCCCCACCGCACTGTGCTTTGCCTTTGGCGAGTCGGTCAGCGATCGGCGCCAGGGGCATACGATCCTGTGGACCATGTCCGCCATCTTTGTGGTCTGCGCGGCGCTGGTGATGTGGGCGGAGTGGCAGGGTAACAGCCACTTAATGCTGCTCGGCGCGGACAGCAACAGCAACATGGAAGGAAAAGAGAGCCGCTTTGGCATTCTCGCCAGCAGCCTGTATGCGGTGATCACCACCGCCGCCTCCTGCGGAGCGGTTAACGCCATGCATGACTCCTTCACCGCCCTGGGCGGCATGATCCCGATGTGGCTGATGCAGATTGGTGAAGTGGTGTTTGGCGGCGTTGGATCGGGCCTGTACGGCATGCTGCTGTTTGTGCTGCTGGCGGTCTTTATCGCCGGGCTGATGATTGGCCGCACCCCGGAATATCTGGGTAAGAAAATCGACGTGCGTGAGATGAAGCTGACCGCGCTGGCGATCCTCGTCACCCCGGCGCTGGTGCTGCTCGGCACCGCACTGGCGCTGATGACTGACGCCGGGCGCAGCGGCATCTTCAACCCCGGGATCCACGGCTTCAGCGAGGTGCTGTACGCGGTGTCGTCGGCAGCCAACAACAACGGCAGCGCCTTTGCGGGCCTGAGCGCAAACTCACCGTTCTGGAACTGCCTGCTGGCATTCTGCATGTTGGTCGGCCGCTTTGGGGTGATTATTCCGGTCATAGCCATCGCCGGATCGCTGGTGAACAAGACCCGCCAGCCCGCCTCTGGCGGCACGCTGCCTACCCACGGCGCGCTGTTTGTGGGTCTGCTGATCGGCACCGTCCTGCTGGTCGGCGCCCTCACCTTTATTCCCGCCCTCGCATTAGGCCCGGTTGCGGAACACCTCTCTTTACGCTGATTTTACGGAGTATTCTTCATGAGTCGTAAGCAACTGGCCCTGCTTGAACCTGCTCTGGTTCGCCAGGCGCTGATGGATGCGATAAAAAAATTAGATCCGCGCGTGCAGTGGCGCAATCCGGTGATGTTTATCGTCTGGCTGGGGAGCCTGCTGACCACCCTGCTTGCCCTCGCCATGGCAGGCGGATGGCTGTCAGGAAGCGCCACCTTTACCGCAGCGATCAGCCTGTGGCTGTGGTTCACCGTGCTGTTTGCCAACGTCGCCGAAGCGCTGGCGGAAGGACGCAGCAAAGCGCAGGCCAACAGCCTTAAAGGGGTACAAAAGACCGCGTTCGCCCGCAAGCTGCGCGAAGCGAAATATGGTGCTGCCAGCGAAACGGTGCCAGCGGATACGCTGCGCAAAGGCGACATCGTTCTGGTGGAAGCCGGAGATATTATCCCCTGCGACGGGGAGGTTATCGAAGGGGGCGCCTCGGTGGATGAGAGCGCCATCACCGGTGAGTCCGCGCCGGTGATCCGTGAGTCCGGGGGCGATTTTGCCTCGGTCACCGGCGGAACGCGCATTCTTTCCGACTGGCTGGTGATCCAGTGCAGTGTCAATCCGGGCGAAACCTTCCTCGATCGGATGATCGCCATGGTGGAAGGCGCCCAGCGGCGCAAAACCCCGAACGAAATCGCCCTCACCATTCTGCTGGTGGCGCTGACCATCGTCTTTCTGCTGGCGACGGCCACTCTGTGGCCCTTCTCGTCCTATGGCGGGACGGCGGTGAGCGTCACCGTGCTGGTGGCCCTGCTGGTCTGCCTGATCCCGACCACCATCGGCGGCCTGCTGTCGGCCATCGGTGTGGCGGGCATGAGCCGGATGCTGGCGGCCAACGTTATCGCCACCAGCGGGCGAGCCGTCGAGGCGGCAGGCGACGTCGACGTGCTGCTGCTGGATAAGACCGGCACCATCACCCTCGGCAACCGTCAGGCATCTGAGTTCCTGCCCGCCCCGGGGGTGGATGAGCAAACGCTGGCCGACGCCGCCCAGCTGGCATCGCTGGCGGACGAAACCCCGGAAGGCCGCAGCATCGTCATTCTCGCCAAGCAGCGCTTTAACCTGCGCCAGCGCGACGTGCAAAGCCTGAATGCCACCTTTGTGCCCTTTACGGCGCAAACGCGGATGAGCGGCATCAATATTCAGGACCGCCTGATCCGCAAGGGTTCGGTGGACGCGATTCGCCGCCATATTGCGGCCAATAACGGCCACTTCCCGCCGCAGGTAGATACCCTGGTAGAGAACGTCGCGCGTCAGGGGGCCACGCCGCTGGTGGTGGCGGAAGGGGCGACCGTACTCGGGGTGATCGCCCTGAAAGATATCGTCAAAGGCGGCATCAAGGAGCGCTTTGCCCAGCTGCGTAAAATGGGCATCAAAACGGTGATGATCACCGGGGATAACCGCCTGACGGCGGCCGCCATTGCCGCCGAAGCGGGGGTGGATGATTTTCTCTCCGAAGCGACGCCGGAGGCCAAACTGGCGCTGATCCGCCAGTACCAGGGAGAAGGACGGCTGGTGGCCATGACCGGTGACGGCACCAACGACGCCCCGGCCCTCGCCCAGGCGGACGTGGCGGTAGCCATGAACTCCGGCACCCAGGCGGCGAAAGAGGCGGGCAATATGGTTGACCTCGACTCTAATCCGACCAAGCTGATCGAGGTGGTGCATATCGGCAAACAGATGCTGATGACCCGGGGCTCGCTCACCACCTTCAGTATCGCCAACGACGTGGCGAAATATTTCGCCATTATTCCGGCGGCGTTTGCCGCGACTTATCCGCAACTGAACGCCCTGAATGTGATGCATCTGCACTCCCCCGCCTCGGCCATCCTGAGCGCGGTGATCTTCAACGCGCTGATCATTATCTTTCTGATCCCGCTGGCGCTGAAAGGGGTGAGCTACAAGCCGCTCACCGCCGCCGCCATGCTGCGCCGCAATCTGTGGATTTACGGTCTGGGTGGGCTGGTGGTGCCGTTTATCGGCATTAAAGCCATCGATGTCGTGCTCACCCTGTTCGGGCTGGTTTAAGAGGAAAATCAAATGGCTATGTTACGTCCCGCTATACTGTTGTTTATTCTGCTGGCCCTGATAACCGGCGGGCTCTATCCGCTGGTGACCACCGCGCTGGGTCAGTGGTGGTTTACCGACCAGGCCAACGGATCGCTTATCTACCAGCAGGGGGAGATCCGCGGTTCCCGGCTGATTGGGCAGAACTTTACCGCGGCGGGTTACTTTCACGGGCGTCCTTCCGCTACGGCTGAGAGCCCGTATAATCCCATGGCCTCGGGCGGCAGCAATCTGGCGGGCAGCAACCCTGAGCTGGATGACGCCGTTCGCGCCCGCGTGGAGGCTCTGCGTGCAGCCAACCCGCAGGCGAGCCCGGCAGTGCCGGTTGAACTGGTGACCGCCTCAGGCAGCGGGCTGGACTACAGCCTGACGCCGCAGGCCGTCGCCTGGCAGATCCCACGGGTGGCTCTGGCGCGTCAGCTCAGCGCCGAACAGCTCAGCCAGCTGGTGGCCGCCCATACGCAAAAGCCATTATTCAGCGCGATGGGCAATCCAGTGGTCAATATTGTTGAATTGAATCTGGCGCTGGACGCGCTAAGGAAAGAGTAAATGATTGACGAGCCTCTGCGCCCGGACCCGGACAAACTGCTGGAACAGGCCGCCTGGCCCCATCGCGGTAAGCTGAAAATTTTCTTCGGCGCCTGCGCGGGCGTCGGCAAAACCTTCGCCATGCTCAGTGAAGCCCAGCGTCTGCGCGCCCAGGGGCTCGATATTCTCATCGGTGTCGTGGAAACCCACGGTCGCCAGGAGACCGCCGCGCTGCTGGCGGGGCTGGCAACCCAGCCGCCGCGCCGCATTCATCATCGTGGGCGTCTGGTAACGGAATTCGATCTCGACGCCGCCCTCGCCCGCCGTCCGGCACTGATCCTGATGGACGAGCTGGCGCACACCAATGCCCCGGGCTCGCGTCATCCCAAACGCTGGCAGGATGTCGAGGAGCTGCTGGACGCCGGAATTGATGTTTTCACCACCGTCAACGTCCAGCATCTGGAGAGCCTCAACGACGTGGTCAGCGGCGTGACCGGTATTCAGGTGCGGGAGACCGTCCCGGATCCCTTCTTCGACGCGGCGGACGAGGTGGTGCTGGTGGATCTCCCCCCGGACGATCTGCGCCAGCGACTGCATGAGGGCAAAGTCTATATCGCCGGGCAGGCTGAGCGGGCCATCGAGCACTTCTTCCGTAAAGGCAATTTGATCGCCCTGCGCGAGCTGGCTCTGCGCCGCACCGCCGACCGGGTGGACGATCAGATGCGGGCCTGGCGCGACCGCCAGGGTCAGGAGAAGGTGTGGCATACCCGCGATGCGATTTTGCTCTGCATCGGCCACGGCAGCGGCAACGAGAAGCTGGTGCGCACCGCCGCGCGTCTGGCGGCAAAATTTGGCAGCGTCTGGCATGCGGTCTACGTGGAGACGCCGCAGCTGCACCGTCTGCCGGAGAACCAGCGCCGCGCCATTCTTGGCGCCCTGCGTCTGGCGCAGGAGCTTGGGGCCGAAACCGCCACCCTGGCCGAGCAGGCGGAAGAGAAAGCCATCCTGCGCTACGCCCGGGAGCATAACCTCGGCAAAATTGTTATCGGCAGGCGCACCCGTCGCCGCGGGTTCAGCCGGGAGAGCTTTGCCGACAAGCTGGCACAGCGCGCCCCCGACCTCGATCTGCTGATCGTCGCGCTGGACGACAAACCGGCCGCCCTGCCCGCCAGAACCCCGGACAACCGGGCATTCAGCGACAAATGGCGGATCCAGCTGCGCGGCTGTCTGGTGGCGGTGCTGCTCTGCGCGCTGATCACCTTTGTTGCCAGCCAGTGGCTACCCGGCTTCGATGCCGCCAACCTGGTGATGATCTACCTGCTGGGTGTGGTGATCGTGGCCCTGTTTTACGGCCGCTGGCCCTCGGTGCTGGCGACGGTAATCAACGTCATCAGCTTCGATCTCTTTTTTATCGCCCCGCGCGGCACCCTGGCGGTGTCGGATGTGCAGTACGTCCTCACCTTCGCCGTGATGCTGGCGGTAGGTTTGCTTATCGGCAACCTGACGGCGGGGGTGCGCTATCAGGCGCGGATCGCCCGTTACCGCGAGCAACGCACCCGCCAACTGTATGAGATGTCGAAGGCGCTGGCGGTGGGCCGCGCACCGCAGGATATCGTCCAGACCAGCCAGCAGTTTATTCACTCCACCTTTAACGCCCGCAGCCTGATCCTGCTCCCGGATCGCGAAGGCAAACTCGCCCCCCTCACCCCGGCTTCGGGCATCACGCCGTGGGATGAGGCCATTGCCCACTGGAGCTTTGATAAAGGCCAGCCTGCGGGAGCAGGCACCGACACGCTCCCGGGTGTACCCTATCAGATCCTGCCGTTGCAGCGTCAGGGGGTACTGATTGTCGAGCCGGCTAACCTGCGCCAGCTGATGATCCCCGAGCAGCAGCGGCTGCTGGAGACCTTTACCCTGCTGGTGGCGAGCGCGCTGGAGCGGCTGGCGCTCACCGCCAGCGAAGAACAGGCGCGGTTAGCCAGCGAGCGGGAGAGCATTCGCAATTCGCTGCTGGCCGCCCTCTCCCACGATCTGCGCACGCCGCTGACGGTGCTGTTCGGTCAGTCGGAGATCCTGACCCTCGACCTGGCGGCAGAAGGCTCCCGCCACGCTATCCAGGCCAGCGAGATCCGCCAGCACGTGCTGAACACCACCCGGCTGGTGAACAACCTGCTGGATATGGCGCGGATCCAGTCCGGCGGCTTTAACCTGAAAAAAGAGTGGCTGACGCTGGAAGAGGTGATCGGCAGCGCCTTAAAAACCCTGGAGCCGGGGCTGGGTGGCCGGCATATCGCGCTCGCGATGTCCGATCCGCTGGCGTTGATCCATGTGGATGGCCCGCTGTTCGAGCGGGTGCTGATTAATCTGCTGGAGAACGCCGCGAAATATGCGGGCAGCAAAGCGCAAATCGGCATTGACGCCAGCGTCACCCCGGACCAGCTCCAGCTGGAAGTCTGGGATAGCGGCCCGGGCATTCCGGCGGGTCAGGAAGAGGCTATCTTTGATAAATTCGCCCGCGGAAATAAGGAGTCCGCCATTCCCGGCGTCGGGCTGGGGCTGGCTATCTGCCAGGCGATTGTTGAGGTGCACGGCGGCACCATTACCGCCCATAATCGCCCCGAAGGGGGGGCCGGTTTTTGTGTTACACTGCCGCTTGATGCCCCACCCGAACTGAATGACTTTCCAGAGGATTTGTGATTAACGTCCTGATTGTTGAAGATGAACTCGCCATCAGTCGTTTTCTGCGTGCCGCGCTGGAAGGTGAAGGGTTGCGCGTTCACGATGCCGGGACGCTACAGCGAGGCCTGATTGAAGCCGCCACCCGCAAGCCGGACCTGGTGATCCTCGATTTGGGCCTGCCGGACGGCGACGGCCTCGACTTTATCCGGGAGGTGCGCCAGTGGAGCCAGATGCCGATCATCGTGCTCTCCGCCCGTCTGGAGGAGACCGACAAAATTGCCGCACTCGATGCCGGTGCCGACGACTATCTCAGTAAGCCGTTTGGCATTGGCGAACTGCAGGCGCGTCTGCGCGTCGCCCTTCGCCGCCACGCGACCACCGCCCCCGTCGACCCGGTGTATACCTTTTCGGATATTCGTGTCGATCTGGCCTCGCGCCGCATTCAACGCGGTGAGGCTGAAATCCACCTGACCCCCATCGAGTTCCGCCTGCTGGCGGTCCTGCTCAACAATCACGGCAAAGTTCTTACCCAGCGCCAGCTGTTAAGTCGGGTCTGGGGACCGAATGCGGTGGAGCATAGTCACTACCTGCGCATATATATGGGGCACCTTCGCCAGAAACTCGAAACGGATCCCGCGCGCCCGCGCCATTTATTAACGGAAACCGGTATCGGTTATCGGTTTATGCTGTGAATAATCATTCACTCTCATTTCGCTTAAAACAATTACTCTCCTGGTTTATTTTAAAATATCAGCCTCATATTTATTCACCCTTATTTCAAGTCTCTTGACACACTAAAAAAACAGCGCATTAACATAATACCCACAATCCAGAATTATGATCTGCACTTTAAATAAAATGCGGATAATTATTTTTCAAATGATCGCTTAATGTTGATCCTCTTCACGGTTTGCCGTCTCTTTCCGGATAAAATGACCACGCTTTCAATTACTGAAAGGAAAAGGGAAATGGAAAATAACAACCGTTTTATGCCTCATATAAGGCGGGTAACGCATATAATGAAGTTTGCCCACCGCAACTGCTTTGACTTTCATCTCTTTAACGCCCGGTAGTCCTTCGACTTCTGGCGCGCTTGCTTACACACACTCCTGAAAAAGCTTCTTTTACAGTCAGTTGACTGTGAACCAGTGCGCTCATTCTCCTTGATCCAGAATTAACCGTAACCGGACGGGCTGGATTTTATTCAACAAAAAGCAATTTACTGATTTTTTATCAGCGGCCCGACTTTGCTTTTTTTCCGGCAAATAGCGATTTCTTTTTCACAGGAAATCGAAGGACCTCTATTACCTAAAATAAAGAGCGAAAGATGAAAACGTTAAAAATTGCCACCAGCCGCACCTGCCCGCACTGCTTTACCACGACCCGCGATATGGTGGACGTGAACGACTCGGATTATATTGATGTCGCCGCAGTAGTCCTGGCGGTGAGCGATATTTCCAATGGTACTATAGAAAAAATAGATGCCACGGGGTTCAATATTCCCGTTTTTATTTCCACGCATAAAGAAGAGATTGTTCCGGCAGAGTATTTATCGCGTATCCAGGGCGTTTTTGAATGTACCGATAACTGCAATGACTTCTACGGACGCCAGCTGGAAGCAGCTGCGCAGAAGTATGAAACCCAGCTGCGTCCCCCCTTCTTCCGCGCGCTGGTAGATTATGTTAAGCAAGGCAACAGCGCTTTTGACTGCCCGGGACATCAGGGTGGACAGTTCTTCCGCCGCCACCCTGCGGGAAATCAATTTGTCGATTTCTTTGGCGAAACGCTGTTCCGCGCCGACCTGTGCAATGCTGACGTGGCAATGGGCGATCTGCTGATCCACGAAGGCACGCCGTGTACTGCTCAACAGCATGCGGCGAAAGTCTTTAATGCCGATAAAACCTACTTCGTACTGAACGGAACCTCTTCGTCTAATAAGGTCGTGCTGAACGCCCTGCTCACACCGGGCGATCTGGTGCTGTTCGACCGTAATAACCATAAATCTAACCATCACGGGGCACTGTTACAGGCGGGCGCTACGCCGGTTTATCTGGAAACTGCACGAAACCCGTACGGCTTTATCGGCGGTATTGACGCACACTGTTTTGAAGAGCGTTATCTGCGCGAACGGATCGCCGAGGTTGCGCCAGGCCGTGCCCGCGACCAGCGTCCGTTCCGCCTGGCGGTGATCCAGTTGGGCACTTACGATGGCACCATCTATAACGCCCGCCAGGTCGTGGATAAGATTGGTCACCTGTGCGATTACATTCTCTTTGATTCTGCTTGGGTGGGGTACGAGCAGTTCATTCCGATGATGGCGGACTGCTCTCCGCTGCTGCTGGAACTGAACGAGAACGACCCTGGGATCCTGGTTACCCAGTCGGTGCATAAGCAGCAGGCAGGCTTCTCGCAGACCTCGCAGATCCACAAGAAAGACCGGCATATCAAAGGCCAGCCGCGCTATGTTCCGCATAAACGGCTTAACAACGCTTTTATGATGCACGCTTCCACCAGCCCCTTCTATCCGCTGTTTGCCGCGCTGGATATCAACGCCCGTATGCATGAGGGCCAGAGCGGTCGCAATATGTGGATGGATTGCGTGGTGAACGGCATCGAGGCGCGCAAGCTGATCCTGCAAAACTGTCAGTTTATCCGTCCCTTCGTACCGGAAACGGTAGATGGTCGTCCGTGGGAAAGCGCCAGCACCGCCGACATCGCCACCAACCTGCGCTTCTTCCACTTTGTTCCGGGTGAGCAATGGCACGCTTTTGAAGGCTACGCCGAGCACCAGTACTTTATCGATCCGTGCAAGCTGCTGCTAACCACTCCGGGCATCAATGCGCGCACCGGGGAGTATGAGGATTTCGGCGTGCCGGCCACCATTCTGGCTAACTTCCTGCGTGAAAATGGCATCGTCCCGGAAAAATGCGATCTTAACTCAATTCTCTTCCTGCTTACGCCAGCAGAGGACATGGGCAAACTGCAGCAGCTTGTCGCCCAGCTTGTGCGCTTCGAGAGACTGCTCCAGACCGATGCCCCGTTGAAAGAGGTTCTGCCATCCATCTGCAAACAGTACCCGGAACGCTATGCCGGTTACACCCTGCGCCAGATTTGCCTGGAGATGCATGAACTTTATGCCCGCCATAACGTGAAGCAACTGCAGAAAGAGATGTTCCGTAAGGCGTATTTCCCGCGGGTGATGATGAACCCACAAGAGGCGAACATTGCCTATCTACGTGGCGAAGTCGAACTGGTCTCGCTGCACGACGCGGAAGGCCGGATTGCCGCCGAAGGGGCGCTCCCCTATCCACCGGGGGTGCTGTGCGTGGTCCCGGGCGAAGTATGGGGCGGTTCCGTGCTGCGCTACTTTGCCGCGCTTGAAGAGGGGATCAACCTGCTGCCGGGCTTTGCACCGGAGTTACAGGGGGTGTACGTCGAGGAGTGTGACGGTCGCAAACAGGTGCGCTGCTACGTCATCAAACAACCTGCCGCTCAGCCTGTGCTGCTGAAAGGAGAAAAATTATGAGTAAATCCAACAAAATGGGCGTCGTGCAGCTCACCATTCTCACTATGGTCAACATGATGGGATCGGGCATTATCATGCTGCCGACCAAACTCGCGGAAGTGGGAACGATCTCAATTATCTCCTGGCTGGTGACGGCAGTGGGATCGATGGCGCTGGCGTGGGCTTTTGCCAAGTGCGGGATGTTCAGCCGCAAGTCAGGCGGGATGGGCGGTTACGCCGAGTATGCCTTCGGTAAGTCAGGCAACTTTATGGCCAACTATACCTACGGCGTGTCGCTGCTGATCGCCAACGTCGCGATTGCGATTTCAGCGGTGGGCTACGGCACCGAGCTGTTTGGTGCCACGCTCAGTCCGGTGCAAATTGGGCTGGCGACCATCGGCGTACTGTGGATCTGCACCGTGGCCAACTTTGGCGGGGCGCGCATCACGGGTCAGTTAAGTAGTATCACCGTCTGGGGTGTCATTATCCCGGTTGTCGGGCTGTGCATCATTGGCTGGTTCTGGTTTAGCCCAACGCTGTATGCCAACTCCTGGAATCCCCATCATGTGCCGTTCTTCACCGCGGTGGGCTCCTCCATCGCCATGACGTTATGGGCCTTTCTCGGGTTGGAATCCGCGTGTGCTAACGCTGAAGTGGTGGATAATCCTGAAAAGAACGTCCCCATTGCGGTACTGGGCGGCACCCTGGGTGCGGCGGTGATCTACATTGTCTCCACTAACGTGATTGCCGGAATCGTACCGAACATGGATCTCGCGACCTCCACCGCACCGTTCGGGTTGGCCTTCGCCCAGATGTTCACGCCGGAAGTCGGGAAAGTGATCATGGGTCTGATGGTTATGTCCTGCTGTGGCTCGCTCCTCGGCTGGCAGTTCACCATCGCACAGGTGTTCAAAACATCAGCGGATGCTGGTTACTTCCCGAAAATCTTCTCCCGCGTAACCAAAGCGGATGCGCCGGTACAGGGCATGCTGGCGATTGTGATTTTCCAGAGCGGTCTGTCGTTGATGACCATTAGTCCATCGCTGAACAGCCAGTTTAACGTGCTGGTCAATCTGGCCGTTGTGACCAACATCATCCCCTACATTCTGTCGATGGCGGCACTGGTGATCATTCAGAAGGTGGCAAAAGTTGACCCGGGCAAGGCGAAAATCGCCAATATCGTGGCGCTGGTGGGAGCGATTTACAGCTTCTATGCGCTTTACTCTTCTGGCGAAGAAGCGATGCTGTACGGTGCTATGGTGACCTTTATGGGCTGGACGCTCTACGGGCTGGTTTCACCGCGCTTTGAACTGAAGAACAAAATGAGCTGACAAAAAAGCCCGGTGGCGCTCGCGCTTACCGGGCCTACAAAATCGAAGCAGTTGTAGGCCGGGCAAACGCAGTGCCGCCCGGCGCACAAACCGCAGTTATGCGTTTTTCAGCACTTCGCTGACAATCTCTACCGCTTCTTTCTCAATCTGCTGGCGGTGTTCCGCACCGAGGAAGCTTTCGCAGTAAATCTTGTAAGCATCTTCCGTACCGGATGGACGCGCCGCGAACCAGCCGTTCTCGGTCATCACCTTCAGACCGCCGATAGAGGCACCATTGCCCGGTGCCGCCGTCAGACGGGCGGTGATCGGGTCGCCTGCCAGGGTGCTGGCACTGACCATGTCAGGTGAGAGTTTAGAGAGCGCCGCTTTCTGGGCGGAGGAGGCAGAGGCCTGGAGACGGTTGTAGCTCGGCGCACCGAAACGGGCGGCCAGCTCATCGTAGTGCTCCTGCGGGTTCTTACCGGTGACGGCAGTGATCTCCGCCGCCAGCAGGCACATGATGATACCGTCTTTGTCGGTAGACCACGGCGTACCGTCGAAGCGCAGGAAGGAGGCACCCGCGCTCTCTTCGCCGCCAAAGCCGAAGCTGCCGTCGAACAGACCGTCTACAAACCACTTAAAGCCCACCGGCACTTCCACCAGCTTACGGCCCAGGTCGTTAACCACACGGTCGATCATTGCGGAGGAGACGAGGGTTTTACCGACGGCAACCTCTGCCCCCCACTGAGGACGATGCTGGAACAGGTAGTTGATCGCCACCGCCAGATAGTGGTTTGGATTCATCAGGCCCGCAGGCGTGACGATACCATGACGGTCGTAATCCGGGTCGTTGGCAAAGGCGAGGTCGAACTTGTCGCGCAGCGCCAGCAGGCCAGCCATCGCACACTCGGAGGAGCAGTCCATACGGATTGCACCATCTTTATCCAGGTGCATAAAGCGGAAGGTCTGATCGACATGATCGTTAACGATGGTCAGATCCAGCTTGTAGTGCTCCGCAATACGCTTCCAGTATTCAATACCGGAACCGCCCAGCGGGTCGACGCCCAGCTTAAGACCCGCTTTCTGGATCGCCGCCATGTCGACGATATCTGCCAGTCCTTCAACGAAAGGCTGCACCAGATCCTGCTCTTTCACGTGGCCGGAGGCCATCGCCTCGTCCAGAGAGATGCGCTTCACGCCTTTCAGGTCATCAGCCAGCAGCGCGTTGGCGCGATCTTCCACCACTTTCGTGACGTTAGTGTCAGCCGGGCCGCCGTTGGGTGGGTTGTATTTGATGCCGCCATCCTCTGGCGGGTTGTGGGACGGCGTGATCACAATGCCGTCAGCCTGCGCGCCGCCCTTCTGGTTATGCACCAGGATGGCGTTAGAAACGGCAGGGGTCGGCGTATAGCCGTTGTTTTCCTGAATGATGACATCCACGCCGTTGGCCGCCAGCACCTCCAGTACGGAGATAAACGCTGGCTCTGACAGGGCGTGTGTATCCTTACCCACGTAACACGGACCGGTGACGCCGTTTTTGGCACGCTCTTCCGCGATGGCCTGAGCAATGGCCAGAATATGCGGCTCGTTAAAGCTATGGCGTACCGCACTGCCGCGGTGCCCGGATGTACCAAACTTAACTGCGTGTTCTGCGTTGCCCACTTCCGGCTTCAGCACGTAATACTGTGCGGTAAGCTGGGCGACGTTAATCAAATCGCTCTGTTGTGCAGGTTGACCCGCACGATTGTGATTTGCCATTGCCTGGTCCTTCTGATGCAAGGGTTAGATAGTTCCGCAAACCTTATCAATCAATTCCACCGGGAACTGCATCGACTGCATGATGTGTTCGATCATGCTGCGTTTACGTCCGGTATTGGTATTGGTGATCACCCAGTACGGTGTACCAGGGAGGTGCTTGGGTTTAGTTTGATTACCATTCTGTAACAGCGTTTGCTCGTCACCCGCGAAGTAGACACGCGTGCGACCATGCAGTGACTCCGTCGCATCGGCAAACGCGTTGTGATCCAGTGAATAGAGTGTAGTCAGCACCAGCATAAAGCGGTTAACTGCTTTCTTCTGCTCAGCGTATTCGTCAGAAAGCAGCAGTTCGCGCATCGCACGCACTTTGTCTTTTACCTGCGTCAGCGGCTTTTCCTGGACGACGGCAACGGGCTGGCGCGTCTCTTTGGGGGCTGGAGCGGCAGACTGCGAGGCGGCGGCCATTTTGAGCATGCGCCGTAAAATGTCGGACGCGCTCTCACCGATATGCCGCGTCTGGCTGGCAATATACTGATAGAGTTCGTCATCAACTTCGATTGTTTTCATCTTAATCCAGTGCGATATCTTATCTGAATACAAGTCGTTGGGAGTATAAGGTCAAAACCCAACAGCGGATAGCGTCAAGCCAGGATGGCGGCAAAAGTCAGAATTAACTGTTTCCTTGCAGCCGGGCGGCAGAATGGTCAACATGATACCCTAACCTGACATACGTAAAAAAAGAACTTTGCCATGAAATTGAATACCCGAGCGCAATCTGCACAATCGCCGCACAATAATTCTCCCATCGTCCTGGTGCATGGTCTGTTTGGTAGTCTGGATAATCTTGGCGTACTGGCACGGGATCTGGTGCAGGATCACGCGCTGCTGCAGGTAGATATGCGCAACCACGGCCTGTCGCCGCGCTCGCCGCAGATGACCTACGCCGATATGGCCCAGGATCTGCTGGATACGCTGAATGAGCATAATATTGAAAAAGCGACCCTGATTGGTCACTCCATGGGTGGCAAAGCGGTGATGGCGCTGACGGCGCTTGCGCCGGAGCGCATTGCGGGCCTGGTGGTGATCGACGTGGCGCCGGTGGATTACGATGTGCGCCGCCATGATGAGATCTTCGCCGCTATCAACGCCGTCACGGACGCTGGCGTTAGCACCCGCCAGCAGGCTGCCGCGCTGATGCGTGAGCATCTGAACGAAGAAGGCGTGGTGCAGTTTCTGCTGAAATCCTTCGTCGACGGCGAATGGCGCTTTAACGTGCCGGTGCTCTGGGATCAATATGACCAGATCGTCGGCTGGCAGCCGGTGCCGGCGTGGCCGCATCCGACGCTGTTTATTACCGGCGGCAACTCCCCGTATGTAACCGAAGCGTATCGCGATGCGCTACTGACGCAATTCCCTCAGGCGCGTGCGCATGTCATTGCCGGCGCCGGACACTGGGTTCATGCCGAAAAACCGGACGCGGTGCTGCGCGCTATCCGTCGTTACCTCGCTGACACGGCAAATTGATTAAAAAGAGAGCGACTGGTCGCCAGCGGGCCTCCAGTCGTTGGCGTGCCGTTTTCGGTGATGTATGATGGCGCGCTTATCGCCCGGGCATTAGCAGGGTGTCTTGTTTCCCCCGAAGTCTCAAAATCATGGCCAAAGAACACACGGACCGCACGACATTAGATCTGTTCGCGAATGAGCGTCGCCCGGGACGACCGAAAACCAATCCGCTTTCGCGTGATGAACAGCTGCGCATCAATAAGCGCAATCAGCTTAAACGCGATAAAAGCCGCGGGCTTAAACGCGTCGAGCTGAAACTGAACGCTGAAGCCGTCGATGCGCTAAACGAGCTGGCGAATGCCCGTGATATCAGCCGCAGTGAGCTGATTGAAGAGATGCTGATTGCGCAGCTCGAGATATGGCACGGCAAAGCGTAAGTCAGAAAACTCCCCTTCTTATTGCTTTCATGTAGCACAGAGTGCAGTCCTGGGTGATTGCAGTTTCCGCAGGCTTCTCTGTTCTGCTATGATTGCCCTTATCCGTGGCTAAATTGCGCCACCATACCATTAAGTTTCAAGAGGTTATTTTACTCATGGCAATCATCGGCATTTTTTTTGGCAGCGACACGGGTAATACCGAAAATATCGCAAAAAACATTCAAAAACAGCTAGGTAAAGACGTTGCCGATGTGCATGACATTGCGAAAAGCAGCAAAGAAGATATCGAAGGCTACGATATCCTGCTGCTGGGCATCCCTACCTGGTACTACGGTGAAGCGCAGTGCGACTGGGACGATTTCTTCCCGTCTCTGGAAGAGATCGATTTCAACGGCAAACTGGTTGCCCTGTTCGGCTGTGGCGATCAGGAAGATTACGCAGAGTACTTCTGCGACGCTCTCGGCACCATCCGCGATATCATTGAGCCGCGCGGCGCCGTAATCGTTGGTCACTGGCCAACTGCTGGCTACCACTTCGAAGCCTCTAAAGGTCTGGCCGATGATAACCACTTCGTGGGTCTTGCCATCGATGAAGATCGCCAGCCTGAACTGACCGCTGAGCGCGTAGAGAAATGGGTTAAGCAGGTTCGCGAAGAGCTGCACCTCGACGATATTCTCAACGCCTGATCACACTGCGGCGCAACGCCATAGTTGCGCCGCATTGATAGGTAATATCAATCAAAATAATTGCTACAAATTTTTAACTTTTCCTGCCATACCTGTACAATGATCCAGGTTCAAACGGGTCACCCTGTAACAAGTTTGTTGGCGGTACCACGTTTTTATAAGCATACTTTACTTGAGACTTGCAGTTTTCATTAGGTCATGGCAGTTCTATAATGAGACGCATTTCCCAGGTGCATTTTCTGTCACTTCTTCTTTAGAAGTGAATCGTTTAGCAACAGGACAGATTCCGCATGACTGACAACAACACCGCATTAAAGAAGGCCGGACTGAAAGTCACGCTTCCACGGTTAAAAATCCTGGAAGTGCTTCAGGGTCCGGATAACCATCATGTCAGTGCGGAAGACTTATACAAGCGTCTGATCGACATGGGCGAAGAGATTGGTCTGGCGACCGTTTACCGTGTACTGAACCAGTTCGACGATGCAGGCATCGTGACGCGTCACAACTTTGAAGGCGGGAAATCCGTATTTGAACTGACGCAGCAGCATCACCACGATCACCTGATTTGCCTGGATTGCGGCAAAGTGATCGAATTCAGCGACGACTCTATCGAATCACGTCAGCGTGAAATTGCCGCCCGTCATGGCATTCGTCTGACCAACCACAGTCTCTACCTCTATGGCCACTGTGCCGAAGGCGACTGCCGCGAAGATGATCACGCGCACGACGCGAAATAATTCATCCGCCTGCTCCGAGCCAACCTGACGGTTGGCTTTTTTATGCCTGTCATAATGTAAAAAGCCCGGTGGCGCTGCGCTTACACGGGCCTACGGGTGATTTCACCCTGGTAGACCCGGTGAGCATTGCGCCACCGGGCGTTAAAAACAGCGAATTACTTGCTGTTATTACTGCGAATTTCCTGCCAGATTTTGTCGCAATTTTTGGTCACGTCCTGATTGTTACCCGTTTTGCGCGCCATAATACAGGCCTGGTAATCCGCCACTCGCACGCTTTCCTGGGTGGCAAACTGTTCGTGCTTCTTCTCCTGGCGCAGCACGTTCAGCACGCTCTGGCAGGCTTCGATTTTTTCTGGCGAACCTTCAGCGGTATTGATACAGGCGCTGTAGGCCTCTTTCAGACGGGTGTCTTCTCTCTGGGTCTGGGGTTGTGCGCAGGCGGCCAGTCCTGATGCCAGCAGCGCAACCAGTACGAATTTTTTCAGCATAGCAGTCTCCAGTCGGCGGGGTTATCCCCCGCCGGGTGAGTCATCAGAAGATGGTGAACGGGGCGATAACCATAAACTTCACGTCTCGCTCATCCTGGAAGATGTTGCCGTAACCGCCGCCGTAGCTTGGGATGTCGGAGTGGTTGTCATACTGCGTGAAGTGCAGTTTGAACATGGTGCCTTTCGCGCGACCGTCCTGCAGGGTGTAGATCGCATCCAGGCTATAGGCAGACTCTTTGATCTTGTTAGAGGCGATATCTTCACGCTGGCCCGCGCTGTTGATCAGCCAGTCTGCTGGTTTTGCATCCCAGGCGTAAACATAAGAAGCACCGACGCTCCAGCCTGCGAGGTTCCAGTTGCTCAGGTCATACATCGCGCCGAAGAAGACCGCTTTTTCGCCATTGGCGTTGAAGTCGGAGCGGTTATCCCACCACACGTCCAGACGACCGTTGGACGAAGCATAGGTTGGGGTCATGCGCTGCAGGAAATAGCCCTGCTGCCCTTCCGCCTTAACGTAAGTCCCTTCCAGACGTAAGTCGACCTGACCGACCTTATAACCCAGGGTCAGCGCCTGCAGCCATGCCGTGCCGTCGTAGATATCGTTCACGGTGCCGCTATCGGCTTTATCACGCGTGCCGTAGAACTGGTAGCTGGTAGAGAGGGGGCCGCCCACGATATCCAGTTTGTAGCTCGCTTTGGCAAAGTACTGATCGATGAAGCCTTCCGCCTGGCCAAACGCGGCTTCCAGAATCAGGTTATTTTTGAAATCGTACTTCGCGCCAAATGAGTGGAGATAATCAACGCGGGTTTTTCTGTCATTCTGATAGAACTTGTCCATCTCAAGATGCCACGGCGCTTTGTACTCGTTGGTCCACATATACGAGAAACTCAGCGCCCCGCTGTCGCCGTAGTCAAAGTTTGCCCCGGCTTCGGCACCCTGGTAGGTACCTGGCATAAAGCTCCAGTGTGGCGCTAACAGGGTCTGGCCGGTTGGTTGCAGCCAGCCGCCGCGCGCCCAGACCGGACCGTATTTAAATTTTGCTGCCGCTTTATACAGGCTGATTCCGCTCTTATCGCCGGACCAGTCCTCTTTGTAGGCTTTGTTGCTGGAGGAGAACGCAATTTCGTTCGGGTGGCCGCTGTCGCCATTTTCCGCCATTTCAATGGCCGTGAACGCAGCAAGATCAAGACCGAACATATCGGCGGCATAGCCGGACTGGAAATCGAGGTTGGCGTTCCAGGTGGAGTGAGCCAGGTTAGTTTTATATTTATCTGCTTCGACATCTTTACGGTCACGTTCACGCTGCCAGTAATAAATACCGCCCGTGAGCGTGGAATCATCAATAAAACCTTCGGCCTGGGCTTTCGGAGAAACCATCCAGCCTGACATTGCTGTTACACCGGCAATAGCCAGCGCTAGCGCACTACGTTTGCCACTGAACGTACGCATAATTAATCCTCTTTGACGTATTTAAAGCGCCTAAAACGGCGAAAAACAAAAAGTAAAAAGTGGAGGTAACCAGAAATACCCGCTTACATCTCCTCTCTGTAGACTATTTTTCGCGACGCGAATTATCAATGCTTTTCAGCGATCAAACGTCAGGATTATGACAAAGCGCACATATTTGATTGCTAATTGTAACAAAGCAAAGGAAGAAGAATATTTTATTAAAATAACAGGAATAATTAGCGAGTTATTTTTAACAGGCAGGCATTAAACAGCCATTCTGATAGCTATTACGGTGAATTTGCGAAAAGGAAGAAAAAGCGAACAGTTTTAAGAAAGGGAATTAATTCGCAACGCGAACATATGGTTAAATTCTGACCCGATTGTCTGGCAAAAAAAACGCCGCAATGCGCGGCGTTTATCAGAAAATGATCGGTTATTCGCCGACTTTCGTCCAGGTATCACGCAGACCAACGGTACGGTTAAACACCAGTTTATCGGCTGTGGCGTAGCGGCTGTCGAGGCAGAAGTAACCTTCGCGCTCAAACTGATACGCATTGCCGGCAACAGCCCCTTTCAGGGATGGCTCCGCAAAGCCCTGCTTGATCACCAGCGACTCCGGGTTAATGACCTCCAGGAAGTCCTCTGCGGCACCCGGGTTTGGCACGCTGAAGAGGCGATCGTACAGACGGATCTCAACCGGCAGCGCATGTGCCGCGCTGACCCAGTGGATAACGCCTTTCACCTTGCGGCCATCGGCAGGATCTTTGCTCAGAGTCTCGGCATCGTAGCTGCAGAAGATCGTGGTGATAGTGCCTTCAGCATCTTTTTCAACACGCTCAGCTTTGATCACGTAGGCATTACGCAGGCGCACTTCTTTGCCCAGCACCAGGCGTTTGTACTGCTTGTTCGCTTCTTCGCGGAAGTCGGCGCGATCGATCCAGATCTCTGCGCTGAACGGCACTTCACGGCTACCCATCTCCGGCTTGCTCGGATGGTTCGGCATGGTCACCAGCTCGCTTTCGCCCTGAGGATAGTTTTCGATAACCAGCTTAACCGGATCGATAACAGCCATCGCGCGCGGCGCATTGTCGTTCAGATCTTCGCGAATGCAGGATTCCAGCGACGCCATCTCAATGGTGTTGTCCTGCTTGGTCACGCCGATGCGTTTGCAAAACTCGCGGATAGATGCGGCGGTATAGCCACGACGACGCAGACCGGAGATGGTTGGCATACGCGGGTCATCCCAGCCTTCAACGTGCTTGTCGGTAACCAGCAGGTTCAGCTTACGCTTGGACATCACGGTGTATTCCAGATTCAGACGAGAGAATTCGTACTGACGCGGATGCACCGGAATGGAGATGTTATCCAGCACCCAGTCATACAGACGACGGTTGTCCTGGAACTCCAGCGTACATAAGGAGTGAGTAATGCCTTCCAGCGCATCGCTGATGCAGTGGGTGAAGTCGTACATTGGGTAGATGCACCACTTGCTGCCGGTCTGATGGTGATCGGCAAACTTAATGCGGTACAGCACCGGGTCACGCATCACGATAAATGGTGAGGCCATATCGATTTTAGCGCGCAGGCAGGCTTTACCCTCTTCGAAGCCACCGGCACGCATTTTTTCAAACAGCGCCAGGTTCTCTTCCACGCTGCGATCGCGGTACGGGCTGTTTTTGCCCGGCGCGGTCAGCGTGCCGCGGTATTCGCGGATTTCGTCAGCGGAAAGCTCGTCAACGTAGGCCAGACCTTTGTTGATCAGCTCTACGGCGTAAGCATACAGCTGGTCAAAATAGTCGGAGGAGTAGCAGATGTCGCCAGACCAGTTGAAGCCCAACCATTGCACGTCGTTCTTAATGGACTCTACGTATTCGATATCTTCTTTCACCGGGTTGGTGTCATCGAAACGCAGGTTGCATTGACCCTGATAGTCCTGCGCGATGCCGAAGTTCAGGCAGATCGATTTCGCATGACCAATATGCAGGTAGCCATTCGGCTCCGGCGGGAAACGGGTATGAACTGTGGTGTGCTTACCAGTGGCCAGATCTTCATCAATGATCTGACGGATAAAGTTGCTCGGGCGGGCTTCAGCCTCACTCATCGTGGATTCCTCAAAGCGTAAACGACGTATAACGGCATATGATCTTATAAGCCGGGCGTAGTGACAACCTTTAGTTACGCAAAAAACGGTCCCGGAAGAGAATTATGAGGGCGATTGCTGCAAAAAAAAGCGGCGGGGATATCCCCGCCGCTCAGGCACTAACGCTTACTCAGGAGCACTTATTTGCCTTTAATTTCATACAGAGGTGTCTGACCGGCCACAACCTGACCCTGCGCCTTAATGACCAGGCCGCTGAAGTCATCGATATTGCTGCAGACAACCGGGCTAATCATCGAGCGCGCGTTGGCGTTCAGGTAGTCGAGATCCATCTCCAGAACCGGCTGACCCGCCACCACTTCCGCACCCTCTTCGACCAGGCGTTTGAAGCCCTGGCCACCCAGCGCTACGGTATCGATGCCCATGTGGACAACGATCTCCGCCCCTTTGTCGGTTTCCAGGCAGAACGCGTGGTTGGTATTGAAGATTTTAACGATGGTGCCCGCCGCAGGCGACACAACGGTTTTCTCCGTTGGTTTAACCGCGACACCGTCACCCACGGCTTTACTGGCGAAGGCTTCATCAGGAACCTGCTCCAGAGCCACCACCTCACCGGTGACTGGCGAAACCAGTGCGGCAATGGTTACCGCATTTGGCACCGCCTGCGGTTTCGCAACCGGCGCGTCAGCCACGGGTGCGCTATCCGTTGAGGCAGCAGCGACCGGCCCACGGGCAACCACTTTTTTCATTTCGTCGCCGATAGATTCGGCCTTCGCACCCACGATAACCTGGATGGTTTGTTTGTTCAGTTTCACCACACCAGACGCGCCCAGGCGTTTACACATGGCATCGCTCACGCGCGCAGAGTCGCCAACGGTCAGACGCAGGCGGGTAATACAGGCATCAATGGCTTTCAGGTTATCGGTACCGCCTACAGCGGCAATGTAGCTGGTTGCCAGCTGAGTTAAACCTTCTTCGGTATTGCTGTTTGCTTCACTGGTTACGACGTCATCTTTTGTCTCTTCACGGCCCGGCGTTTTGAGGTTAAACATACGAATAACCGCGCTGAACAGGAGGAAGTAGATAACGAAGAACACCAGGCCCATCACCATCAGCATCCAGACATTGCTGCTTGCCGCCGGCAGGTTGTACATCAACACGTAGTCGATAGCGCCTGCGGAGAAGGAGAAGCCAGCATGGATACCCAGAAGAGTGGCCACAAACAGGCTGATACCGGTCAGGAAGGCGTGCATGAGATACAGCAGCGGCGCCAGGAACATGAACAGGAATTCCAGTGGCTCGGTCACGCCGGTCAGGAAGGCCGTGATCGCAACGGACAGCAGCATACCGCCAACCATTGGGCGACGCTCTTTCGGCGCAGCCAGGTACATTGCCAGCGCAGCGCCAGGCAGACCAAACATCATGATTGGGAAGAAGCCGGACATGAACATGCCCGCGGTGCCGTCGCCTGCGTAGAAACGGTTGATATCACCGTGGAACACGGCACCCGCCGCGTTGGTGAACTCACCAATCTGGAACCAGGCGATGGTGTTCAGCACCTGATGCAGACCCGTTGGGATCAGCAGACGGTTGATGAAACCGAAGATACCCGCACCCATTGCGCCCGCGGAAACGATCCACTCGCCACCCGCATGGATAGCGTGCTGCACCGGTGGCCACACGTAGCCAAAGATGGCGGCAAGGATCAGACAGAAAAAGCCCGTCGCGATCGGCACGAAACGTTTTCCGCCGAAGAAGCTCAGGAAGTCAGGGAGTTTGATACCTGCCCAGCGGTTGTAGACGGCACCACCGACGAGGCCGGTAATGATACCCGCCAGTACGCCCATGTTGATTTCAGGGTTGATGGTCACCATCGCTTTCGTGAGGATGAAGTAACCCACGGCCCCGGCCAGTGCCGCAGCACCAGCGCTGTCTTTTGACCAGCTTGACGCCACACCGATGGCAAAAATCAGCGCCAGGTTGTCAAAAATTGCGCCGCCAGCCTGAGCAATAAACGGCACGTTAAGAAGATCGGGTTGCCCGAATCGCAGCAGGAGCGCTGCAACCGGTAGCACGGCGATAGGGAGCTGCAAAGCCCTACCGAGGCGCTGGAAAAAACCTAAAATATTCATCCTATTCCCCCTACGAGACCCTTTGTTAAGGCTCGCGCATAAACTATGTTTTTTTATTGTGTAACGAACGATAAATACAGTTGATGATTCACTGGCTTTGAGAGTGTCTGAAAAATTAATTCGTATCGCAAATTAAACGCGTACTTTTTGTGAGTTTTGTCACCAAATATTGTTTCTTCCCCTCCCCTGTACTGGCAAACAGTGAAAACTTATTTTATGATACGAAAAATCAGGACGGATTGACCCCTCTCGGTGTGAAACAGGTTAGGCTTATATCATACCCCGACAAGCAATCCGCCAACTTTTACTAAAACTTCAGAGGTGAATAATGAGACTGATCCCCCTGGCAACCGCAGAACAAGTCGGCAAATGGGCTGCTCGCCATATCGTACAACGTATCAACGCGTTCAAACCGACAGCCGATCGTCCTTTTGTACTGGGTCTGCCTACCGGTGGCACACCTCTTACCGCCTATAAAGCACTGGTTGAGATGCATAAAGCGGGCCAGGTTAGCTTTGAACATGTTGTCACCTTCAACATGGACGAGTATGTAGGCCTGCCAAAAGAGCACCCGGAGAGCTACCATAGCTTCATGCACCGGAACTTCTTTGATCACATTGATATTAAACCGGAAAATATTAATCTGCTGGACGGAAATGCCCCGGATATTGATGCAGAGTGCCGTCATTACGAAGAAAAAATCCGTGCTTACGGTAAAATCCACCTGTTCATGGGTGGCGTCGGTAACGACGGTCATATCGCCTTCAACGAACCTGCTTCTTCTCTGGCCTCCCGTACCCGTATCAAAACCCTGACACATGACACCCGTGTGGCAAACTCCCGTTTCTTTGATGGCGACGTTAACCAGGTACCAAAATATGCCCTGACCGTTGGCGTGGGTACCCTGCTGGATGCGGAAGAAGTGATGATTCTGGTGCTGGGCAGTGTAAAAGCGCAGGCGCTGCAGGCGGCGGTAGAAGGCAACGTCAACCACATGTGGACCATCAGCTGTCTGCAACTGCATCCGAAAGCAGTTGTGGTATGCGATGAACCGTCTACCATGGAACTGAAAGTGAAGACGTTGAAGTATTTCAACGAATTAGAAGCAGAAAATATTAAAGGTCTGTAATGTGACGCCGTCTCTGCCTGCAGAGACGGCATGCTATTTTTAAACCGGGGGTCGTTATGTACGCTTTAACCCACGGTCGGATTTATACCGGCCATGAAATTCTGGATGACCATGCGATCGTTATCGCCAATGGCCTGATTGAACGTGTCTGCCCACTGGCCGAACTGCCAGCGGACATTGAACAACGCTCGCTCAATGGAGCAATCATCTCCCCCGGTTTTATCGACGTACAGCTTAACGGCTGTGGCGGCGTGCAGTTCAACGATACTGCCGAAGCCGTCACCGTTGAAACGCTGGAAATTATGCAGCGCGCCAATGAAAAATCGGGCTGCACCAGCTACCTGCCGACGCTTATTACCACCAGCGACGACCTGATGAAGCAAGGCGTTCGCGTGATGCGTGAATATCTGGCGAAATATCCACACCAGGCGCTGGGTCTGCACCTTGAGGGGCCGTGGCTGAATATCGTCAAGAAAGGCACCCATAATCCTGATTACGTCCGTAAACCTGACGGTGAACTGGTTGATTTTCTCTGTGCCAACGCGGATGTGATCACCAAAGTGACCCTGGCGCCAGAAATGGTCGATCCTGAGGTGATCCGCAAGCTGGCGGGCGCAGGTATTGTGGTCTCTGCAGGGCATTCCAACGCCACGCTAAAAGAGGCCAAAGTGGGCTTCCGCGCCGGTATCACCTTCGCGACCCATCTTTATAATGCTATGCCTTATATTACCGGACGCGAACCCGGTCTCGCCGGGGCGATCTTCGACGAACCAGATGTCTATTGCGGCATTATTGTTGACGGTTTACATGTCGATTACGCCAACGTGCGTAACGCTAAGCGCCTGAAAGGTGACAAACTGTGTCTGGTAACAGACGCCACGGCACCAGCTGGGGCAAATATTGAACAGTTCATTTTTGCTGGTAAAACAATATACTACCGGAATGGACTCTGTGTGGATGAGAACGGAACGTTAAGCGGCTCGGCTCTGACCATGATCGAAGGCGTGCGCAATCTGGTTGAACATTGCAGCATTGCCCTCGATGAAGTGCTGCGTATGGCAACGCTCTATCCGGCACGCGCGATAGGCGTAGATAAACAGCTGGGCAGTATTGCACCGGGGATGGTCGCTAACCTCACCGCATTCACACACGATTATAAAATCATCAAGACCATCGTTAATGGTAACGAGGTCGTTACAGAGTAAGCGAAAGTATGACACCTGGCGGACAAGCTCAAATTGGCAACGTTGATCTGGTAAAACAGCTGAACAGTGCGGCGGTTTATCGACTGATTGACCAGCACGGACCCATCTCGCGGATTCAGATTGCAGAACAGAGCCAGCTTGCCCCCGCCAGCGTGACGAAAATTACCCGTCAGCTTATTGAGCGCGGGCTGATTAAAGAAGTGGATCAGCAGGCCTCCACCGGAGGCCGTCGCGCTATCTCAATTGTTACCGAAACCCGTCATTTCCACGCCATTGGCGTGCGCCTTGGACGTCATGACGCCACCCTGACGCTGTACGATCTCAGCAGTAAGGCCATTGCTGAAGAGCACTATGCCCTGCCGGAACGCACTCAGGAGACCCTCGAACATGCGCTGCTTAACGCCATCGAGCTGTTTATCGAATCCTGCCAGCGCAAAATCCGCGAGCTGATTGCCATTTCGGTGATCCTGCCCGGGCTCGTCGATCCCGAAAGCGGCGTGATCCGCTATATGCCGCATATTCAGGTCGAAAACTGGGCGCTGATCGACGCGCTGGAAAAGCGTTTCGCCGTAACCTGCTTTGTGGGTCACGATATCCGCAGCCTGGCGCTGGCCGAGCACTACTTTGGTGCAAGTCAGGATTGTGAAGACTCAATTCTGGTGCGCGTTCACCGCGGTACGGGTGCCGGTATTATCTCTAATGGCCGCATTTTTATTGGCCGTAACGGTAACGTGGGCGAGATTGGCCACATTCAGGTTGACCCGCTGGGTGAGCGCTGCCACTGCGGCAACTTTGGCTGTCTGGAAACCGTCGCTGCCAACGCCGCCATTGAGCAGCGGGTGCGCCATCTGCTGGAGCAGGGTTATCAGAGCCGCGTCACGCTCGATGACTGTAAAATCAGCGCCATCTGCCGGGCGGCCAATAAGGGCGACGCGTTAGCCAGTGAAGTGATTGAGCAGGTTGGCCGTCATCTGGGTAAAACCATTGCCATCGCCATCAACCTGTTTAACCCACAAAAAGTGGTGATCGCCGGTGAAATTACCGAGGCCGAAAAAGTGCTGCTGCCTGCCATCGAAGGGTGCATCAATACCCAGGCGCTGAAGGCGTTTCGCCAGAACCTGCCGGTGGTTCGCTCCGCGCTGAACGACCGTTCCGCGATTGGCGCTTTTGCCCTGGTAAAACGCGCCATGCTTAACGGTATCCTGTTGCAGCGTTTGCTGGAAAGCTGACAGCGCTTCATAGTGACGCCTTCTTTTTTTGATGTCGGGAAGTTCATGACCATTAAGAATGTTATTTGTGATATCGACGGCGTGCTGATGCACGACAACGTTGCCGTGCCGGGCGCTGCAGAGTTTCTTAACGGCATCATGGAAAAGGGTATGCCGCTGGTGCTGCTCACTAACTTCCCGTCGCAGACCGGACAGGATCTGGCGAACCGTTTTGCCAACGCCGGTATCGATGTGCCCGCCAGCGTGTTCTATACCTCGGCAATGGCCACCGCAGATTTCCTGAAGCGTCAGGAAGGCAAAAAAGCGTATGTAGTCGGTGAAGGCGCACTGATCCATGAACTGTACAAAGCGGGCTTTACCATCACCGACGTCAACCCCGACTTTGTTATCGTTGGCGAAACGCGCTCCTATAACTGGGAGATGATGCACAAGGCGGCCTTCTTTGTCGCCAACGGCGCCCGCTTTATCGCCACCAACCCGGATACCCATGGCCGCGGCTTTTACCCGGCCTGCGGCGCACTCTGTGCCGGTATTGAGAAGATGACCGGCCGCATGCCGTTTTATGTTGGTAAGCCCAGCCCGTGGATCATTCGTGCAGCACTCAACACAATGCAGGCCCACTCGGAAGATACGGTGATTGTGGGCGATAACCTGCGCACCGATATTCTGGCCGGCTTCCAGGCCGGGCTGGAAACCATCCTGGTCCTGTCGGGGGTATCCACCCTGGACGATATCGATTCGATGCCGTTCCGACCAAGCTGGATTTACCCCTCGGTCGCGGAAATTGATGTCCTGTAACCCAAAACCACGTCCCCGGACGTGGTTTTTTCATTTTGCCGCGTCAAAAATAGAAATTCATCTAATAAAAAACGCCTTTTACTGAATAAACATCAATAATCCAGCTTAAGGCGTACGCTTTTTTCAACATTCATCAACAGGTATTGCACTTTTTTCTTTTTACCCGGCAAATCGCTTGCCGCCCCTCCGCTTTTGCGGCATTTTCATAAGCAAGCAACATCACACTGCAACAGGGTTAATGGAGAAGGTTATGTGTTCAATTTTCGGCGTACTGGATATCAAAACTGACGCAGGCGAACTGCGTAAAAAAGCACTGGAACTCTCCCGTCTGATGCGCCATCGCGGCCCGGACTGGTCCGGTGTCTACGCCAGCGATAAAGCCATCCTGGCGCACGAGCGTCTGTCGATTGTGGATGTCAATGCCGGTGCCCAGCCGTTATATAACGAGAAAAAAACCCATGCGCTGGCGGTCAACGGTGAAATCTACAACCACCAGGCGCTGCGCGCGGAGTACGGCGATCGCTACACCTTCCAGACCGGTTCTGACTGCGAAGTGATCCTGGCCCTCTACCAGGAGAAAGGGCCCGAGTTCCTCGACGATCTGCAGGGTATGTTTGCCTTTGCGCTGTACGATAGCGAAAAAGATGCGTACCTGATTGGCCGCGACCACATCGGGATTATCCCGCTCTATATGGGCCATGATGAGCACGGCAACTTCTATGTTGCCTCTGAAATGAAAGCCCTGGTGCCGGTTTGCCGCACCATCAAAGAGTTCCCGGCAGGCAGCTATCTGTGGAGCCAGGATGGCGAAATTCGCCAGTACTATCAGCGCGACTGGTTCGATTACGATGCCGTTAAAGACAACGTCACCGATAAAAACGAGCTGCGCCAGGCGCTGGAAGATTCAGTGAAAAGCCACCTGATGTCGGACGTGCCTTACGGCGTGCTGCTCTCAGGCGGTCTGGACTCGTCCGTTATCTCGGCGATCACCAAAAAGTATGCCGCACGTCGCGTGGAAGATCAGGAGCGCTCCGAAGCCTGGTGGCCGCAGCTGCACTCCTTCGCCGTCGGCCTGGAAGGATCCCCGGACCTGAAAGCCGCGCAGGAGGTGGCAAATCACCTGGGCACCGTGCACCATGAGATCCACTTTACGGTGCAGGAAGGGCTGGATGCGATCCGCGACGTTATCTATCACATTGAAACCTATGATGTGACCACCATCCGCGCCTCCACGCCGATGTACCTGATGTCCCGTAAAATCAAGGCTATGGGCATTAAAATGGTACTTTCCGGCGAAGGTTCTGACGAAGTGTTCGGCGGCTACCTCTACTTCCATAAAGCGCCGGATGCCAAAGAGCTGCACGAAGAGACCGTGCGTAAACTGCAGGCCCTGCACATGTTTGACTGCGCCCGTGCCAACAAAGCGATGTCTGCATGGGGTGTTGAAGCGCGCGTTCCCTTCCTGGATAAAAAATTCCTCGACGTGGCCATGCGTATCAACCCGCAGGACAAAATGTGCGGCAACGGTAAGATGGAGAAACACGTTCTGCGCGAATGCTTCGAATCTTACCTGCCTGCAAGCGTGGCATGGCGTCAGAAAGAGCAGTTCTCTGACGGCGTAGGGTACAGCTGGATCGACACCCTGAAAGAGGTGGCAGCGAAGCAGATTTCCGATCAGCAACTGGAAACCGCCAGCTTCCGCTTCCCGTACAACACGCCGGGTTCGAAAGAAGCCTATCTGTACCGTGAGATCTTCGAAGAGCTGTTCCCGCTGCCAAGCGCAGCAGAGTGTGTTCCTGGCGGTCCTTCCGTCGCCTGCTCCTCGGCGAAAGCCATTGAGTGGGATGAAGCTTTCAAAACCATGAACGATCCATCAGGTCGTGCCGTGGGTGTGCATCAGTCCGCCTATAAGTAATCAGTCAGATCGCCATGAGGCCCTTCGGGGCCTCTTTTTTTGCCTCGCGTTTCGCTGGACAAAAACGATTAATAACCAATAATTGCCGAATATTCGGTCACGCTGTTCGCAACCTAACCAAACAGTCACATTCCAGACATTTTCGTTGAAAAAGGTGTTGACGCTGCAAGGGTCTATACGCATAATGCGCCCCGCAACGCCGATAAGGTAACGCGAAAAAAAGATGGCTACGTAGCTCAGTTGGTTAGAGCACATCACTCATAATGATGGGGTCACAGGTTCGAATCCCGTCGTAGCCACCATCTTTTTTGCGGGAGTGGCGAAATTGGTAGACGCACCAGATTTAGGTTCTGGCGCCGCAAGGTGTGCGAGTTCAAGTCTCGCCTCCCGCACCATTCCCAGGTAAGCGTTGCACGGATGGGGTATCGCCAAGCGGTAAGGCACCGGTTTTTGATACCGGCATTCCCTGGTTCGAATCCAGGTACCCCAGCCATATTTCTTCGATTTTGCGGTTCTCCGCGGTTATTGGGGTATCGCCAAGCGGTAAGGCACCGGTTTTTGATACCGGCATTCCCTGGTTCGAATCCAGGTACCCCAGCCATCGAAGAAAGCAGTCTGGCTACGTAGCTCAGTTGGTTAGAGCACATCACTCATAATGATGGGGTCACAGGTTCGAATCCCGTCGTAGCCACCATATCAGCTTGTATCGATTCCGGTCGGTAAAGCAAAAAATTTGTTGGGGTATCGCCAAGCGGTAAGGCACCGGATTCTGATTCCGGCATTCCGAGGTTCGAATCCTCGTACCCCAGCCAATTTAAAAAGTCGTTAAGCTATTTGTTTAACGCAATTGGGGTGTCGCCAAGCGGTAAGGCTCTGGTTTCTGATACCAGCATTCCGGGGTTCGAATCCCTGCACCCCAGCCACATAAAAAAAGCTCGCTTCGGCGAGCTTTTTGCTTTTCTACGTTTCCAGACTGAACAAACCGGGTGGCGGCTTCGCCTTACCCGGCCCAGGGAATGTCTAGAGCCCTAAGGCGTACTTCAGCGCCTGACGTTTCAGTCCACCGGCGCGCTGTGCCGCCATCAATCCCACATTACGCAGGATGCGCAGCGGCCCGAGATCGTTGCTGAACCCGGCGTAAAAGAGATCCATCCCGGACTGCATAATGAAGTTATCGGCCATTCGTCGCATCTGATAACGCTTAAGCACCTGATGGCTGGCCCAGGCTTCGCCGTGGCTGCGGGCATTACTGAGTACATCTATCAGCGCTTCGACGTCGCGATAGCCCAGGTTAACCCCCTGCCCCGCCAGCGGATGAATGGTATGCGCCGCATCGCCGACCAGCGCCAGCCCTTCGCGGGCATACTTCAGCGCATGACGACGCGTCAGGGGGAATGCCCCTGCGGCGACCGGCGTGACCTTACCCAGACGCGGCGGGAAATGGTGGGCGATTTCGCGCTGCAGCTGTTCCATAGAGAGCCCCTGCAGCTGGCGGATCCGCGCGGGGGTGTCATACCACACCAGGGATGCCCAACGGTCAAACAGCGGTAAAAACGCGTGCGGACCGTTCGGGGTGAAATGCTGCCAGGTGCTGTCACCCGGATCGTTCTCACAGGCGACGGTGATCAGCATGCAGGATTGCTGATATTGCCAGGCGTGAATGCCGATCCCGGCCAGCTCGCGCACCCGGGAATTTGCGCCGTCGGCCCCAACCAGCAGTTTTACCGCCAGCTGCTCGCCATTATCCAGCTCAATCAGATGCTGATCGTTGTGGCGGTGGAGCGCCTTCACCGACGCAGGAACGCGCAGCGTCACCTGCGGATGCGCCTCCAGCGCCTGCCAGAGCGCCTGTTGCAGCACCCTATTTTCAACCATGTAACCCAGCAGCGGGAGTTTCATCTCCGCGGCGTCAAACACCACGTGGGCGTTTTCCCACTCCCAGGTCTCCAGGCGACGATACGGATGCGCGCGCATGGCCAGCACCGCGTCCCATACCCCCAGCCCACGAAGCAGATCAACTGACGCGGCGCTGATCGCCGAAATGCGTACATCCGGCTGCTGTGACGCGTCAAAAGCAGCAGGTGGCGCCTGTTCGATAACGGTGACGTCGAACCCGTGTTGCGCCAGCCCCAGCGCCAGCGCCCCGCCGACCATACCGCCGCCGACGACGGCGATCCCGGCTTGTTGGATAGTCATGGTCATTTGTCCTTATTTAATAATCTCCTAAGTTTACCGGATTTTTTTGGCCTTGAGGCTGACAACCTTCATACTGGTCACAACCGCACCAAAGCATTACAATACGCGCCCTGCAATCCTGAGCATGAGCAAGTCGATGACAAAAAAACTCCATATTAAAACCTGGGGCTGTCAGATGAACGAATACGATTCATCCAAGATGGCCGATCTGCTGGATGCCACCCATGGGTATCAACTCACCGACGTGGCGGAAGAGGCAGATGTGCTGCTGCTGAATACCTGCTCAATCCGTGAGAAGGCGCAGGAAAAAGTCTTTCACCAGTTAGGTCGCTGGAAGCTCCTCAAGCAGAAAAACCCGGATATCATCATCGGCGTCGGCGGTTGTGTTGCCTCGCAAGAAGGGAAGCTGATTCGTCAGCGCGCCCACTACGTCGACATTATTTTTGGTCCGCAGACCCTGCACCGTCTGCCGGAGATGATCAACGCCGTACGCGGAAGCGGTAATCGCAAGGCGATTATTGACGTCAGCTTCCCGGAAATCGAAAAATTTGACCGTCTGCCGGAACCGCGCGCAGATGGCCCGACCGCCTTCGTCTCCATCATGGAAGGCTGCAATAAATACTGTACTTACTGCGTGGTGCCTTATACCCGCGGCGAAGAAGTCAGCCGTCCTTGCGACGACATCCTGTTTGAGATCGCCCAACTGGCGGCACAGGGTGTGCGCGAAGTGAACCTGCTCGGGCAGAACGTTAACGCCTGGCGCGGCGAGAACTATGACGGCAGCACCGGCTCGTTTGCTGAACTGCTGCGTCTGGTGGCGGCGATTGACGGTATCGACCGCATCCGCTTTACCACCAGCCACCCGATCGAATTTACCGATGACATCATCGAGGTTTACCGCGATACGCCAGAGCTGGTGAGCTTCCTGCATCTGCCGATCCAGTGTGGTTCTGACCGCGTACTGAACCTGATGGGCCGCACCCACACCGTGCTGGAATATAAAGCGATTATCCGCAAGCTGCGTGAAGCGCGCCCGGATATTCAGATAAGCTCTGACTTCATCGTCGGCTTCCCGGGGGAAACGGACGACGATTTTGAACGCACCATGAAGGTGATTGGTGATGTGAACTTCGACGTGAGTTACAGCTTCATCTTCTCGGCGCGTCCAGGGACGCCTGCCGCCGATATGGTTGACGACGTGCCGGAAGAGGTGAAAAAGCAGCGTCTCTATATTCTGCAGGATCGCATTAACCAGCAGGCCAACGCCTGGAGCCGCCGGATGCTCGGCACCGTGCAGCGTGTACTGGTAGAAGGCACTTCACGTAAGAGCATCATGGAGCTCTCTGGCCGTACAGAGAACAACCGCGTGGTGAACTTCGAAGGTACGCCGGATCTGGTGGGCAAGTTCGTCGATATTGAGATCCTCGAGGTGCTGACCAACTCCCTGCGTGGCAAACTGGTGCGCACCGAAGATGAAATGGGCCTGCGCGTCGCCCAGTCGCCGGAATCGGTGATTGCCCGTACTCGTAAAGAAAACGATCTCGGCGTCAGCGTTTATCAGCCGTGATCCTTCGGCCTGTCGTTTCTGACAGGCCTTGTATTTCCCCCTGCTCTCCCCCATATCCTTCGCAATGCTTGCGCCTTTATTCCGTGGCGTGAATACTTTCATAAGACAGACCCACTGCCCTATGACACCCGAGACATTAAGAGGAACGGTTTGAATATAGACACACGTGAAATTACCCTTGAGCCAGCAGACAACGCTCGCCTGCTGAGCCTGTGCGGGCCGTTTGATGACAACATCAAACATCTGGAGCGACGTCTGGGTATCGAGATTAATCGTCGCGATAACCAGTTCAAACTCACCGGACGCGCCATTTGCGTCAATGCCGCTGCGGATATTCTCCGTAGTCTGTACGTTGATACCGCGCCGATGCGCGGTGAAACTCAGGATATTGAGCCGGAACAGATCCATCTGGCGATCAAAGAATCGCGAGTGCTGGAGCAGAGCGCGGAGAGCGTGCCGGAATTCGGCAAGGCTATCCACATTCAGACCAAGCGTGGCGTCATTAAGCCGCGCACGCCAAACCAGGCGCAGTACATCGCCAATATCCTCGATCATGACATCACCTTCGGTGTCGGCCCGGCAGGTACTGGTAAAACCTACCTTGCGGTGGCTGCTGCCGTGGATGCCCTTGAGCGCCAGGAGATCCGCCGCATTCTGCTCACCCGTCCGGCCGTTGAAGCGGGCGAGAAGCTGGGCTTCCTGCCTGGTGATCTGAGCCAGAAGGTCGATCCTTACCTGCGCCCGCTGTACGATGCGCTGTTTGAGATGCTTGGCTTTGAGAAGGTCGAAAAACTGATTGAACGTAACGTCATCGAAGTGGCTCCGCTGGCCTATATGCGTGGCCGTACCCTGAACGATGCGTTCATCATCCTGGATGAGAGCCAGAACACCACCATCGAACAGATGAAGATGTTCCTGACCCGTATTGGCTTTAACTCCAAAGCGGTGATCACCGGCGATATCACCCAGGTTGACCTGCCACGCAGCACCAAGTCGGGTCTGCGTCACGCTATTGAAGTCCTGTCCGAAGTGGACGAAATCAGCTTCAACTTCTTCCACAGTGAAGACGTGGTGCGCCACCCGGTAGTTGCCCGCATCGTCACGGCGTATGAAGCGTGGGAAGCCGCAGATCAAAAACGTAAAGCAGAACAGGCCGCGGAACGTAAACGCGAAGCCCAGGAGCAAGAGCAGAAATGAGTCAGGTGATCCTCGATTTACAGCTGGCCTGTGAAGATAACGCCGGCCTGCCGGAAGAGAGCCAGTTCCAGGCGTGGCTGAATGCCGTCATCCCGCAGTTTCAGGAGGAGTCAGAAGTCACGATTCGCCTGGTGGATGAAGCAGAAAGCCACGACCTGAACCTGACCTACCGCGGGAAAGATAAGCCGACCAATGTGCTCTCTTTCCCGTTCGAAGCCCCACCGGGTATCGAAATGCCGCTGCTTGGCGATCTGATCATCTGCCGCCAGGTGGTTGAGCAGGAAGCGAAGGAGCAGCAGAAGCCCCTCGAGGCCCACTGGGCGCACATGGTGGTGCACGGCAGCCTGCATCTGCTGGGCTACGACCACATTGAAGATGACGAAGCGGAAGAGATGGAATCCCTTGAGACAGAGATAATGCTTGCTCTGGGCTATGAGGATCCGTACATTGCCGAGAAAGAGTAGTCTGTAGGGTGCGTTTGCGCCTTACTGGCATAATGTGCCGTTGCGTATGACAAAAGTCCGCGACGGCAGTCAACAGACCAACATGAGAACCCTTAACAAACGCCATGAGCGACGACAATTCACACAGTAGCGACACACCAAACAGCAAAAAAGGATTTTTCTCCCTCCTTCTGAGCCAGCTGTTCCACGGTGAACCTAAAAACCGTGATGACCTTCTGGAGCTTATCCGTGACTCCGGGCAGAACGAGCTTATCGATGAAGATACGCGCGAGATGCTTGAAGGGGTAATGGACATCGCCGACCAGCGCGTTCGCGATATCATGATCCCCCGTTCGCAGATGATTACCCTGAAACGCAACCAGACCCTGGATGAGTGCCTCGATGTCATTATCGAATCCGCTCACTCTCGTTTCCCGGTGATCAGCGAAGACAAAGACCACATTGAAGGAATTTTGATGGCCAAGGATCTGCTGCCGTTTATGCGCAGCGATGCCGAAGCCTTCAGCATGGAAAAAGTGTTACGTCAGGCGGTAGTGGTCCCGGAAAGTAAGCGGGTCGATCGCATGCTGAAAGAGTTCCGCTCTCAGCGCTACCACATGGCGATTGTTATCGATGAATTTGGCGGTGTTTCGGGCCTGGTCACCATCGAAGATATTCTTGAGCTGATTGTTGGCGAAATTGAAGATGAATATGACGAAGAAGAGGATATCGACTTCCGTCAGTTGAGCCGCCACACCTGGACCGTGCGTGCGCTCGCCCCAATCGAAGATTTCAATGACACCTTCGGCACGCATTTCAGCGACGAAGAGGTAGATACCATCGGCGGGCTGGTGATGCAGGCGTTTGGTCACCTGCCGGCGCGTGGCGAAACCGTGGAAATTGACGGCTATCAGTTCAAGGTGGCGATGGCCGACAGTCGACGTATTATTCAGGTTCATGTCAGAATGCCGGACAATGCTCCGCAACCCACACTGGATGATTGATTTAAATGGCATTTGCCCCCTTGCTTGAACGCCAGCGCACGCGTCTGCTGCTGGCGCTGATCCTCGGAGCCAGCGGTACGCTGGCTTTTTCCCCTTATGACTTCTGGCCAGCGGCCCTCCTCTCCCTGATGGGGCTCCAGGGGCTGACCCTTAACCGACGCCCTGTTCAGGCGGCGGCGATTGGCTATTTCTGGGGGCTGGGCCTGTTTGGCTCCGGTATTAACTGGGTTTACGTCAGTATTGCCCAGTTTGGCGGCATGCCAGGCCCGGTGAATGTTTTCCTCGTGGTGCTGCTGGCGGCGTACCTCTCGCTCTACACGGGTCTGTTTGCCGGGATCCTCTCCCGCCTGTGGCCAAAAACCAGCTGGCTGCGGGTGGCGATTGCCGCCCCGGTGGTCTGGCAAATTACCGAGTTCCTGCGCGGCTGGGTGCTGACCGGCTTTCCGTGGCTGCAGTTCGGCTACAGCCAGATAGATGGCCCGCTAAAGGGCCTGGCGCCGGTGATGGGCGTCGAGGCGATCAACTTCCTGCTGATGGTGGTAAGCGGCCTGCTGGTGCTGGCGCTGGTGCAGCGCAACGGGCGAGCGCTGGTCATGGCTGTGGTGCTTTTTGCCCTGCCTTTCCCGCTGCGTTATATCCAGTGGTTTACCCTTGAGCCGGAACGCGCCACCCAGGTGTCGATGGTGCAGGGTAATATTCCCCAGTCGCTGAAATGGGATGAAGGTCAGTTGATCAACACCCTGAAAATTTATCTGGATGCCACCCAGAAAGAGATGGGCAAATCCCAGCTGATTATCTGGCCTGAGTCGGCAATTCCGGATCTGGAGATCAACCAGCAGCGTTTTCTGACCATGATGGACGATCTGCTGCGGGCGCGAAACTCCACGCTGATCACCGGTATCGTTGACGCGCGGCTGAACAAGCAGAACCGTTACGACACTTACAACACCATTATCACGCTGGGAAAAGACAATCCGTACAGCTACGAGTCGGCGAACCGCTACAACAAGAATCACCTGGTGCCGTTTGGTGAGTTTGTGCCGCTGGAGTCGATTCTTCGCCCGCTGGCGCCGTTCTTCGATCTGCCGATGTCCTCCTTTAGCCGGGGCGCCTACGTTCAGCCTCAGCTGAGCGCCCATGGCTTTTTACTGACCGCCGCCATTTGCTACGAGATCATCCTCGGTGAGCAGGTGCGGGATAATTTCCGCCCGAACACCGACTATCTGCTGACCATCTCCAACGATGCCTGGTTCGGTAAGTCGATCGGCCCGTGGCAACATTTCCAGATGGCGCGGATGCGCTCCCTGGAGCTGGCGCGCCCTCTGCTGCGTAGCACCAATAACGGCATTACCGCCGTGATTGGTCCGCAGGGTGAAATTCAGGCCATGCTGCCGCAGTTCACCCGCGACGTGCTGACCACAAAAGTCACGCCGACGACCGGGCTGACGCCTTACGCCCGCACCGGCAACTGGCCCCTGTGGATCCTCACCGCGCTGTTCGGTTTTGGCGCCGTGCTGATGAGCCTGCGTCAGCGTCGTAAGTAGTCCCCTTCTCCTCCTCTTCTTTGCCCGGCGGCGCTACGCTTGCCGGGCCTACGCCGCAACTCTGGCACGGTTATTGCTTTACCTAATTACGTAAACGCGATTTGGCTTACTGTGCAACCCGGTCGCACCAGGGTAGCTCATCGGTAGCACCGAAACGGTGCAACGAAAGATTTATGCCTCTGAATGGTGCGGCGCGCTTCGCAAAAATAAACAATAACGCAGCAAAATCTTTACATTAAGCCAAACTAAATGTTAACAAACAGGTATAACACTGCACTCGTATCGCGCGAGCTATAACAACATCACACCGAATATCAATGCGTCTCTGGCGCTGATAATAAAGGAGTTGGATATGCAATTACGTAAACTGGCCACAGCAATGCTGGTGATGGGATTGTCCGCAGGCGTCGTTCACGCCGAAGATGCTGCTCCGGCAGCAGGCAGCACCCTGGAAAAAATCGCGAAAAACGGCGTGATTGTGGTCGGTCACCGTGAATCGTCTGTTCCGTTCTCATACTACGACAACACGCAAAAAGTCGTGGGCTACTCACAGGCTTACTCCAACGCGATCGTCGACGCGGTGAAGAAAAAGCTCAACAAACCGGATCTGGAAGTGAAGCTGATCCCAATCACTTCACAAAACCGTATTCCACTGCTGCAAAACGGCACCTTTGATTTTGAGTGTGGCTCCACCACCAACAACCTTGAGCGTCAGAAACAGGCTGCCTTCTCCGACACCATCTTCGTGGTGGGTACCCGTCTGCTGACCAAAAAAGGCGGCGATGTTAAAGACTTCGCCGATCTGAAAGGCAAAGCGGTGGTTGTGACCTCCGGGACGACCTCTGAAGTTCTGCTGCACAAGCTGAATGAAGAGAAGAAAATGGACATGCGTATCATCAGCGCCAAAGACCACGGTGACTCTTTCCGTACTCTGGAAAGCGGCCGCGCCGTCGCGTTTATGATGGACGATGCTCTGCTGGCGGGTGAGCGTGCTAAAGCGAAAAAACCGGATAACTGGGAAATCGTTGGCACGGCGCAATCAAAAGAGGCCTACGGCTGCATGATGCGTAAAGACGACGCGGAGTTTAAGAAACTCGTCGACGACACCATCGCTCAGGTTCAGACCTCCGGTGAAGCAGAGAAATGGTTCGATAAGTGGTTTAAAAACCCAATCCCACCAAAAAATCTCAACATGAACTTTGAACTGTCTGACGATATGAAAGCACTGTTTAAAGAACCGAATGACAAGGCACTTAACTAATTAGAACCACTAAGGGGCGGGTTCTCCTGCCCTCTCGATTGTCGGGAAGCGCGGACAGACTAAACGCTGAGTGGTCGTTCCCCATTCAGCGCGAATATTAAAGCTTCTCACCAATCTTCGAGGGTAGCGCTGCTACCCTTTTTTTTCTGGAGTTTACTATGTCAATTGACTGGAACTGGGGCATTTTCCTGCAGCAAGCCCCGTTCGGCAACACCACCTATCTTGGCTGGCTGTGGAGCGGTTTTCAGGTCACGGTCGCGCTGTCGATCACCGCCTGGATTATTGCGTTTCTTGTCGGCTCGTTGTTCGGTATTTTGCGTACCGTGCCTAACCGTTTTCTCTCTTCCATTGGCACCTGCTACGTCGAACTGTTCCGTAACGTTCCGTTAATCGTGCAGTTCTTTACCTGGTATCTGGTCATCCCGGAACTGCTGCCGGAAGATATCGGCATGTGGTTCAAATCGGAACTGGATCCAAACGTGCAGTTCTTTGTCTCCTCGATGCTCTGTCTGGGTCTGTTCACCGCCGCCCGCGTCTGCGAGCAGGTGCGTGCGGCTATCCAGTCTCTGCCACGTGGACAAAAAAATGCGGCGCTGGCGATGGGTCTTACCCTGCCGCAGGCTTACCGCTATGTGCTGCTGCCCAACGCCTACCGCGTGATTGTACCGCCGATGACGTCGGAGATGATGAACCTGGTGAAAAACTCGGCCATCGCCTCGACCATCGGTCTGGTGGATATGGCCGCGCAGGCGGGCAAACTGCTGGATTATTCCGCCCATGCGTGGGAATCCTTCACCGCCATTACCCTGGCCTATGTATTGATTAATGCTGTCATTATGCTGGTGATGAACCTGGTTGAACGTAAAGTTCGCCTGCCGGGCAACCTGGGGGGCAAATAATGTACGAATTTGACTGGAGCTCTATTGTTCCCTCCATGCCCTACCTGATCGATGGCCTGATCATCACGCTGAAGATCACCCTGACGGCGGTGATTGTCGGGATTGTCTGGGGTACCCTGCTGGCGGTAATGCGTCTGTCGAGCTTTAAGCCTGTGGCCTGGTTTGCGACCGCTTACGTGAACGTTTTCCGTTCTATCCCGCTGGTGATGGTGCTGCTGTGGTTCTATCTGATCGTTCCTGGATTCCTGCAGAACGTTTTAGGCCTGTCGCCGAAATCCGATATCCGTTTAATCTCGGCAATGGTGGCCTTCTCCATGTTTGAGGCGGCCTACTATTCAGAAATTATTCGTGCCGGGATCCAGAGTATCTCCCGCGGGCAGTCCAGCGCTGCGCTGGCGTTAGGCATGACCCACTGGCAGTCGATGAAGCTCATCATTCTGCCGCAGGCGTTCCGCGCCATGGTTCCGCTGCTGCTCACCCAGGGTATCGTGCTGTTCCAGGATACCTCGCTGGTTTATGTATTGAGCCTGGCAGACTTCTTCCGTACCGCCTCTACCATCGGCGAGCGCGATGGTACCCAGGTTGAGATGATCCTGTTCGCAGGTGCGGTCTATTTTGCAATTAGTTTAAGCGCGTCGCTGTTGGTCAGCTGGCTGAAGAAAAGGACAGTGTAATGATTTCCCTGAAAAATGTTTCTAAATGGTATGGGCACTTTCAGGTGCTGACCGACTGCTCCACGGAAGTGAAAAAGGGCGAAGTGGTAGTGGTGTGCGGGCCATCCGGCTCGGGTAAATCCACGCTGATTAAAACCGTGAACGGTCTTGAGCCGGTGCAGCAGGGCGAGATCATCGTCAACGGCACCAGGGTGAATGACAAGAAGACCAATCTGGCGAAGCTGCGTTCCAACGTCGGGATGGTGTTCCAGCACTTTGAACTCTTCCCGCATCTGTCGATCATTGAGAACCTGACCCTGGCGCAGGTCAAAGTCCTCAAGCGCGATAAGGCGGCCGCACGTGAGAAAGGGCTGAAACTGCTGGAGCGCGTGGGCCTCTCCGCCCATGCCGATAAATTCCCGGCGCAGCTGTCCGGCGGCCAGCAGCAGCGCGTGGCGATTGCCCGTGCGCTCTGTATGGATCCCGTCGCGATGCTCTTTGATGAGCCGACCTCCGCCCTTGATCCGGAGATGATCAATGAAGTGCTGGATGTTATGGTGCAACTGGCGCAGGAAGGAATGACCATGATGGTGGTCACGCACGAAATGGGCTTTGCGCGTAAAGTCGCAAACCGCGTGATCTTTATGGATGAGGGGAAAATCGTCGAGGACTCCGCGAAAGAGGAGTTCTTTAATAACCCGCAGTCTGAACGCGCTAAAGACTTCCTCGCCAAGATCCTGCATTAATCTCCCCGGTGCGCAATCGCTCAGATTGCGCACCGCTTCACGCTTTTTATCTCTTTATCTCGTCTGCCTCTGCCTTCAGCGTTAGCCTTGTCGCCAAACAACACTGAGAAATGGAGATTTCTATGGCACTGCCCATTATCCTCGATTGCGATCCGGGTCATGATGACGCGATAGCACTCGTCCTTGCCCTCGCCTCACCCGAGCTTGAGCTCAAGGCTGTAACCTCTTCTGCCGGTAACCAGACCCCTGACAAAACCCTGCGCAATGTGCTGCGCATGCTGACCCTGCTGAAACGCGGCGATATTCCGGTGGCAGGCGGCGCGATTAAGCCCCTGATGCGCGATCTGATCATTGCCGACAATGTACACGGGGAAAGTGGGCTTGACGGCCCTGCCCTGCCCGAGCCAGATTTTGTGCCGCAGGATTGTACGGCAGTGGAGCTGATGGCAAACGTACTGCGCGAAAGCACAGAACCGGTGACGCTGGTCTCTACCGGTCCGCAAACCAACGTCGCCCTGCTGCTGAATGGCCACCCTGAACTGCATGCGAAAATCGCCCGGATTGTGATCATGGGTGGTGCGATGGGGCTGGGTAACTGGACGCCTGCGGCGGAATTCAACATCTTTGTTGACCCCGAGGCGGCCGAGATCGTCTTTCAGTCCGGCATTCCGGTGGTCATGGCCGGGCTGGATGTGACGCATCAGGCGCAAATTATGGCGGAGGATATCGAACGTTTTCGCCGGATCGGCAACCCGGTGGCAACCACCGTGGCGGAGCTGCTCGACTTCTTTATGGAGTACCATAAAACCGAGAAATGGGGTTTCCAGGGGGCACCGCTGCACGATCCCTGCACTATCGCCTGGCTGTTAAAACCAGAGATCTTCAGTACCGCTAAACGCTGGGTTGGGGTTGAAACGCAGGGCAAATATACCCAGGGTATGACCGTGGTCGATTATTACTTCCTCAGCGGCAATACGCCCAACACCGACATTATGCTGGATATCGATCGCCAGGCGTTTGTTGATTTACTGGCAGACAGACTGGCATTTTATTCGCACTAACTCACTGGCGCCCGACAGCGGACGGGCGCTTGATCCATTTATTCTGCAAATAACTCTCCGTAAAATATATAAAAGCAAAGCTGTAAATAATGAATTCATGCTTTCTTGAGATAGCTGAGAGTGGTAGAAAAGACAAAACCCGGATATTATCCAGGCCTTTTCAGAAAAAATCCCCGCCCTGCTTATTTAAAATAAAACAGAGGGGATTAGCTTTGCTAAAAATATACATAATTTGCTTTCGTGGCAATCGGCACTGAAACTATACACGCCGCAGGTCAAGTCTGAGAATGATTCTTATACTTATGGGCGGCGCCTCAATAGATTAAATGAAACAAAATGGATGTTGCTTCATGCTAATTAATAAAAACAGGCTGCTTTCCAGCCTGTTAATTTTACTCGCAGTCTGCCCGCTCGCTGAAGCCAGTGTTTCAAGCGGCACCGCTAACCAAATTGAGCAGGATAAAGCCCGTTATTCCGCGCTGACGCCGCAGGAACAGGAACATTCCTCCACGCGTGAAAATAGTCGCCCGGGGATTATCAATTTTCCAAACGAAGCAATCTGCAAAAATATAAATAAAATCATTATTGAATCTGACGATGAAAAATTAACCAGCAGGCTGCTGGGTAAAATCACCAGGCAGGGGGTGAATAAATGCCTCGGTATTAAAGGCATCCGCCTGCTCTCTAATACCATGCAGAACGAGTTGTTGGTAAAGGGATATATCACCTCGTTAATCAACGTACCGCAGCAATCCCTGGAAGGGGGTGTCCTGCACCTGATTCTGACCTACGGGACAATCGGGAAAATTGCTTTTCAGCCCAGGACAAAAGCGACGACGGCACTCTGGAACACGTTGCCTTTCTCTTCCGGCGATACCCTGCGCTTATCCGATCTGGAGCAAGGCATGGCCAACCTGCAACGCCTTCCAGGTTCCTCAGCCCATATGCAGCTTATACCGGGGGAGCACCACGCGGAAACCGACATTTCATTAACCCGTCAACTGGGTAAAAAGTGGCAGGCAGGTGCATGGCTGGACGACTCAGGCAGCCGCGCCAGCGGCCGCTATCTGGGCGGCGCGGCCCTCTATCTGTATGACATCACCCGTCTGAACGACATTTTCTATCTCTCGGCTGGCGGTGATGTTGAATTCAACCAGCGCAAAGATGGCAACCACAACGGCAGCCTTTACTATTCCGTCCCCTTTGGCTACTGGGCGTTAGCGCTCTACGGCGCATACAGCGAATATCGCCAGCTTTTCAAAGGATACTGGACTACAAGCGAGTACATCTCGAAAAATCGCTATTACAGCGCCACGCTCTCTCGTCTGCTTTCCCACACACGCCAGCAGAAAACGACCCTTGAGGGCCGGATATTTAAAAGCCGGTCGAGCTACTTTTTAGGCGGCACCGAAATCGAGGTCATGCGCAAACAGAATCCGGGATGGGAAATGACCCTGCGTCATCAGCGTTATTTCGACCGCAAAGTGGTCGATGCCAGCCTGGGCATTCAGCGCAGCCTGGCGTGGCTACGCTCCACGCCGACCCCCGAGGAGAAAGCTAACCTTTACAGCAAGTTCTCACGCGTACTCCATGCCGAGATCCAGGCATTACTGAAATTCGATCTGACAGGGGATAAATTTAGCTATGCCCCGCAGATTCGCGCGCAATTTTCACCGGATATCCTCTCTTCCGACAATCAGTTCAATATCGGCAACCGCTGGACGGTACGCGGTTTCGACGGTGAAAACACCCTTTCCGGCCATCAGGGATGGTACTGGCGTAACGACTTCATCTGGGATCTTCCCGACCCGAACCAGCAGCTTTACCTGGGTTTAGATATTGGCCGAATGATTGGCAGCCCGAATTATTATAATGGAAAAGTATTATCAGGCGCGGTAATCGGGCTCCGGGGTGAAAAATATCTGACGCAATACGATCTCTTCGTCGCGACCCCACTGGTCAAGCCGGATAATTTCCATAGCGACGCACTGAATTTAGGTATGTCATTAAAATGGAGGTTTTAATCGCCACATATACAGCAATCTCGCGTTAATTCTACAGAGTACTTCTATTTAAAGGAATAAATAATATGTTCAAAATGAAAATCATCTACGTAGCGCTTGCCGCCGCGCTGAGTTCATCCGTGGTCATGGCTGAGCCAAACACCTATAAATTGGGGAATGGGCCTAAAGTCATCGATATTGAAAAGCCCAACAAGGCGGGTGTGTCTCATAATATTTATAATGAATTTAACGTCGACAGCAAAGGCGTTATCTTCAATAACAACCTGGCAGATGCTACGCACAGCAAATATGGCGACATCGCAAAAAACAGTAACCTGGATGGCGCTGCGGCATCGGTGATCCTCAATGAAGTGGCCTCGAACAAAGCCAGTCTCCTCGCTGGTTTTATGGAAGTGTCGGGCCAAAAAGCCGATGTCATTGTCGCTAACCCGAACGGTATTACCTGTTCAGGCTGTAGCTTCATTAACACTAATAAAGCCATTCTGACCACCGGTAAAGTGAATCTGGCTGAAAGTGGCGCCATTGGCAGCTATGACGTGACGAAAGGCAACATCACTATCAACGGCAACGGCATGAACGCCGAAAACAGTTACGTCATGCTGCTGGCGGACGCCATTAAGCTCACCGGCACCCTGGAAGCCAGCAACGCCTATCTGAGCGCGGGTAGTTTCACCATGGATGGGAAAACCGATGTGGTGACCTCCCATAAGAAACAGGCAACCGAAGAAGAGCTAAATAATCCGGTCTACAGCATTGATATCGCTAACTTCGGCGGGGTCCGCGCCAACTCCATTACCATGATGGGTAATAACCTGGGTTTTGGCGTGCGTAACAAGGGCACTATCGTTGCGAATACCAGCCTGGCAATGGCCAGCAACGGCGCGCTGGTGAACGAAGGCGCTATCAACAGCAATGGCTTTGCCACTCAGGTGGTTTCAGCTGGCGTTCTGTATAATACGGGGAACATTAGCACCAAAAACAATACGCTGATTCGCGGGATGAATCATCTGATTAACGAGGGCAATATCACCTCGACCAAACAGTTGATATTGTCCAACTATGGAAGCGTGGAGAATAAGGGTAACATCAAAGGCCAGGAAGGGCTGGAGTTAACGACCTACGGCGACCTCATTACCCGCTATGGTTCTACTCTCACTTCCAACGGTAATACTAACGTTAACGTCCTGAATAACGTTCTTAACGGCGGATCCATTAGCGGCCAAAATGTACGCGTGAATTTCTCTGGCAGCGCGATGCAGATTACCGGCAACCTGTACGGTTATGATAATGTGATCATTCAGTCAGCTAATCAGGAACATAACGCCATCAGCAATGGCTCAATCATCAACGAAGGCCAGTTGGTTTCACAGGGCGATCTCATTGTGCAGACCAATGGCATGTTCGGGCAGACGGCGACAGCCAATACTGAGGTATGGAAGAAGTTCACGGCTAACGTTAACAACCTCACCAACCTTGGCGATATCACCGCCCCGTCAATTGAAATAAATAATCAGACCCTCAAGAACGCGGGCACCCTTTACGCCAACGACATCACACTCAACTCGGGGCAGGAATTATGGAATGAGGGGTCCATTCGCGCGTTAAAAAACATGACCTTAAACACGAAAAACGCCCGGTTTACCAACCGCGGCACGATTAGCGCCGACGATACGCTCAATATCACGGCAAATAAAGTTGAGAATGGCGGCTATCGCTGCGGTTTATTTAAACTGCAAACCTGTGATAAAGGCACCCTGTCCGCATCCAGACTGGTGCTGACTTCATCGCATAACAGCACCAGTGAAATGGGCGGCCTGCAACACTTTAACTCTGTTGAGATCAAGCGCGCGCAATAAGTGCCAAAACGCAACGATGCGCGCCTCGCGCATCGTTGCGTTTACCTCAGGGTTCAAATGGCCGACGCTGGAACTGATCGTGGCCGCATTTAGGACAGACCGGCAGCATCTCCGGCGTATAAATCGCCATGTGGAAATGGCAGTTCTCGCATACCAGATTCCCCAGCCCGACAACCTCACCGCTGTGATACACCCCGTGGTGGTTCAGATCCTGAAAGACCTCACGCCACTCCAGCTGGGTTTTATCGGTAATGTCCGCCAGCTCCTGCCAGAGGCTCTCTTTGATCACCCGCATAAATACGCTGTCGGTGGCCTCGTCCTGACTCTCGCCATAGCTACGGGCGAACTCTTCCAGATCGCGGCGAACCGCGCGGGTCACCTCTTCCACTTCGGTGCGCGTTAACTCACCCGTCTGCATCACCTTAACGCGTGCATGCTCGACGAGCGCATCAATATCACGCTCACCATTCCGCAGACGTTCTGTCAATGTGGCGACCAGTTCACGGTAAAATTGAGCAACCTTGTTCATCATTTTGCCTCCCGGGTAAGTAAACCTCTCTAATGATAGACCTTATTTGCGCCCCGCTTTGTCAGGTCATCCACACTCTACGTAAATTCCTGCAAGGCGCTTTTAGTGGTAAAGGCTGTTTTGACGCGGGCGTTTGGGCTATGCTATGCGGATCTGAATTACCACATCCATTGGCTACGTTTGTAGCTGTATTGAACACAGGACCACTGGCTGCCATGCAAGAGCAATACCGCCCGGAAGAGATAGAATCGAAAGTCCAGCAACACTGGGACGAGAAGCGCACTTTTGAAGTCACCGAAGACGAGAGCAAAGAGAAGTATTACTGCCTGTCGATGCTTCCCTATCCTTCTGGCCGACTACACATGGGCCACGTGCGTAACTACACCATCGGTGATGTGATCGCCCGTTATCAGCGTATGCTGGGTAAAAACGTCCTGCAGCCAATCGGCTGGGATGCGTTTGGTCTGCCTGCAGAAGGTGCCGCGGTAAAAAACAACACTGCGCCAGCGCCATGGACCTACGACAACATCGCCTACATGAAAAACCAGCTCAAGATGCTGGGCTTTGGCTATGACTGGAGCCGCGAGCTGGCGACCTGCACCCCGGAATATTACCGCTGGGAGCAGAAGTTCTTCACCGAGCTCTACAAAAAAGGGCTGGTCTACAAAAAAACCTCCGCCGTTAACTGGTGCCCGAACGATCAGACCGTTCTGGCGAACGAACAGGTTATCGACGGCTGCTGCTGGCGCTGCGACACCAAAGTTGAGCGCAAAGAGATCCCGCAGTGGTTTATCAAAATCACCGCTTACGCCGACGAACTGCTGAACGATCTGGATAACCTGGACCACTGGCCAGATACCGTGAAGACCATGCAGCGTAACTGGATCGGCCGCTCTGAAGGGGTAGAGATCACCTTCAACGTTGAAAACTACGATCGGCCGCTGACCGTCTACACCACCCGTCCGGACACCTTCATGGGTGCGACCTACCTGGCCGTGGCCGCAGGTCACCCGCTGGCGCAGAAAGCGGCAGAGAACAATCCGGAACTGGCGACCTTCATCGACGAATGCCGCAACACCAAAGTGGCCGAAGCCGACATGGCGACGATGGAGAAAAAAGGCATTGCCACCGGTTTCTACGCCAAACACCCGCTGACCGGCGAAGCAATCCCGGTCTGGGTCGCCAACTTCGTGCTGATGGAATACGGTACGGGCGCTGTCATGGCGGTTCCGGGTCACGATCAGCGCGACTATGAGTTTGCCACCAAATACAACCTGGCGATCAAGCCGGTTATCCTGGCAGCAGATGGCAGCGAGCCTGACCTGTCTGAACAGGCATTGACCGAAAAAGGCACCCTGTTTAACTCCGGTGAATTTAGCGGCCTGAGCTTTGAAGAGGGCTTTAACGCCATTGCTGACAAACTGGCCGCGCTGGGCGTCGGCGAGCGTAAAGTTAACTACCGTCTGCGCGACTGGGGCGTTTCCCGTCAGCGTTACTGGGGCGCGCCAATTCCAATGGTCACCCTGGAAGATGGCACCGTTATGCCAACGCCAGAAGATCAACTCCCGGTGATCCTGCCGGAAGATGTGGTCATGGACGGCATCACCAGCCCAATCAAAGCCGACCCTGAGTGGGCGAAGACTACCGTAAACGGTATGCCTGCGCTGCGTGAAACCGACACCTTCGACACCTTTATGGAGTCCTCCTGGTACTATGCGCGTTACACCTGCCCGCAGCATCAGGAAGGGATGCTGGATTCCAAAGCCGCAAACTACTGGCTGCCGGTAGATATCTACATTGGCGGTATCGAACACGCCATCATGCACCTGCTCTACTTCCGCTTCTTCCACAAGCTGATGCGCGACGCGGGCCTGGTGAACTCTGACGAGCCAGCCAAACAGCTGCTGTGTCAGGGCATGGTGCTGGCCGACGCCTTCTACTACGTGGGCGCAAACGGCGAGCGTAACTGGGTCTCCCCGGTTGATGCCATCGTTGAGCGCGACGAAAAAGGCCGTATCGTGAAGGCGAAAGATGCCGCGGGCCACGAGCTGGTTTATACCGGCATGAGCAAAATGTCGAAGTCCAAAAACAACGGCATTGACCCGCAGGTGATGGTTGAGCGCTACGGTGCCGATACCGTGCGCCTGTTCATGATGTTCGCCTCGCCGGCGGATATGACTCTGGAATGGCAGGAGTCCGGCGTGGAAGGGGCTAACCGCTTCCTGAAACGTGTCTGGAAACTGGTTTACGAGCACACCGCTCAGGGTGACGCACCGGCACTGAATACCGCGGCGCTGACGGAAGATCAGCAGGCGCTGCGTCGCGATGTGCATAAAACGATTGCCAAAGTGACCGATGATATTGGTCGCCGTCAGACCTTCAATACCGCAATTGCGGCTATTATGGAATTGATGAACAAGCTGGCGAAAGCCCCGCAGGAGGGCGAGCAGGATCGCGCCATCATGCGTGAAGCGCTGCTGGCAGTGGTACGTATGTTGAACCCGTTCACCCCGCACGTCAGCTTCACCCTGTGGCAGGAGCTGAACGGCGAAGGCGATATCGACAATGCCCCGTGGCCGGTGGCTGATGAATCCGCAATGGTGGAAAACACCACGCTGGTCGTCGTGCAGGTCAACGGTAAAGTTCGCGGTAAGATTACTGTTCCGGTTGATGCAACCGAAGAGCAGGTCCGCGAGCGTGCTGGCCAGGAAACTCTGGTGGCGAAGTATCTTGATGGCGTTACCGTACGTAAAGTGATCTACGTGCCTGGTAAACTGCTGAACCTGGTCGTTGGCTAAGCGCGGGAGGAAGCGTGCGACAACTGGCAACATTACTGTTATCGCTAGCGGTGCTGGTCACCGCCGGATGTGGCTGGCATCTGCGTAACACCACACAGGTGCCGGAGCAGATGAAAACGATGATTTTCGATTCGGGCGATCCAAATGGTCCGCTTAGCCGTGCCATTCGTAACCAGCTGCGTCTTAACGGCGTTGAACTGATCGAAAAAGGTACGCTGCGCCAGGACATCCCATCGTTCCGCATCCTGAACTCTACCCTGAGCCAGGATACCGCCTCCATCTTCCAGGATGGTCGTACTGCGGAATATCAGATGGTGATGGAAGTGCACGCTGCGGTACTGATCCCGGGTAGTGACATTTACCCTATCAGCACCAAGGTCTACCGTTCGTTCTTCGATAACCCGCAGACGGCACTGGCGAAAGACGCTGAGCAGACCATTATCATCAACGAAATGTACGACAAGGCGGCGGAACAGCTGATCCGTAAGCTGCCGAGCGTCCAGACTGCTGAAAAAGAGAATGACCTGAAAGCTCAGCCTGCTGCTCAGCCAACGGCATCCTCCTCGCGCGTCTCCACGACGCTGGGTCAGTAATGCTCAGGTTGTACCCTGAACAACTCCGCGCGCAGCTCAATGAAGGGCTGCGCGCGGCGTATCTGTTTCTCGGAAACGATCCGCTGCTGCTCCAGGAAAGCCAGGACGCCGTGCGTCAGGTTGCGGCCACTCAGGGCTTTGAGGAGCACCACAGTTTCACCCTGGATAACAGCACCGACTGGCAGGAGATTTTCTCCCTTTGTCAGGCCATGAGCCTGTTTGCTGCCCGGCAAACGCTGCTTATCCAGCTCCCGGAAAACGGCCCTAACGCGGCGATCAACGAACAGCTTGCCACGCTGGTTAGCCTGCTGCACAGCGATCTGCTGCTGATCGTTCGCGGCAATAAACTGACCAAAGCGCAGGAAAATGCCGCCTGGTTTACGGCGCTGGCAAACCATTCGGTGCTGGTGACCTGCCAGACACCGGAGCAGGCGCATCTGCCAAAATGGGTGGCGGCCCGGGCAAAGCAGCGCAATCTGCAGCTGGATGACGCGGCCAACCAGCTCCTTTGTTACTGTTACGAAGGTAATCTGCTGGCGCTGGCCCAGGCTCTGGAGCGGCTGGCGCTGCTCTGGCCCGATGGCAAACTGACCTTACCGCGCGTTGAGCAGGCAGTTAACGACGCGGCGCACTTTACCCCTTTTCACTGGGTCGATGCCCTGCTGTCCGCTAAGAGCAAACGCGCTCTGCATATTCTGCAGCAGCTGCGTCTCGAAGGCAGCGAGCCGGTGATTCTGCTGCGAACCTTACAGCGGGAACTGCTGCTGCTGGTGACGCTTAAACGCCAGTCAGCGCATACGCCTTTGCGCGCGCTGTTTGATAAACACCGGGTCTGGCAGAACCGCCGCGTCATGACCACCGAAGCCCTGAACCGGCTGAGCCCGGAACAGCTGCGCCAGGCCGTTCAGCTTCTGACACGCACCGAACTGACTCTGAAGCAGGATTACGGTCAGTCGATCTGGTCTGAGCTGGAAAGCCTTTCTCTGCTGCTGTGCCACAAGGCGCTGGCAGACATTTTTATAGAAGGGTAAGAGATGCACTCTCTACAGGCACTCTATGGCGGCACCTTTGACCCGGTACATTACGGGCATCTGAAACCGGTCGAGATCCTGGCCAACCAGATTGGCCTGCAATGCGTCACTATTATGCCGAACAACGTGCCGCCGCATCGCCCGCAGCCCGAGGCTACCCCCGCCCAGCGCAAACAGATGCTGGAGCTGGCGATCGCCGATAAACCGCTGTTTGTTCTTGATGAGCGCGAGCTGCGCCGGAACAGCCCCTCCTATACGGCGCAGACGCTAGAGGAGTGGCGACGCGAACAGGGGCCGGAAAAACCGCTGGCCTTTATTATCGGCCAGGACTCGCTGCTCAATTTCCCGAGCTGGTATCAGTACGAAACAATCCTCGATAACAGCCATTTAATCGTCTGCCGTCGGCCAGGCTATCCCCTGGCGATGAAAGAGGAGCGGCATCAGCTGTGGCTGGAGCAGCACCTCACTTATCAATCTGAAGATCTGCACAACCAGCCTGCCGGCAAAATTTACCTCGCGGAGACGCCCTGGTTTGATATCTCAGCCACACTTATCCGCCAGCGCCTGCAGCAGGGGCTCCCCTGTGATGAGATGTTACCGATGCCGGTGTTGCGTTATATTCAACAGCAGGGGTTGTATCAGAAAAGCAGCAACTGACTGGCGCCCGGGAGAAAAAGCGCGCCATTCGCGCTCTCGCCATTGACACCCCCGACCAGGCTGATATCCTCCGCTGCCAGACTTCCCGCCAGCACTGTTTTACAAAAACTGTTTTACAAAAATGGCGATGCAATCTTCGGCTGAGGGTGGGATGATACCCGCCTTCTCATGCCCGTCCGGTGACATTTGTCCCGACACTGCAGCCAGTTCAGGTATACTGTCTGGCTACGAATTTATAGTTGTTCAATCTCACTCTCCCAGGGGGAAAACTTGCAGGGTAAAGCACTCCAGGATTTTGTTATCGACAAAATTGATGATCTGAAAGGTCAGGACATCATTGCCATCGACGTTCAGGGCAAATCAAGCATCACCGATTGCATGATTATCTGCACCGGCACTTCTACGCGCCATGTTGCCTCCATCGCCGATCATGTGGTTCAGGAGTCTCGCGCTGCCGGCATGATGCCGCTCGGCGTTGAAGGCGAAGCGACCGCTGACTGGGTCGTCGTTGACCTTGGCGATGTGATTGTCCACGTCATGCAGGAAGAGAGCCGTCGCCTGTATGAGCTGGAAAAACTCTGGGGTTAATGCGTGAAGCTGCAACTGGTAGCCGTCGGTACAAAAATGCCCGACTGGGTACAAACGGGGTTTACTGAATATCTGCGTCGTTTTCCAAAAGACATGCCGTTCGAGCTGGTGGAGATCCCCGCTGGCAAGCGCGGTAAAAACGCGGATATCAAACGTATTCTCGATAAAGAGGGTGAACTGATGCTGGCTGCTGCCGGTAAAAACCGCATCGTCACTCTCGATATTCCGGGCAAACCCTGGGATACGCCGCAACTGGCGGTTGAGCTGGAACGCTGGAAGCAGGACGGTCGCGACGTCAGCCTGTTAATTGGCGGACCGGAGGGGTTATCCCCCGCCTGCAAAGCGGCAGCAGAACAGAGTTGGTCTCTCTCCGCGCTGACGCTCCCCCACCCGCTGGTTCGGGTTCTGGTTGCTGAAAGCCTCTACCGCGCGTGGAGCATCACGACCAACCACCCTTATCACCGTGAGTAATGATTAAGTCCTGGATAAATTAAGCAGCGGATGAAACTACAGAATTCTTTTCGCGACTATACGGCTGAGTCCGCGCTGTTTGTGCGCCGGGCGCTGGTCGCCTTTTTGGGGATTTTGCTGCTGACTGGCGTGCTGATCGCCAACCTCTATAATCTGCAGATTGTCCGTTTTACCGATTACCAGACCCGCTCCAACGAAAACCGCATCAAACTTGTTCCCATCGCCCCCAGTCGCGGCATCATCTATGACCGCAACGGTACGCCGCTGGCGCTGAACCGCACCATCTACCAGATTGAAATGATGCCGGAGAAGGTCGATAACGTGCAGCAGACGCTTGATGCGCTGCGCAATGTGGTCGATCTTACTGATGACGATATCGCCGCCTTCAAAAAAGAGCGCTCACGCTCGCACCGCTTTACCTCGATCCCGGTAAAAACCAACCTCACCGAAGTGCAGGTTGCCCGCTTCGCCGTGAACCAGTACCGCTTCCCCGGCGTGGAAGTTAAAGGCTACAAACGTCGCTTCTATCCGTACGGCTCTGCGCTAACTCACGTTATCGGCTATGTCTCGAAAATCAACGATAAAGATGTCGACAGGCTGGATAAAGATGGCAAGCTCGCCAACTACGCGGCAACGCACGATATCGGCAAGCTGGGTATTGAGCGTTATTACGAAGACGTTCTCCACGGCCAGACCGGTTATGAAGAAGTTGAGGTTAACAACCGGGGAAGGGTGATCCGTCAGTTGAAAGAGGTGCCGCCGCAGGCCGGACATGACATCTATCTGACCCTGGATCTTAAGCTCCAGCAGTATATCGAAACCCTGCTGGCAGGCAGTCGTGCGGCGGTGATTGTCACCGATCCGCGCACCGGCAGCATTCTGTCGCTGGTTTCAACCCCGAGCTATGACCCGAACCTGTTTGTGGATGGCATCTCCAGCAAAGACTATTCTGGCCTGCTCAACGACCCGAATACGCCGCTGGTCAACCGCGCGACCCAGGGGGTCTATCCGCCTGCGTCAACGGTGAAACCGTACGTGGCGGTCTCGGCCCTGAGCGCCGGGGTCATCACCCGCAACACCGGTCTCTTCGACCCGGGCTGGTGGCAGCTGCCGGGCTCTGAAAAACGCTACCGCGACTGGAAAAAGTGGGGGCACGGTCATCTGAACGTCACCAAATCGCTGGAGGAGTCGGCAGACACCTTCTTCTACCAGGTGGCCTACGATATGGGCATCGACCGTCTCTCGGAATGGATGGGCAAATTTGGCTATGGCCATTACACCGGTATCGACCTGGCCGAAGAGCGTTCCGGTAACATGCCAACCCGAGAATGGAAGCTGAAACGCTTTAAAAAGCCGTGGTATCAGGGTGACACCATTCCGGTAGGCATCGGCCAGGGCTACTGGACCGCGACCCCGATCCAGATGAACAAAGCGCTGATGATCCTTATCAACGACGGGGTGGTGAAAGTGCCGCACCTGCTAATGAGCACCGTCGAAGATGGCAAAAAAGTGCCGTGGGCGCAGCCCCATGAACCGCCGGTGGGAGACATCCACTCCGGTTACTGGGAAATTGCCAAAGACGGGATGTACGGCGTTGCTAACCGCGCGAACGGTACGGCCCATAAGTACTTTGCCGGCGCACCGTACAAAATTGCTGCCAAATCCGGTACTGCGCAGGTCTTCGGCCTGAAGGCGAACGAAACCTATAACGCACACAAAATTGCTGAACGTCTGCGTGACCATAAGCTGATGATTGCGTTTGCCCCTTATGAGAACCCACAGGTTGCTGTGTCGATCATTCTGGAAAACGGCGGTGCCGGCCCGGCGGTCGGCACCATTATGCGCCAGATCCTTGACCACATTATGCTGGGTGACAACAACACTGACCTGCCGAGCGAGAGCCCGGCTGCCGCCGGCGCGGAGGACCAATAATCGTGACGGATAATCCGAATAAAAAATCGCTGTGGGACAAGATCCACATCGACCCGGCCATGCTGCTGATCCTGCTGGCGCTGCTGGTTTATAGCGCCCTGGTCATCTGGAGCGCCAGCGGCCAGGACCTCGGGATGACCGAACGCAAGATCGGCCAGATCACCATGGGTCTGATCATCATGGTGGTGATGGCGCAGATCCCGCCGCGCGTCTACGAAGGCTGGGCCCCCTATCTCTACATCTTCTGTATTATTCTGCTGGTGGCGGTCGATGCGTTCGGGGCGATTTCGAAAGGCGCGCAGCGCTGGCTCGACCTGGGTATTGTGCGTTTTCAGCCCTCAGAGATTGCGAAAATCGCCGTCCCCCTCATGGTGGCGCGCTTTATCAACCGTGATGTGTGTCCGCCGTCGCTGAAAAATACGGCTATCGCGCTGGTGCTGATCTTCCTGCCGACGCTGCTGGTGGCGGCGCAGCCAGACCTCGGCACCTCAATCCTGATCGCCCTCTCCGGCCTGTTCGTACTGTTCCTCTCTGGCCTGAGCTGGCGGCTTATCGGCATTGCGGTGGTGCTGGTCGCAGCCTTTGTACCGATTCTGTGGTTCTTCCTGATGCATGATTACCAGCGTCAGCGTGTGATGATGCTGCTGGATCCGGAGAGCGACCCGCTGGGAGCAGGCTATCATATTATACAGTCGAAGATTGCAATCGGCTCTGGCGGCCTGCGCGGTAAAGGCTGGCTGCACGGAACACAGTCGCAGCTTGAGTTCCTGCCCGAACGCCATACCGACTTTATTTTCGCGGTACTGGCCGAAGAGTTAGGTCTGGTGGGGATTTTGATCCTGCTGGCGCTCTACCTGCTGTTGATCATGCGTGGATTGTGGATAGCCGCCCGGGCGCAAACCACCTTTGGCCGCGTGATGGCCGGTGGCTTGATGTTGATTTTATTCGTTTATGTTTTCGTAAATATTGGTATGGTGAGCGGTATTCTGCCGGTGGTAGGCGTACCGCTTCCCCTGGTGAGTTACGGAGGCTCGGCCCTGATCGTTCTGATGGCCGGGTTCGGGATCGTCATGTCGATCCACACACACAGAAAAATGTTGTCAAAAAGCGTATAAGGGGCACGCAATGCGTAAGCAGTGGTCTGGGATCTGCATCGCAGTGAGTTTACTGGCAGCCTGTACAAGTGACGATGGTCAGCAGCAAGCGACCGTCGCACCGCCGCAGCCGGCAGTATGTAATGGTCCGGTGGTTGAGATCAGCGGAGCCGATCCGCGCTTTGAACCGCTCAGCGCTACCGCGAACCAGGATTACGAGCGAGACGGTAAGAGCTACAAAATCGTCCAGGATCTTTCCCGCTTCAGTCAGGCAGGCCTGGCGGCTATTTATGATGCCGAGCCGGGAAGCAACCTGACCGCATCCGGTGAAGTGTTTGATCCAATGCAGCTTACGGCTGCGCATCCGACCCTGCCGATCCCGAGCTATGCGCGTATCACCAACCTGGCGAATGGCCGGATGATCGTGGTGCGTATTAATGACCGGGGCCCTTACGGCAACGATCGCGTCATCTCGCTTTCGCGCGCCGCGGCAGACCGCCTGAACACGTCAAACAATACCAAAGTGCGGATCGACCCGATTATTGTCGCCCAGGACGGTTCGCTCTCCGGCCCGGGTATGGCCTGTACTACCGTGGCAAAACAGACTTATGCCCTGCCCGCGCGTCCCGATCTGAGCGGCGGTATGGGTAGCGCGTCGTCCGTTTCCGAACCTGCGCCGCAGGGTGACGTGCGCCCCATCAGTAACGACACGCTGAAAAGCGAAGACAGCATGGGCGCACCGGTCAGCAGCAGCGGCTTCCTCGGCGCACCCACCACGCTTGCGCCAGGTGTACTGGAAGGCAGCGAACCGCCAGCGCCGCAGCCGGTCGTCACCGCGCCGGTGAACCAGACAGCTCCGGTCACTGCGCCAGTTTCCGCTCCGACTCAGGCGCCGGTTACGGCCCCCGTTTCCGCCCCTGCCCAGGCCGGTGGCTATGTCGTGCAGGTTGGCGCAGTCAGCGATCGGGCACGTGCGCAGCAGTATCAGCAGCGCCTCGGCCAGCAGTTTGGTGTTCCGGGTCGTGTTGAGCAAAATGGTGCAGTCTGGCGTATCCAGTTAGGCCCGTTTGCCAGCAAATCTGAGGCCGCCGCGTTGCAGCAGCGCCTGCAGAATGAAGCGCAGTTACAGTCATTTATCGCTGTTGCAAAATGATAATCGGCGGTATCCGAATTGTCAGTTTTTGTCATGATGATTCACATTCTCATGCTGAAAGTCGGATGCCTGCCTGTATAGCATTTGCTATAGTAAGGCACTTTTTTTAATTCCATCACGGATGTCGTTGTTCTGACCATGAAGACCACTTTCTCCGCTCGTTTTATGCAGCGCATGGCGCTCACTACGGCGCTTTGCGCTGCCACGCTCTCTGTTGCTCACGCCGATGACCTGAATATCAAGACCATGATCCCAGGCGTTCCGCAGATCGACGCGGAATCCTACATCCTGATCGACTACAACTCCGGCAAAGTGTTGGCTGAACAGAACGCTGATGCACGACGCGATCCGGCCAGTCTGACCAAAATGATGACCAGCTATGTCATCGGTCAGGCCATGAAAGCAGGTAAATTCAAAGAGACCGACCTGGTCACCATCGGTAACGATGCATGGGCTACCGGCAACCCGGTATTTAAGGGCTCATCTTTGATGTTCCTGAAACCGGGTATGCAGGTGCCTGTCTCTCAGCTGATCCGCGGCATCAACCTGCAGTCCGGTAACGATGCCTGCGTGGCGATGGCAGACTTTGCGGCTGGCAGCCAGGATGCCTTCGTCGGCCTGATGAACAGCTACGTGAGCGCGCTGGGTCTGAAAAACAGCCACTTCCAGACGGTTCACGGCCTGGATGCTGAAGGTCAGTACAGCTCTGCGCGCGATATGGCGCTGATTGGTCAGGCGCTGATCCGTGACGTACCGAACGAATACACCATCTACAAAGAGAAAGAGTTCACCTTTAACGGTATTCGTCAGACCAACCGTAACGGCCTGCTGTGGGACAACAGCCTGAACGTTGACGGCATCAAAACCGGCCACACTGAAAAAGCGGGTTACAACCTGGTCGCCTCGGCGACGGAAGGCCAGATGCGTCTTATCTCTGCCGTGATGGGCGGTCGTACCTTTAAAGGACGCGAGACTGAGAGCAAGAAGCTGCTGACCTGGGGCTTCCGCTTCTTCGAAACCGTTAACCCGCTGAAAGCGGGGAAAGAGTTTGCTTCTGAGCCGGTCTGGTTCGGTAATAACGATCGTGCCTCCCTGGGTGTAGATAAAGATCTCTACCTGACCATTCCTCGTGGACGCATGAAAGATCTGAAGGCCAGCTATGTGCTGAACGCCAGCGAGCTGCACGCCCCGCTGAAGAAAAACCAGGTTGTCGGCACCATCAACTTCCAGCTCGATGGTAAAACCATCGATCAGCGCCCACTGGTGGTGCTGGATGAAATCCCTGAAGGCAATTTCTTCGGCAAAATCATTGATTACATTAAATTGATGTTCCATCACTGGTTTGGTTAAGAATTGAACACTTGAAAGTGTGATTTCTGTCCCCATATACTATGTAACCTGATAACTCCCACCTGATGTGGGAGTTATTATTTTTTTGACGTACTGCCGGAGCTCCCATGAAAACCAAACTTAATGAACTGCTTGAATTCCCTACTCCTTTTACTTACAAAGTAATGGGACAGGCGTTGCCTGAGCTGGTTGATCAGGTGGTTGAGGTGGTACAGCGCCATGCGCCAGGAGACTACTCTCCGACGGTGAAACCAAGCAGCAAAGGTAACTACCACTCTGTGTCGATCACCATCACGGCCACGCATATTGAACAAGTCGAGACCCTGTACGAAGAGCTCGGCAATATCGATATCGTTCGTATGGTGCTTTAACGCCTTTCGGTTACCCGCATCGCCGGGTAACCTGCTTCTCCTCTGTGATATACTCCCCGCTACAGTTTGTTCCTTCGTTCGGAGAGATCGTTTTGTATCAGGACACCCTTCTCGTTCGCCAGCTTGGGCTGCAGCCCTATGAGCCTGTCTCCCAGGCTATGCATGAATTTACTGACACACGCGACGAGAACACGCCGGATGAGATATGGCTGGTAGAGCATCCCCCCGTCTTTACCCAGGGCCAGGCAGGCAAAGCTGAGCATCTGTTGATGCCTGGCGATATACCGGTTATCCAGAGCGATCGTGGCGGACAGATTACCTATCACGGGCCGGGCCAGCAGGTGATGTATGTTCTGCTTAACCTGAAACGCAGAAAGCTCGGCGTGCGCGAGCTGGTGACGCTGCTGGAACAGACAGTGGTTAACACGCTGGCTGAATTTGATATTGATGCGCACCCGCGGGCGGACGCTCCCGGCGTCTATGTCGGTGAAAGAAAGATATGCTCCCTTGGTCTGCGAATTCGTAAAGGGTGCTCTTTTCACGGTCTGGCATTAAACATCAATATGGATCTTTCGCCTTTTCAGCGCATTAACCCTTGCGGTTATGCCGGGATGGAGATGGCGCAAATGTGTGAGTGGGTCAAGGACATTACGCCCGAGGTGGCGCGCCCACATTTGGTTAACTCTATTTTAGCACTGCTAAATAATCCACCTCATAAATATATTGCTGCTTAATTCTCTTTCCCGACTGGCTCATTTATTTGATGAGCCAGTCTTATTTGAACCATTTATCCTTTACAACACTCCCTGATTTCTATATTTTCAAAACGCCTGCAACACGTCTGCACATTCGCATTTCACCTGTTTTTCCGCGTCGGCATGGCATGCCGACTGGCGCAGTCACGCCTGATCGAAAACAATGTAATTCAAAGAGTTAATGTAAAGAACCTCAATTAACAGAACCTGTTTACCCATCTCAATAAGCACATTATTTAAATTCAACTATTATTTATATCGTGAATATATATGGAGGGATAGCGTGGATAATAATAAACTTCCAGAAAAGCGCTTGAGTGAAATCGGCAGTGATGCAAAACCGCAAATTTTTCGGACTTTACGTAATATCGATCTCAACTTATTGACGATTTTTGAGGCGGTATATGTTCATAAAGGGATCGTTAATGCTGCGAAAATTCTGAATCTCACTCCCTCGGCAATTAGTCAGTCCATTCAAAAATTACGGACAATTTTTCCCGATCCGCTCTTTATTCGTAAAGGCCAGGGGGTGACCCCCACCGCCTACGCCACACATCTGCACGAATATATCAGCCAGGGGCTGGAATCGATTCTCGGGGCGCTGGATCTTACCGGCAGCTACGATAAGCAGCGCACTATCACCATTGGCACGACCCCGACCGTAGGCGCTCTGGTTCTGCCGCCAATCTACCAGGCCGTGAAGATCCATGCGCCACACCTGATGCTGCGTAATATTTCGATCGTTGACGCCGAGACGCAGTTAGGGCAGTTCCAGTCCGATCTGATTGTGGACAGCAATTCCCTGAATGCCCGCGCCCTGAGCCACCACGTACTTTTCGCCGACAGACTGCTGCTAATCTGCCGTAAAGACCATCCGGCGCTGAGCCAGGCCGCAACGGTAGACAATTTGCAGCACTATGAGCAAACGCTGCTCACGCTGGAAGGCCAAAACCTGAATGGGCTGCGACAACGCATTAACGACATTTTCCCGGAAAAGCAGGTCAACTTCAGCAGTTACAATCTTTTTACGATTGCCGCCCTGATCGGCAACAGCGATCTGATTGGTATCATCCCGGAGCGCCTGTTTAACCTGGTACGCCATTGCTGGCCGCTGGAGCAGATCCCCTTCGCCCCGCTCAATGCTGAATGCGTAGAAATCTCGCTGTATTACAACAAGCTGAGCCTGCGCGACCCGGTGCTGGAAAATCTCATCAACGTCATCCGCCAGGCCTTTTAAGCCTTATCCTCATCCATAAAAGCGGGTTATTCCGCATAAAAGGCTCAAAACAACAACTATTTTACAATTTGGCGACCGGGCAGGCTGCTTTATCGTCCGTATCAATGATATACTGCCTGTCGTTCGTTCAAAAATAGTTGATAAATACAACATTCCCTTGAATTGAAACGCTTTCCTTCGATATTCGCAACTGGAAGACGCACGCTATGAGTAAACCCATTGTGATGGAACGCGGTGTTAAATACCGCGATGCCGATAAAATGGCCCTAATCCCGGTTAAAAACGTGGCTACGGAGCGCGAAGCGCTGTTAAGAAAACCGGCATGGATGAAAATTAAACTTCCGGCGGACTCTTCGCGTATTCAGGGAATTAAAGCGGCGATGCGCAAAAACGGCCTTCACTCCGTTTGTGAAGAAGCCTCCTGCCCGAACCTCGCTGAATGTTTCAACCACGGCACCGCGACCTTCATGATCCTCGGCGCAATCTGTACCCGCCGTTGCCCATTCTGTGACGTTGCCCACGGACGTCCTGTCGCCCCGGACGCCAATGAACCCCAGAAACTGGCGCAGACCATTGCTGATATGGCGTTGCGCTATGTGGTTATCACCTCCGTCGACCGTGACGATCTGCGCGACGGCGGCGCTCAGCACTTTGCTGACTGCATCACTGCCATCCGTGAGAAAAGCCCGTCCATTAAGATTGAGACGCTGGTTCCGGACTTCCGTGGCCGTATGGATCGCGCGCTGGAGATTCTCAATGCCAACCCGCCAGATGTCTTTAACCACAACCTGGAAAACGTACCGCGCCTCTATCGTCAGGTGCGCCCGGGTGCAGATTACAACTGGTCCCTGAAGCTGCTGGAGCGCTTTAAAGAAGCCCATCCGGATATCCCGACGAAATCGGGTCTGATGGTCGGGCTGGGTGAAACCAACGAAGAGATCGTTGAAGTGATGCGCGATCTGCGTCGTCATGGCGTCACCATGCTGACGCTGGGCCAGTATTTGCAGCCAAGCCGTCACCACCTGCCAGTGCAGCGCTACGTGAGCCCGGAAGAGTTTGACGAGATGAAAGCCGAAGCGATGGCAATGGGCTTCACCCACGCTGCCTGTGGTCCGTTTGTGCGTTCGTCTTATCACGCCGATATGCAGGCGAAAGGCGAAGAGGTGAAGTAAACCCGTCACAAAAGTTTACAGTTCACCCATAAAAAAACCGGCTTACAGGCCGGTTTTTTTATCAAACGCTTTAACGCGTTGCCGTTACTCTTTGTGAGAGAGCTTCTCGGCAGTGATATCCGCGTCGGCACTTCTTTTCGCCGTTGCGTCATCCTCGTTCATCGCCTTTTTAAAGCCTTTGATGGCAGCACCCAGGTCTCCGCCCAGCGTACGTAATTTTTTGGTACCAAACAGCAGGACAACCAGTGCGGCTACCACCAGCAGTTTGGTAATACTAATCTCACCCATAGATACCTTCTTGACGTAAACAGGCTGCATTTCGCGCCTTAAAAACCCGACCTTATTAACGGTCATTTGGCGCCCGCACACAATAGCAATCTGTAACAAGGTGAATCAAGCGTTGTTTAAAAAACTCACAATAATTGCGGTGGCGCGAAACGTCGGTTGCGCAGGACCGGCAACTGCTGGCGCGCCTTGATGATGCGCTCCCGGTCGATCTCAGCCAGCAACAGTGCCGGGCCTTCAGCCGCGGCTGCAATGGTCACGCCCAGGGGATCGATAATGCGGCTCTGACCGATATTCTTATTGCCGCACTCGCCTGCTGCGATCACATAGCAGGTTGTATCCAGCGCCCGGGCCGCCAGAAGCGTTGACCAGTGGTGCTCCTTGAGCGGCCCTCTGACCCATGCCGCAGGTAAAACCAATACCTCAGCTCCCGCCAGCGCCAGATTCAATGCCATCTCCGGGAAGCGCAAATCGTAGCAGGTCATTAGCCCCAGATGGATGCCGTCGATCTCAATCAGCGGCGGCACAACCGAGCCCGCATCAACCAGACGGGACTCCTGAATACTGAACGCATCATAAAGATGGAGTTTGGCGTACTGCGCAACGATCCTGCCGTCGCGTAGGGCGACAAGGGTGTTAATGGCTCTGCCTCTGCTTGAAGGAACATGTACGGTCAGTACCGTAGTCAGGTGATTACGTGCGCTCTCCTCCAGCAACCGCGTCAGAAAGCCACCGTCGAGCTGCTGGGCGGACTTTACAGAGAGGTCGGGATCGTTATCATCACGTGCCAGCAGCGCTTCGGGTAGGACCAGCAGCGATGCCCCCTGCTCTGCCGCCTGTGCCATCAGCGACACGCAGGTTTCGGCATTTTTTTGCCACTCCGCTGTTACTGCAAACTGTCCAACCGCCACGTACATATTTTCCCCCTGCCTCAAACGGCGTTACACTCATAGCCCTTACACATCAAACAGCAGGTATTGTTCGTGTTTCAACTACTTTTAGCCGTTTTTATCGGTGGGGGCACAGGAAGCGTGGCGCGCTGGCTGTTGAGCATGCGATTTAATCCGCTGCATCAGCAAATCCCGTTCGGCACGCTGGCAGCGAATCTCACGGGTGCCTTTATTATTGGCCTGGGGCTGGCGTGGTTCAACAGGATGACCCACATCGATCCGGTGTGGAAATTATTGATCACCACCGGCTTCTGCGGCGGGCTGACCACGTTCTCAACCTTCTCGGCGGAAGTGGTGTTCCTGTTACAGGATGGCCGCGCCGCCTGGGCGCTGCTGAACGTCGCGGTCAATCTGCTGGGCTCGCTAATGATGACCGCGCTCGCATTTTGGTTAGTTTCTGCAATTAACGCACACTAAAACCACGGCCCTTAATGTTGGCTTAATTTTTCTCAGGCACCCTTGAGGCAGTTGACTGAGAGGGCGTGGGAATGAAAGAGAAAATGGCAAGCGCAGGGGCGGTGATGCTGGGCATACTGATTATCGCCAGCTTTCTGAAACTGTACATGTTTAGCTGAGCTGAAAACGAAAAAAACCCGCTCGGTGAGCGGGTTTTGAAATTCTTGCTGTCTCGTCTGAATTACAGAGCGATTACGTTAGCAGCAGAAGGGCCTTTGGCACCGTTAGTGATTTCAAACTCAACGCGCTGACCTTCAGCCAGAGTTTTGAAACCATTGCTCTGGATTGCAGAGAAGTGTACGAACACGTCTTTGCTGCCATCTTCCGGAGTAATGAAACCGAATCCTTTGGACTCATTAAACCACTTAACGTTACCTTTAATCTTAGACATCAAAATTACCTTTACATGAAAATTGGACACAAATGCTGTGTCGGGTATCAGTACAACAATTGTTAGCGGTTTTGTCCAGTGGCTTTTTGAAGAAAAGTGACAAAAGTCGCGTTAATTTTTCCTGCCCAATTTTTATCCTTTACTATTCAATAACTGGCTATTAAATCACCAGCGTGTAAAGTTTTTTCAGTTAAAACTGAAACCGCATCCAGGCGAAGTAAACGTTGCCGTTGTTATAGGTACCGGGGATGTAGGTCATCTGGAAGGTTGCCGGACCATATCCCACAGAAGCCAGCGGTAAGAGCACCGGAACGGGGATGTAATTCCAGTTATCGCGCGCCGTCACTGCAGCAGTAAACCCGAGCCCCAGATGGAGGTTGTCATCGGCCAGCGGCCGCCAGGTTTTCTCCCAGCCGTAGCCCGCAATCGGCTCCCATTTATTGTAAGAGTCTTTAAACGCCATGGCATAAAGTCCATGCCAGTTACCTTTTTCATCCCAGCGCGACTGGCCCGCTCCCGCGCCCCACGGACGTTCGTTATAGCGATCGGTCTTCTCTTTATCGTAGGCAAAGCGGGCATGCCAGGTGATGGCGGGGACATAGAGATCGTAATGCTGGGGCGCCTCCCAGGTTTCAACCATATCGTTGTGGATCGTTTTGACCCAGTCCCTGAGAGTAGGCACATCTTTAGCCATTGCCGCAGTTGAAAAAGGTAACTGAGCAAAAATAAAAGAAAAAATAAGGAAAGATTTATTAAAAAACGTCACAATCAAATTACCATTTTCATATTCACCGCGTCTTCTCGCACAGAATAGCGGAATGGAAACATGACGACATTGGCGTTTATCTTAATTATTCAGCGCAGCAGATAAGAATTGTCCTGATAAAAAATGGCTTACCGCAAAATATTAAGATGCTTTTAAGAAAAATTAATGATGATGCAATAGCTTATATAGCACACGAATAGCTTACCCCCTATCGCAGCGGTGTTGCGGGGCTCCTATACCGTCGAGAAACCCGCCAACCACCCACTCCTCAGGCTGGCAACACGCATCGCGCCAGGACGCCTTTGCCGGATATTTATCCGCATTGAAATAACGGCTAAAAAGGTAATATTTTTATCCGCATAAGCCCATCTTAAATATATTTTAAGAGCGATCCGAGCGGTAAAATATTATCCGCGAAGTGACGGTTAAAGCGTATTGAAATTTGATTATCTGAATGTATCGGGTTTCTTTCTGCAGCAGAGAGACGCCAAAGGCGGGTTTAAGGAGTGTGGTGATCGCGCGTCGACACGCGAACCAGGACCAACCAGCGAAGATACATAGCGCTGCAGCAGAAAATCGGCAACAACGACGCTTTAGTCGCCGATTTATTGATTTTAGTCAGCGAGACCGGGCCATTATTTCGGCACATTTTGTCACCTTATTTTCATTGCTACTTTATCCTTCGCTCTGGGGGCGTCGGGAAACAGAGGAAACCATGCTAACGTTTATCGAGCTCCTGATCGGGGTGGTTGTCATTGTCGGCGTCGCACGCTACATCATTAAAGGTTACTCCGCTACCGGGGTGCTCTTTGTCGGCGGTCTGGCTCTGTTGATTGTCAGTGCCCTGATGGGTCACCAGGTGCTGCCGTCCAGTGCCACCAGCACCGGTTACACCGCAACCGACATCATTGAATATATCAAAATCCTGCTGATGAGCCGCGGTGGCGATCTGGGGATGATGATCATGATGCTCTGCGGCTTTGCCGCCTATATGACTCACATCGGCGCCAATGATATGGTCGTTAAGCTGGCCTCAAAGCCGCTGAGCTATATCAACTCCCCTTACCTGCTGATGATTGCCGCCTATTTTGTCGCCTGCCTGATGTCACTGGCCGTGTCGTCAGCGACGGGCCTCGGGGTACTGTTGATGGCGACCCTGTTCCCGGTAATGGTCAACGTGGGGATCAGTCGCGGTGCGGCGGCAGCCATCTGTGCCTCCCCGGCAGCGATTATTCTCTCCCCCACCTCCGGTGACGTGGTACTGGCCGCTAAAGCTGCCGAGATGCCGCTGATCGATTTCGCCTTTAAAACCACCCTGCCGATCTCTATTGCCGCCATTATCGGCATGGCAATTGCGCACTTCTTCTGGCAGCGTTACCTCGATAATAAAGAGAACATCTCGCACGAACGCCTCGATGTCAGCGAAATCACCACCACCGCCCCCTCCTTCTATGCAATTCTGCCGTTTACGCCCATCGTCGGCGTGCTGATTTTCGAGGGCAAATGGGGTCCGGAACTGCATATCATCACCATTCTGGTGCTCTGCATGCTGATTGCCGCGCTGCTGGAATTTGTTCGCGGCTTCAATACTCAGAAGGTCTTTAGCGGCCTGGAAGTGGCCTATCGCGGCATGGCGGATGCTTTCGCCGGGGTAGTGATGCTACTGGTGGCGGCCGGGGTCTTTGCCCAGGGGCTGAGCACTATCGGCTTTATCCAGAGCCTGATCTCCATCGCCACCTCGTTTGGTTCGGCGAGTATCATCCTGATGATGGTGCTGGTTGTCCTGACCATGCTGGCGGCGATGACCACCGGCTCCGGTAATGCGCCGTTCTACGCCTTCGTGGAGATGATCCCGAAACTGGCGCACTCGTCCGGTATTAACCCGGCCTATCTCACCATCCCGATGCTGCAGGCCTCCAACCTGGGCCGCACCATCTCCCCGGTTTCCGGTGTGGTGGTCGCCGTTGCCGGGATGGCGAAGATTTCGCCGTTCGAAGTGGTAAAACGCACCTCTGTTCCGGTGCTGGTGGGGCTGGTGATTGTGATTATTGCCACGGAAGTACTGGTGCCTGGCACCGCCGTGGGCTAAGCCACGCCACAGCATAAAGCGCCTGCGGGCGCTTTTTGTGCTTTAATAAGCACCAGCAATATTTTGCATTCAACCATCAGGAATTGACATGTTCAGAAAGGATTTCGTTTTGCCTGTCAGCGTAACCGCAGTTGCGCTGTGCGCTTTCCCGGCGCAGGCCGCCCCGCTTCAGGCGACGCAATATGCGGATTTCGATCGCTACGTGCTGGCGCTCTCATGGCAATCTGGTTTTTGCCAGAGCCTGCATGACCGCAACCGCGCAGCGCCAGATGAGTGCCGCCTGCAAAAAGAGCGTAACGACAAAACGACGATCCTCACCGTTCACGGCCTGTGGCCGGGCTTGCCGAAATCTATCGCCGCTCGCGGCGTCGACGATCGCCGCTGGATGCGCTATGGCTGCGCCACCCGCCCCATTCCCAATATGCCGGAGGCAAAAGCCAGCCGTAAATGCGACGCCGCCGAGACCGGCCTGTCGCTAACCGGTGCCGCGAAGCTAAATGAGGTGATGCCCGGCGCAGGCGGCAACTCCTGCCTCGAACGTTACGAATATGCCAAACACGGCGTCTGCTTTGGGTTCGATCCCGACGCCTATTTCGGCACCATGGTGCGCATGAACCAGGAAGTCAAAGCCAGCCCGCTGGGGCAGTTCCTCGCGGCCAACTACGGCAAAACCGTCACCCGCAGCGCCTTTGACGCCGCCGTCGCCAGAAGCTGGGGGCAGACAACGGTGAAAGCCGTCAAGCTCAGCTGCAGCGGTAATCCGGCCTATCTCACTGAAGTACAGCTTTCCCTCACCGCGGCCAGCATCAACGCCCCGCTGGCAACCTCCTCATTTGTGCCACAGCCGCATCCGGGCAACTGTGGCAAACAGTTTGTGATCGACAAAATCGGTTACTGAGATCTTACCCTTTTCGCGCGTCCGGGCGGACCAGGTCAAAGCGTTGATCCTCGCTAATGGCGAAGTACGCCGTCGGGCCACCGGCGCGCAGCACCGGCTGGGCTTTCGCCGTCTGATAGATCCCGTCCTGCAGCAGGTTTTCGTCAATGTGGATCCCCACCACTTCCCCCAGCACCAGCCAGGTATCGACCGGAGCGCCGCTGGCGGCAGTCAACTGGATACACTGTGACAGGCGGCACTCAAAATTGACCGGACTTTCGGCGACGCGCGGCACCTTCACCAGCTGGCTCTCCGCTTTAGTCAGCCCGGCACGTAAAAACTCATCCTCCCCGTGCGCGAGGCTGGCAGAGGTCTCATTCATGGCGCTGGCCAGCTCACGGGTGGTGAGATTCCAGACAAACTCCCCGGTCTCGACAATATTGCGCACGCTGTCCTTCCAGCCGGTGCTGGCAAAACCGATGATGGGCGGATGGTAATTAAAACAGTTGAAGAAGCTGTAGGGGGCCAGATTGGGGCGTCCTTGAGGATCGCATGAGGCAATCCAGCCAATCGGACGTGGGCCAACAATGGCGTTAAGTGGATCGTGCGGCAGGCCGTGTCCCTGGGAAGGTTGATAAAAGTACATAGCGCTCTCTGAACAGGTTTGGAATGTAAACCGGCAGGCACGGATTACGCTTCGCTCATCCCCCTGCCCCAAGAGGATCAGCGTAACGCAATCCGTATGAAATGAAGAATGAATATGTGTCGTTTATCGACGCTTATCAGCGGCGCTTACTTTGTAAGGGCGCATAAAAAGGATAATCCAAATCGGCGAACGATCACGTTTTTCGTACAAAATTCATACTATAGAGGCAGATGACAGCCTGGAACTCAATCCACACCATGAATGTGACAGCCATCACTTCAAACCCGGGCGCAGACTCAGTATTATCAGTTATCGTTAAACCCTCGCTACCGGATGGCGAGGGTTTTCTTTTGGCATCTTCTGCGGTTGTCGCAGCATTAACGACATGGAGTAAATAATGTCCAGACCCACCATTATCATTAACGAACTCGATGCTGAACGTATCGACCGCCTGCTGGAGCAACCGGCCTTTGCATCGCTACCCGTCGCAGATGCCCTGAACGCTGAACTGGATCGTGCCCAGATGTGTGCCCCGCAGGACATGCCGTCTGACGTGGTCACCATGAACAGCCAGGTGAAATTCCGCGATCTGACCACTGGCGAAGTGCGTACCCGCACGCTGGTCTACCCGGCGCAGATGACCGACAGCAGCACGCAACTGTCGGTCCTGGCACCGGTGGGGGCCGCGTTGATTGGCCTGCGTACCGGCGACACTATCCATTGGGAACTGCCAGGCGGTACCGCCACGCATCTGGAGGTGCTGGAACTGCTCTGGCAGCCTGAAGCAGCAGGCGAATACCTGCGCTAAGCCCATCTGAATAAGCGTTTACGCGCTTAACCCAGAGGATGCCCGGGCATCCTCTTTCCGGCCTTCCGCTATCAGATCACGCCGCCAGGCATAGGGTTGACCAGCCCCGTGACCCGCTCTTTTGCCACTTCCGCGCTTTGTGCACCAGGCACCAGAATAATTTTCCGGCACTCTTCCTGACGCTTATCAAAGATCTCATATCCGCGAGCCGCCTCTTCAAACGGCATATAATGGGTGACGATCTCTTCAGGCGTGAGCAGCCCCTGCTCGATCAGCGGCAACAGTTCACCCAGCCAGGCATGAACGTCAGTCTGCCCCATTTTAAAGGTGAGCCCTTTGTCAAAGGCATCGCCAAACAGGAAACCATGAATAAAGCCGGCATAGACGCCCGGCACGCTGACGATCCCACCGCGCCGTACCGCAGCAATACACTGCCGCAGGGCTTTACCGCTGCTGCCCTCGAGCTTGAGGTTGGTCAGCACCGTTTCCGTGGTGCTCCCTTTCGCCTCAAAACCTACCGCATCGATAACAGCATCCACCCCACGCTGACCCCGGGTCTGCTCAATGATTTTTTCTGCGGCATCGTCGTCGCGATCGAAGTTAATGGGGATCGCGCCGTAACGATCCTGGGCGAAGCGCAGTCGGTAGTCGTGATGATCGACGATAAAAATCTGCTCGGCCCCGAGGTAACGTGCGCAGGCAACGGTCAGGAGGCCTACTGGCCCGGCGCCAAATACCGCGACGCTGCTGCCCTGAGTGATCTGGGCATTTTTGGCGGCCTGCCAGGCAGTGGGCAGGATGTCCGACATGAACAGGGCCTTATCATCTGACAGCAGCGGCGGCACCTTAAAGGGGCCGACGTTGCCTTTTGGCACGCGGACATATTCCGCCTGGCCGCCGGGCACACCACCGTAAAGATGGCTATAGCCAAAAAGCGCAGCCGGAGGTGGGATCTGTTTTTTATTCAGGGAAGCGCCGCGCCCGCTGTTGGTATTTTCACAGGCGGCATAATGCTGCAGGCGGCAGAAAAAGCAGTCGCCGCAGGCAATCACAAAGGGGATCACTACCCGATCGCCCTTAGCGAGGTTTTTCACCTCTCGGCCGGTCTCTACCACTTCCCCCATAAACTCATGGCCGAAGATATCGCCATGTTCCACCTTCGGGATCTTCCCATGATAGAGATGCAGATCAGAACCGCAGATCGCGGTGGCGGTGATGCGCAGAATAATATCGTCAGCTTGCTCGATGGCCGGATCGGGTACCGTTTCAACCTTAACGTTATGTGGGCCATGATACGTCAATGCTTTCATTCGACCTCCGGATTCAGAGAAAAAATGCGGGTTTACCTTAAAAGGGTAGCCATCAGCGGGGATATACCGGGAAATTGCACGGCTTTGGGATTATTCCTGGCCTACAAGCGCGACGATATTAAAAAATGCCTGCCAGCTATCAGAATTTGCTTATATTTTGTGTTTGAATGGAATAAGCGTAAATAAACAGGGAGAAACGGGTATGTACCAGACGATTATTATGCCGGTGGATGTTTTTGAGATGGAATTGAGCGACAAGGCGATTCGCCACGCTGAATTCCTGGCGCAGCAGGATGGTATTATTCACTTACTGCATGTTTTACCGGGCTCGTCCACCTTCGGATTGCATCGCTTTGCCGCCGATATGCGCCGCTTTGAAGAGCATATCGAAAAAGAAGCACAAGCCCGGCTGCAGACCATGATCGGCCACTTCAGCATCGACTCCTCACGTCTCAGAACCCATGTCTGTTTTGGTCACGTGCGTGACGTCGTGAATGAGATGGCCAGCGAGCTGAAGGCCGATATCGTGGTGATCGGGTCGCGTAACCCGTCAATCTCCACCCATCTGCTGGGGTCGAACGCCTCCAGCGTGATCCGCCACGCCTTTGTGCCGGTGCTGGTCGTGAGATAAAAAAAAGAGGCTACCCCAGGGTAGCCTCTTTACAGTGCAGGTGTTATCTTACGTTCTTATGCTGTTTTGGTACGAATCAGATGATCAAAGGCGCTCAGTGACGCTTTCGCCCCTTCGCCAGTGGCGATGATGATCTGTTTGTACGGTACGGTGGTGCAGTCGCCCGCCGCAAATACGCCCTTCACGCTGGTCTCACACTTGGCGTCGATGATGATCTCGCCCATGCGGTTACGCTCAATGGCGCCTTCCAGCCAGGTGGTGTTCGGCAGCAGACCAATCTGCACAAAGATCCCCGAAAGCTGAACGCTGTGTACGTCACCGCTCACGCGGTCGCGGTACTCAAGGCCGGTCACTTTACTGCCATCGCCTGTCACTTCGGTGGTCTGCGCGTTCAGGATGATGTCGACGTTGTTCAGGCTGCGCACTTTATCCTGCAGGACCTGATCGGCTTTCATCTCTGGCGCAAACTCCAGCAGCGTGACGTGCTCCACGATACCGGCGAGGTCGATGGCCGCTTCCACACCGGAGTTACCGCCACCAATTACCGCCACGCGTTTGCCTTTGAAGAGCGGGCCGTCGCAGTGCGGGCAGTAGGTTACCCCTTTGGTGCGATACTGTTCTTCGCCAGGCACGTTCATGTTGCGCCATTTGGCACCGGTAGCAATGATCACGCTGCGCGCTTTCAGCACCGCACCAGATGCCGTTTCAATCTGGTGGAAACCGCCTTCCTGCGCTGCCGGCACCAGTTTGCTGGCGCTCTGGCTGTCGATCACATCCACTTCATATTCGCTGACGTGCGCTTTCAGGGCGCCAGCCAGTTTCTGACCTTCGGTTTTAGGCACGGAGATATAGTTTTCAATATCTACCGTATCCAGTACCTGGCCGCCAAAGCGTTCGCCCATCAGACCGGTGCGAATACCTTTACGGGCAGAGTAAACCGCAGCCGCCGCACCCGCCGGGCCGGAACCGACAATCAGCACGTCATAGGCATCACGCTTGTTCAGCTCTTCTGCTGCACGTTTTTCCGCGCCGGTATCCACTTTTGCGACGATTTCAGCCAGCGTCATACGACCCTGACCAAACTCTTTACCGTTCACAAACACCGCCGGAACGCCCATCACGTTACGATCGGTGATTTCGTTCTGGAACACCCCGCCGTCAATGGCGGTGTGTTTGATGCGCGGGTTCAGCACCGCCATCAGGTTCAGCGCCTGCACCACGTCCGGGCAGTTATGGCAGGAGAGCGAGTAGTAGGTTTCGAATTCAAAATCACCCTCCAGGTCGCGGATCTGCTCAAGTAATGCCTGCGCTTCCTTCGACGGATGACCACCGGTCCACAGCAGGGCCAGCACCAGTGAGGTAAATTCATGTCCCAGCGGAGAACCGGCAAAGCGCGGCCCCTGGGTCGAACCTGGGTTGGTGATCAGGAAAGAGGGTTTACGCACCGCAAGGGTGTTATCTTCCTTAAAAGTGACCTTTTCGGACAGGTCGGCGATCTCCGCCAGCAGTTCCTTGATTTCTGCCGATTTAGCGCTGTCATCCAGCGTGGCAATCAGCTCAACAGGTTTGGTCAGCTTCTCAAGGTAGGCTTTGAGCTGGGTTTTCATATTTGTGTCGAGCATTCTTTATCTCCTGCTTAAAAAACATCATCATGCAAGCGGCCTAATCCTGGCTGCCTGAGTGCAACTTGCATCATGGTGCTGGAATGAAATGGGCGCGGATGCGCCCATTGAATGCCGGGTGGCACTTCGTTTACCCGGCCTGCGTTTTGTAGGCCTGTGCAAGCGCAGCGCCGCCGGGCGTTGCAAACGAATCTCCAAAGTGGTTCGCGTCAGAGCAAGGCGGCTAGCCTGTGAGTCCCCGGGAGCTTACATAAGTAAGTGACCGGGGTGAGCAGGCGACGCCAACGCCGCTATGGCGCGAAATACGACGGAAATTTAGATTTTGCCAACCAGGTCCAGGGACGGAGCCAGAGTCGCGTCGCCTTCTTTCCATTTCGCCGGGCAAACTTCGCCTGGGTGAGAAGCAACGTACTGAGCCGCTTTCACTTTACGCAGCAGGTCAGATGCGTCACGGCCGATGCCTTCAGCTGTAACTTCTACCGCCTGGATGATGCCCTGCGGGTCAACGATGAAAGTACCACGGTCTGCCAGACCCTGATCTTCACGCATGTTGTCAAAGTTACGGGTCAGGGCGCCAGTTGGGTCGCCGATCATCGCATATTTGATTTTCGCGATGGTTTCAGAGCTGCTGTGCCATGCTTTGTGCGTGAAGTGGGTGTCAGTAGAGACAGAGTAGATATCTACGCCCAGCTTCTGGAACTCGCTGTAGTGGTCAGCAACGTCACCCAGTTCAGTCGGGCAGACGAAGGTGAAGTCAGCTGGATAGAAGAAGAAGACGCTCCAGCGACCTTCGGTATCTTTCTCGGTAACTTCGATGAATTCACCGTTTTTGAACGCCTGGTTTTTGAAAGGTTTGATTTTGGTATTAATTAAAGACATCTGTACTTCCTCCGTGTTTTCGTTGAGGTGTAAGGTACCGAACTTTGCCGATCCGGGCTAATGCGTTTGCATTATCAAATCAATCAGCGATACCTAACAACCTTTCACAAGAAACTGCGTGAACTAAAAAAGTAAAAAGGCCGCCTTGACGGCGGCCCTGATACCTGAGCTACCCGGGGGTAACATCAGTGCCAGCCGAAGCTGGCGATGTGTTGCGCTCTACATGACCTTTAGTCAGGCCGTGACAGCAAAGGGGATTACACCACCCCCTCAACGAAAGGGCAATTCGCTGACAGGGTAATAATACCTATGGCTGTGATAGGTTTTACCGAACCCGCGCTTTGCGAGTGATTTTATAGGGGATCATGGATAAGCCAGGCGCAGCGGCCACGCTGGCGCGCTGTTATACGAATAGCCAGAATGAATTACAGCAGGTGGCCAGCCTGGCGAATAAGGAACAGCTTAATAGGATGATGAGTAAGCCTTAATACCTGACTGGCAGCGTAATAGCAACGCTTTTGCCCGCCTTTTTATGGTGAAAATTACTATAATAATTGTTCGGCCTTTATTTAATTAATTTGCAGCCATGATATATTAAGTTGAAATTTAAATTATCTTAAGTTATCCGATCAAATGGATGATGAATGGCAAACTTACTTCTATAGTTATTATTTATATGATAATGCCATTCAGAGAGCTTACTCAGGACGAATCATGGCTAACCTTTACGATTTGAAAAAATTTGACCTTAATCTGTTGGTGATTTTTGAGTGCATTTACCAGCATCTCAGTATCAGCAAAGCAGCAGAAACGCTATTTATTACCCCCTCTGCGGTGAGCCAGTCACTGCAACGATTACGTAATCAGCTGAACGATCCGCTGTTTATCCGCTCCGGTAAAGGCATCTCCCCGACGACGGTGGGGGTCAATTTACATATGCATCTCGAACAAAATCTGAATAGTATCGAGCAGACGATCAATATCATGCATGGCTCGGCGCTGAAGAAGAACTTTGTTATCTACTGCCCGCAGGTCATGACGAGAGGCCCATTGATCGCGTCGATGAAACTGTTGATGCGTGAGCATAATTATGAAATTGAATACCACGACATGCTGCTGGCGGCCGACTCGGCGGAAGACCTGTTAGCCTACCGTAAAGCTGACCTGGTCTTCTCTTTCGCCCCGATAGCCAACCGGTCGATTGTCTGCACTCGCTACCTCGATTTACCCGTGGTGACGGTGTGTCGTCAGGATCACCCGCGCATCGGCTCGGTTGCCACTCAGGAAGAACTGAGTAAGGAAAAATACACTTTCTTTATGAGTGATGAACCGGGCGTTAAAGTCTTTCAGATGCAGGCAGAAAACTCGTTTCCGGACAGGAAAATCGCTTTCCGCTGTGACTCCTTTTTTTCACTGATTATGATGGTAGGTTCATCAAACTTACTCGGCTTTATGCCTGAGGCGGTATATGAACAGTATCGTGAGGCATTTAATCTGAAAAAAATTGAGGTCCCTTTTACCTTACCCACCCTGAATGTTTATATGCTGTATAACCGCACGGCATTAAATAGCAGCGTATTCTCTACTTTTGTCGAGCAAGTGAGTGCCGAGGGTTTTCAGTATGAGTAACAAGGTCTGATGGGAATTGAATCACACTGTTAATACTATTACAAAATAAATACGCAGAAATTATTTTATAATTCTGCGTATTAGAACCCACTGATTTATATTTATTTTATTATAATTTGTTCAGCTGTTCTGCCGCCGCCAGTAATGTCGTCTCCTGCTTGGCAAAACAGAGGCGAATAAGTTTATGCGGGAACGGGTCAGCACAGAATACCGACAGCGGGATCGCCGCCACCCCTACCTCTTTGGTTAACCATTGGCAAAAACTGACGTCATCCAGATCGTAGATTGCACTGTAGTCCGCCAGCAGGAAATAGGTCCCTTCGCAGGGCAGAATTTCCAGACGACTTTCACTCAACGCCCCGATAAAGCGATCCCGGCGGGCGCGATAAAAGTCCGGCAGCTCACGGTAGTGTTCCGGCTGGTGGCGCAGCATATCAGCAATTGCCAGCTGTGCCGGGGTATTGACCGCAAACGTCAGGAACTGATGCACCTTACGCAGTTCGGCGCTGATCGCCGCAGGCGCCACGCAGTACCCCACTTTCCAGCCGGTCATATGGAACGTTTTGCCAAAAGAGGAGACGGCAACGGCCCGCTCGCGCAGCTGCGGATGCGCAAGCACGCTGGCATGCCCCGCCTCTGCAAAGCAGATATGCTCGTACACTTCATCGCTCAGCACATAGATTTCGCGTTCCGCAATGGCCTGCCAGAGCACGGCAAAATCCGCCTGCCGCCATACCGTCGCAGAGGGATTGTGCGGCGTGTTCAAAATAACCAGCCGGGTTTTCTCACTGAGCAGTGCCGCGAAGGCCTGCCAGTCCGGGCGAAAGTGCGGCGGCTGGAGCGCCACGCGCTTTACCACCCCACCCGATAACGCAATCGCCGGGGCATAGCTGTCGTAGCTTGGGTCAAAGCAGATGACCTCGTCGCCGGTACGCACCAGGGCGGTGATTGCGGCGTAGAGGGCCTCAGTCGCCCCGGCGGTGACGGTGATGTCGCTATTAGCATCCGGTTGATAGCCATACAGTTCCGCGGTTTTATCGGCAATCGCTTCGCGCAGCGGTTGCGCCCCCGTCATCGGCGCATACTGGTTCGCACCGTTCGCCACATGCCAGGCCAGACGTTGCTGAAGGTAGTCCGGGCCATCGAAATCGGGAAAACCCTGCGACAGATTTATGGCGTTGTATTGCTGCGCCAGAGCGCTCATTTGCGTGAAGATCGTGGTGCCGAGAGCCGGAAGTTTGCTGTCTGGAATCAAGGGGTTATTACGCATGTCGACGGACCTGTATGTAATACATATGTTGCTGCCACTATAACACGATGTTAGTATTTGGCAATCAAGACGCTTAGACGTCTAAACCATAATGATATTCCTGGCCGAAGAGGTAAGAAGGATGACAGACGACCTGCGACTCACAGCACTGGTGGATGCCTGCCACTGGATCGGCGCAAAGGGATGGGCACCCGCCACCGGGGGCAATATGTCCGTGCGGCAGGATGAGACCTGGTGCTGGCTCAGCGAGTCCGGCAAAGACAAAGGCAGCCTGACGCCCGCGGATTTCCTGCAGGTTGAGATTGCCACCAACCGCGCCCCCTCCGGGCGTAAGCCTTCCGCAGAAACTGGCCTGCATACTCTGATTTATCGCCTCTTCCCGGAGGCCAACGCGGTGCTGCATGTGCATACGGTCAACGCCACGGTGCTCTCCCGACTGGTGAAAACGCCGGAGCTACGCCTCAGCGGCTTTGAGATGCAGAAATCACTCCGCGGCCAGACCAGCCACCTCGATACGGTGCCCATCGCCGTGTTTGATAACGACCAGGATATCGACGCCCTGGCCTCGCGAATCGCCCATTACGGTCGGGAGCGCCCGCTGAATTATGGTTTTCTTCTGCGCGGTCATGGCTTAACCTGCTGGGGACGCGACGTGGCCGAAGCCCGGCGTCACCTTGAAGGCCTCGAATTCCTGTTCGAGTGCGAGATGCGTTTACGACAACTGGAGAGAGTATGATTCGCGCGATTGTGACGGATATTGAAGGCACCACCAGCGATATTCGTTTTGTCCACAATGTTCTGTTCCCTTATGCGCGCGAGCGGCTGGCGGCCTTTATCAACGCCCAGCAGTATGCCGAACCGGTCAACACCATTCTGGACAATCTGCGCGAAGAGATTGACCAGCCGCAGGCCAGCACCCGGGATCTGATTGACACCCTGTTCGCCTTTATGGATGACGATCGCAAATCGACAGCGCTCAAAGCGTTGCAGGGGATCATCTGGCGGGAGGGTTACGTCAACGGCGACTTCACCGGCCATCTCTATCCGGACGTTCTGCCCTCTCTCGAAAAATGGAAAGCGCAGGGCATTGATCTCTATGTTTATTCCTCCGGCTCCGTGGCGGCGCAGAAACTGTTATTTGGCTACAGCGACGAAGGTGATATTACTCATCTGTTCAGCGGCTATTTTGATACCCACATAGGTGCCAAGCGCGAGGTAGCGTCTTATCAGAATATTGCGGCCCAGATTGGCGCAGCCCCCTCGCAGATCCTCTTCCTGTCGGATATTCATCAGGAGCTGGATGCCGCGGAACAGGCCGGTTTTCGCACCCTGCAGCTGATTCGCGGCGATGAGGACGGGGCCAGCCATCACCATCAGGTGCATCAGTTTGACGACATCAATCCGGAGCAGATCCCTTCATGAGCGCATTGACCATTTATTCAGATAAAGAAGCCAGCCAGCCGGAGTGGCACAGCACCGACGCTGAGGCGATCCAGCAGCAGCTGAACGCCCGCGGCGTCCGCTTTGAGCGCTGGGAAGCCGACCGCGATCTGGGCCGCGATCCGTCGCCGGAGACGGTGATTAATGCCTACCAGCACGCCATCGATAAGCTGGTGGCGGAGAAGGGCTACCAGAGCTGGGATGTCATCAGCCTGCGCGCGGATAACCCGCAAAAAGAGGCCCTGCGGGCGAAGTTTCTCAATGAACACACCCACGGCGAAGATGAAGTGCGTTTCTTTGTTGAAGGCGCCGGGCTGTTCTGCCTGCACATTGGCGACCAGGTCTGTCAGGTGTTATGCGAGAAGAACGACCTGATCTCCGTTCCCGCCGGTACGCCGCACTGGTTTGATATGGGCTCTGAGCCGAACTTTACCGCGATCCGGATTTTCGATAACCCGGAAGGCTGGGTGGCGCAGTTTACCGGGGATGCGATTGCAGATAGCTATCCGAGATTGCCGTAGCACCATGCCCTGCCCGGCGGCGCTGCGCTTGCACGGACCTACAAACGGTTTGTAGGCCGGGTAAGCGTTAGCGCCACCCGGCATTATTCAGACCGCACCCTTGCCAAAAAATCCCTTCGCCACCTCTTCCGGCCGCACCACGCCCGTATCCAGCACCCACCCACTTATCAGTGACGCTGGCGTGACGTCGAACGCCGGGTTATAGACCTGTGCGTCAGTGGGCGCCCACTGCACCGCACCGAAGCTCCCCGCCACGCCGGTCACTTCCCGGGCATCGCGCTGTTCAATAGGGATCGCCTCCCCGTTCGGACAGTTCGGATCGAGCGTGGTTTGCGGGGCGGCCACATAGAAGGGAATACCGTGGAATTTCGCCAGTACCGCCAGGGAGTAGGTGCCGATTTTATTCGCCACATCGCCGTTAGCGGCAATGCGATCCGCCCCCACCCACACCGCGTCCACCTGGCCTTTGGCCATCAGGCTGGCGGCCATTGAATCGGTGATCAGACTATACGGCACGCCCAGCTCACCCAGCTCCCAGGCCGTCAGCCTGCCGCCCTGCAACAGCGGACGGGTCTCATCCACCCAGACGTTGCTGACCTTGCCCTGCTGATGGGCAAGGGCAATCACCCCCAGCGCGGTGCCCACACCGGCGGTCGCCAGGCCACCGGTATTGCAATGGGTGAGCAGGCGGCTGCCGGGCTTCACCAGCGCGCTGCCTGCATGGGCAATCGCGTCGCAGAGCTGCTTATCTTCGTCGATCAGGCGCAGCGCCTCTGCCCCCAGCGCCGGGACAAAATCCTCCTGCCACAGCGCCAGTTTCATACGGTCGAGATTGTTCATCAGGTTGACCGCGGTCGGACGCGAGGCGCGCAGCGTCTCCAGCGCCACCGCCAGTTCATCCCGGCTATGGCCGTTTTCCGCCAGCAGCGCCAACAGCAGGCTGGCAGAAAGCCCAATCAGCGGCGCGCCCCGCACGCGCAGGGCGTGAATATGTCCCACCAGCGCCTCTACCGTTGTCGCATCCAGCCAGCGTTTCTCCTGCGGAAGCGCCTGTTGGTCGAGAATAAATAGCTGATTTTCCGTCACCCGCAGGCTGGTCGTCTGTAATCTCTGCATGTCGTTAATTCTCTGTTGCGTTGTTGTAGCACATTGTGTCAGGATAAAATTCAGATGTATAGACGTCTAAATGTCTTTATTACCGGAACAGATGAGGAACAAGCAATGTCGCAATACCATACCTTTACCGCTCAGGACGCCGTAGCGTATGCCCAACAGTTTGGCGGCCTCGACGATCCCGCCTCGCTGGTAGAGGCGCAGGAGGTAGGCGACGGTAACCTCAATCTGGTGTTTAAAATCTTCGATAACCAGGGCGTCAGCCGCATCATCGTAAAGCAGGCCCTGCCCTACGTGCGCTGCGTGGGGGAATCCTGGCCGCTGACGCTGGATCGCGCCCGCCTCGAAGCGCAAACTCTGGTGGAGCACTATCAGCACAGCCCGCAGCATACGGTCAAAATCCACCACTTCGACCCGGATCTGGCGGTGATGGTGATGGAAGATCTCTCCAGCCATAAGATCTGGCGCGGGGAGCTGATCAACAATGTGTTTTACCCCCAGGCAGCACGTCAGCTGGGGGAGTACCTCGCTCACGCCCTGTTCCACACCAGCGATTTTTACCTGCACCCGCATACCAAAAAAGCGCAGGTGGCGAAGTTCCTCAACCCGGCGATGTGCGAGATCACCGAAGATCTCTTCTTCAACGATCCGTACCAGATCCACGCGCGTAACAACTACCCGGCGGCGCTGGAAAGCGACGTGGCCGCCCTGCGCGACGACGCCCAGCTGAAAATTGCCGTCGCCGCCCTGAAACACCGCTTCTTCTCCCAGGCCGAAGCGCTGCTGCACGGCGACATTCACAGCGGCTCGATTTTTGTCGCCGAGGGCAGCCTGAAGGCCATTGACGCCGAGTTCGGTTATTTCGGCCCGATTGGGTTTGATATCGGCACCGCCATCGGCAACCTGCTGCTGAACTTCTGCGGCCTGCCGGGCCACCTTGGCATCCGGGATGCAGCGGCCGGGCGTGAACAGCGCCTGATCGATATCCAGGAACTCTGGAATACCTTCGCGGAACGTTTCCAGGCGCTGGCAACGGAGAAATCCCGCGATGCGGCGCTCAGCGTGCCGGGTTATGCCAGCGCGTTTCTGAAAAAGGTCTGGCACGACGCGATTGGCTTCTGCGGCACCGAGCTGATCCGCCGCAGCGTGGGCCTGTCACACGTGGCGGATATCGACACCATCCGTGATGACGAGATGCGCCACGAATGCCTGCGCCACGCCATTACGCTCGGTAAAGCGTTAATCGTCATTGCCGACCGTATCGACAGCGTGGATGAGCTGGTGGCGCGGGTGCGTCAGTACAGTTAGGTGCGGTCTGTTTGCCAGGTGGCGCTAACGCTTACCGGGCCTACGATTCGAATGTAGGCCCGGTAAGGCGATGCCGCCACCCGGCAAAAACTCAACCTAAATACTCAATTACCGACAGCCCGCCGTTGTAGTCGGTGCTGTAGATAATCCCCTGTGCATCGACAAACAGATCGCAGGACTGGATCACCTGCGGGCGGTTGGGTCGCGTATCCATCATTTTCTCCGGTGCGGCAGGCACCAGCGCGCCGGTTTCCACCGGACGGTAGGGATCGGAGATATCATAGGCGCGCATCCCGGCGTTCTGGTAGGTGGCAAAAATCAGCGTTGAGCTGACAAAGCTCCCGGGGCGGTTCTCATGTAAATTGTGCGGCCCGAAATGCGCCCCTTTCGCCACATAATCCCGCTCGTTTGGCTGCGGGAAGGTCGCGATGCTGACCGGGTTCGATGGCTCGCGAATATCAAACAGCCAGATCAGCTTCTCCCCATCCTCCTGATTGTCGAGCACCGCTTCATCCAGCACCACCAGCAGATCCCGGTCCGGCAGCGGCAGCGCGGTGTGGGTGCCGCCACCAAACGGCGGGCTCCAGTTGCGATGGCTGATCAATTTCGGCTGGCTGCGATCCTTTACATCCAGCAGGGTCAGGCCGCCGTCGCGCCAGCTGCCGTAGGCGGTATCCCCGGCGATGATGGCGTGATGCAGGGCGTAGCGTTTGCCTTCCGGCCAGTTGGGGGTCTCCCCTGCCGCCTGGTTCATCCCCGGCAGCCACCAGCGCCCCGCCACTTCGGGTTTGCGCGGGTCCGCCAGATCGATGGTCAGGAAAATGTAATCGGTAAAGCCGTCGATCAGCGCCGAGACGTAGGCCCAGCGCCCGCCCACGTACCAGATGCGGTGAATGCCGATGCCGCTTAGCGACAGGAAGCTGATTTCCCGCGGCTTATCCGGAGTGGAGATATCAAAGATGCGCAGCCCGGCGCTCCAGCCTTTGTCCTGCACGTCGCTGACCGTCTCCCCCACCTGGCGGGTGTAGTAGACCTTTTCGTCAGCAAAGCGGGCATCGGCAAACAGATCCCGGGCGTTGATCACCAGCAGCAGATCGTCATGGGCCTGCAGATGCACGTTCCAGGTGCCCGGCGGCGCAGGCACATAGCCCGCCGCCTTCGGGTTCTTTGGATCGCGCACGTCGACGATGGAAAAGCCCTGCGACACCATATGCCCAATATAGGCGAAGCCGCGATGCACCATCAGCTGCACGCCGTCCGGGCGTCCGCCCTGGTCGCTGTGGCCGATTAAGCGCATATTGCGGCTGTATTCGGGGGTGGGTAATGCGGTCACACAACCTCCTGTTGCCCGGTGGCGCTGCGCTTACCGGGCCTACTGTCCGTAGGCCGGGTAAGGCGCAGCCGCCACCCGGCAAAGTTTATTTAGCCTTCGCTTCCAGCGTCGCGAACCACGGGGCGATAAAATCGTCGGTCTGGCCCCAGCCTGGAATGATTTTGCCTAAAGAGGCCACGTTCACCGCACCCGGCTGGGCCGACAGCAGCGCCTGCGGAATAGCCGCGGCTTTAAAGTCATAGGTCGCAGGCGTCGCTTCTCCGGCAATTTTATTGGCGATCAGACGCACGTTCGTCGCGCCAATCAGCTTCGGATCGACCGCCACGCTCACCACCCACGGGCTGCCCGCTTCGCGCATCAGCTGCAGATCCTGGTTGGAGATATCGATGCTGTAGAGTTTGATCTCGGTGCGGCCATTCTCTTTCAGCGCTTTATAAGCGCCCTGGCTGAAGGCATCCCAGGTGCCCCAGATGGCGTCGATCTTGCCTTTCGGGTATTTCGCCAGCACCGCGCCCACCTTGTTGGCGGTGTCGCCCTGCACATCGGACGATACCGCCCCGATGGACTCCAGCTCTTTAATGCCCGGGTTCGCCTTCAGCAACGCCTGGTAAGCGGTCTGACGGCGCTCCATCGGCGGGAAGCCCGCCACCCATAGCTTGATGATGTTAGCCTTGCCGTTGAAATCCTTCACCAGTTGGCCGAACGAGAGGTTGGTCAGGGAGGCGTCATCCTGCTGGGTCACCGTCACGCCCGGGATCTCGCCGTTCACCGCAGTATCAAACACCGCCACCTTGATCCCGGCATCCACCGCCTTTTTCACCAGCGCGGTGGAGTACGGGTCACGCCCCTGAGAGAGAATAATCCCGTCATACTTCTGGCTGATGGCCTGGTTAACGAAGTCCTGGAATTTGGCATCGTCGCCGTTGCTTAAAAAGGTGCTGACCTTAAAGCCGAGCTTTTTCCCTTCCTGAATCGCCCCGGCCACAAACTGGGTGGTGTTGTCGTCGGAGCCGAGGTTGCGGATCACCGCGATGCGGATCTGCCCCTCATGGTTGGCAATCGCCGCCGGCACCGGCGCAGGGGTCGCCGCATAGCCCGGCAGTGAACTCAGTAATCCCAGCGTCAGCAAAGAGAGTGCAACTTTTTTCATTCTGTTATCCCGTTGTGTTGTTAGCGTTTTTGTACGTACGTCATCGCCAGTGCCACCGCAAGCACCAGCCCTTTTATAATGTCCATGGCGTAATAGGGTACCGAGAGCATCACCAGCCCGTTGGAGAGCACCCCGAGGATCACCGCCCCCACCAGGGTGCCCAGCGCGTTCGGTTTACCGGAGCCCGCCAGCGAAAAGCCGATCCACGCCGCCGCCACCGCATCCATCAGATAGCCGCCGCCGGCATTCACCTGCGAGGAGCCAATGCGCGAGGCGAGCAGAATCCCGCCCAGCCCCGCCAGCAGCGAGGCGATCACATAGGCCGCCACCTTGTAGCGGGTGGTGCGGATCCCGGACAGGCGCGCCGCCTCCGGGTTACCGCCAATGGCATACATCCGGCGACCGTGGGTGGTGAGCGACAGCCCCAGCTGCGCCAGCAGCGTCACCGCCAGCATGATAATGACGATGGTTGGCACCTGCCCCAGCGCGCCAAACGTCGCCGGAATAGTCCCCTCCGCCATGTCGCCGCTCGGCAGGACCATGTTCTCGGTGATCGACCCGCCATAGCTGTAGGTCATCGCCACCCCCTGGATCACAAACAGGCTGGCGAGGGTGGCGAGCATGTCGGGAATGCGCAGAATGACGATTAAAAAGGCGTTAAACAGCCCCACCAGGGTGCAGAGCGCCAGAGTGATGAGAATCGATTCGGTGGTGCCGAAGCCGTGCCAGACGAAGAGCGAGATCACCAGCGCATTCGCCAGTGACGCCGTCGAGCCCACCGAGAGGTCAAACCCGCCGATGGTCAGCGAGATGGAGACCCCGACGGCAATCACCGTCACGATGGCAATGGAGCGCAGAATGTTGATGATGTTGTTGGGGTCGAGGAAGTTCTCCGACGCCAGGCCGAAAATGGCCACCAGCGCGACCACCGTCAGCAACATGCCCCATTTATAGAGAAAATCGAAAATGTGCTGACGGCCAGACACCGCCTCGTTGACTGAAAGGGCCTTGCTCACGACGCCGTTCCTCCGGTTGAATAATAAAGTAATGTCTCTTCCCGGGCGCTTGCCCCGTCCACTTCCGCCACAATGCGCCCGTCCCACAGCACGCAGATGCGGTCACACAGCCCCACCAGTTCGGCGAACTCGCCCGAGGCGTAAATCACCCCTTTACCTTCCCGCGCCAGGCCGTCAATAAGCTGGAACAGATCGGTTTTGGCCTTCACGTCCACCCCTTTGGTGGGCTCGTCGAAGATCAGCACCTGGGCGTTACCGCGCAGCCACTTGCCAATCGCCACCTTTTGCTGGTTGCCGCCCGACAGACGGCGCAGTACCTGCCCTGGCCCGCGGGTGCGCACACCCACCCGGGCGATCACCTCTTCGGCCCAGCGCCACGCCTGGCGATGACCAAACAGGCTCCAGCGTGAAAAGGAGTTATCCGCTGACACAGCCAGGTTCATGCTCACCGGCTCATCGATAAAAATGCCCTCTTTACGCCGCTCCTCCGGCACCAGCGCCAGCCCGCGCAGCACGGAGTCTGCCGGGTCGCGCGGCGTCCACGGCTGCTGGTTCAGCTCGCCCTTCGCCACCTGGCTTTTGGTCGCGCCAAAGAGCGCCTTGCAGAGCTCGGTTTTTCCGGCCCCCGCCAGCCCGGCGATACCGAGAATCTCCCCCTTACGCAGATGCAGGGAGATATCCTTCAGCAGCCCTTCGTCGTGCAGCCCTTCCACCCGCAGCAGCGTTTCGGCGCTGTGCTTTGGTCGCGCAGGAGGGTAGATATCGGTCAGCGCATGGCCGAGCATCTTCTCGACAATCGCCTCCCCACTGAGATTCGCCATCGGGCCGGACTCAATCAACTTGCCGTCGCGCAGCACCGTTAAGGTGTCGCAGATCGCCTTCAGCTCATGGATGCGGTGGGAGATAAAGACCACCCCGATCCCCTGCTGTTGCAGGCGGCGCACAACCGTGAACAGCCGCTCGCTTTCGTGGGCATCCAGCGGCGCGGTAGGTTCGTCGAGAATAAGAAAGCGGCAGTGATGGGAGAGCGCCCGCGCCAGCAGGATCTGCTGCTTTTCTGCCAGGGTGCAACTGTCGATGGAACGTCGCACGTCGAGGGAGACGTCGAGCTGCGCCAGCGCCTGCCGGGCCTGCTCCCGCATCGCGCCCCAGCGAAAGCGGTGTCCCGGCTGCGCCAGATGGTCGAGCATGATGTTTTCTGCGATGCTGAGGCCGGGGATCAGCGCCACGTCCACCTCCTGCTGCACCAGGTGGATACCCAGCTGTTTGGCCTCCACCGGCTCACGAATGATGACGGGCTGATTGTTGATGCTGATTTCGCCCGTATAGTGGGCGTGCGTCCCGCACAGCACCGCCATCAGCGTGGATTTCCCGGCGCCGTTCGCGCCCGTGAGCGCGTGCACCGATCCGCCCGTCAGGGTGAAATCCACCTGCGACAACGCCTGAAAGCCAGAAAAAGCCAGGCTGATGCCGCGCATCTCGAGGCGACTGGTTATCATCCGCTGCAATCCTGTATTAATCTTTTGATTTATAGAATTTTTCACAGCACTGGCTGGCTGGCAACGACGGAAAAAGCATAAGATAAAGCAAAATAGTATTAGCCATCCGGATGTCCAGACATAACATCAGGTTAGCGCTTCGCAAAAAGGAAACCCTCATGAGCAACACTGACATCCGCGTCGTTCCCGGCCCGGCAAACTACTACTCCCACCGCGGCGCTCTGGCTCGCCTGGACGATTTTTTTACCCCGGAGCAACTCTCCCGGGCGGTATGGATCTACGGTGAACGCGCCCTGGCCGGGGCCCGACCGTTCCTGCCGGACAGTTTTGACGCTGCCGGAGCAAAACGGCTGCTCTTTAAAGGCCACTGCAGCAAGCGCGATGTGAATCAGCTTGCAGAAGCCTCCGGCGCGGATCGCAGCGTGGTGATTGGCGTCGGCGGCGGCGCGCTGCTGGATACCGCTAAAGCAATGGCCCGCCGTCTGGGTCTGCCGCTGGTGGCTATTCCCACCATCGCGGCCACCTGCGCGGCATGGACCCCGCTGTCGGTGTGGTACAACGACGCCGGGCAGGCGCTCCATTTTGAGATCTTTGACGATGCCAACTATCTGGTGCTCGTCGAGCCCGAGATCGTCCTCAACGCCCCGGCAGAGTACCTGCTGGCGGGGATCGGCGACACGCTGGCGAAATGGTATGAAGCGGTGGTGCTGGCTCCAGAGCCCGAACACCTCCCGCTGACGGTGAGGCTCGGCATTAACGGGGCGCTGGCGATCCGCGACGTGCTGCTGGCGCACAGCGAGCAGGCGTTAGCGGACCAGACGCGGCGCGAGGTGACGCGTGAGTTTCATGACGTGGTGGATGCCATTATCGCCGGTGGCGGCATGGTCGGCGGGCTCGGGGAGCGCTACACCCGCGTGGCGGCAGCGCATGCGGTGCATAACGGCTTAACGGTGCTGCCGCAGACCGCGCCATTCCTCCACGGCACCAAGGTGGCATACGGGATCCTGGTGCAGAGCGCCCTGCTCGGCCAGGACGAGGTGCTGCGCGAGCTGGTCGCGGCCTACCAGCGCTTTAACCTGCCCACCACCTTGCGTGAGCTGGAAGTGGACATCCATAACCGCGAGGCGCTGGACCAGGTGATCGCCCATACCCTGCGCCCGGTAGAGTCGATCCACGCCCTGCCGATCGCCCTGACGCCGGAGGTGCTGCGCGCCGCATTTGAAAAAGTGGAAAACTTCAGCCACCCGGCGCATTGACGCCGGGAACTGGCCCTCTATACCTAATGATGATCATCACCACTCTCGTAACGAGGTCATCATGCAGATCGACTTAACAGGTAAAAAGGCGCTGGTAACCGGTGCCAGTCGTGGGTTAGGCCGTGCCATTGCGCTCTCCCTGGCACGCGCCGGCGCCGATGTCGTTATCACCTATGAGAAATCCGCCGATAAAGCCCAGGCCGTCGCGGATGAGATCCGCGCGCTGGGGCGGCGCGCCGAGGCGATCCAGGCGGACAGCGCCAGCGCTCAGGCGATTCAGGATGCCGTCACCCAGGCGGCGCGCAGCCTCGGCGGGCTGGATATCCTGGTGAACAATGCCGGGATTGCGCGCGGTGGTCCGCTGGAGACGATGACCCTGGCGGACATTGATGCCCTTATCAACGTCAATATTCGCGGGGTGGTGATCGCCATTCAGGAGGCGCTGGTTCACATGTCCGACGGCGGGCGCATCATCAACATCGGCAGTTGTCTGGCGAACCGCGTTGCCCAGCCCGGCATCGCCGTTTACTCCATGACCAAATCGGCGCTCAACTCCCTGACCCGCGGGCTGGCGCGCGATCTCGGCCCGCGCGGGATCACCGTCAACCTGGTTCACCCTGGCCCAACCAACAGTGACATGAACCCGGAAGATGGCGATCAGGCCGCCTCCCAGCGTCAGCTTATTGCCCTCGGGCACTATGGTCAGCCAGAGGATGTCGCCGCCGCGGTGACCTTCCTTGCCAGCCCCGCCGCCGGGCAGATCTCCGGCACCGGGCTGGATGTGGACGGCGGGCTGAACGCCTGACGCCTGCTCGCAGTTTTGATGTTAGCCTCTGTCGTCCGGCAGAGGCGTTTTCGACCCGCCTCGACAAACTCACTTTTGCCGCTTTTTCCGCTCTCCCCCTCGCCCTACAGTACCCCATAAGACATTCGGAATTTATCTAATAGTCTTATTATTTCCTTATATTTCGTGTGGGCGTATAGTGGAGGTACGGATGAAGATTGTCTGGTCAAAAACCGCGGAGAAACAGTTAGCGAAAATCGATCCCCGCTATCGCTGGCGCATTGCACGCAGGCTGGCGAGTCTGGATGACCACGCCGCTCCCGTGGCGGATATTAAAAAATTGTCCTCACCCGAAAACCACCATCGATTGCGGGTGGGTGATTACAGGGTCATCTACACCCTTGAGAATCAGCAAAGTGATACCTGTTATGTGGTATCCGTTAAGCGTCGAACAACAACCACCTATCTTCATGAGGAGCAGATGGAATATGACTGTGCAGTTGATTAAGGATGAAGAGGGAAAAACGCAATATGCCGTCATTCCGTACAGGGACTATCTTCGCATGCGCTTAGCCATGCTGGAGCAGGATGACGACGATGAAAGCGAATGGGAAGACATTCCTTACGAATCAGATATCTACGATAGTGTTGGCTTGCCGGGAGAGGTCTGCAACATAATGCATAGCGAAAATGTCAGCCTGCAGGCGGCCTGGCGCATCTACCGCGGCCTGTCCCAGCAGGAGGTGGCCGACAAGCTGGGCATCAGCCAGTCCGCCGTATCACAGCTGGAAGCCGTGGATTCCCGCCCGCAAAAACGCACCCGCGAAAAGCTGGCGGCCATTTATGGCTGTAAGCAGGAGCAGATCAGCCTCTACTTACCGAAAGAGGGTTAACAGCACTTCGCGCCGCCTTTACCGCCGTAGCGGGCATCCTGGCGATCGCGGAAAAACGCCTCGTAGGTCATCGGCGTCTGGTCAGGATGGTTGACGCGCATATGCTCGACATAGTTGTCGTAGTCCGGCACGCCGATCATCATTTTTGCGGCCTGCCCTAAATATTTACCGGCTTTTGACAGGGTATCGAACATCGCTCTTCTCTCACAAAAAAGGTAGGCCGGGTAAGCGCTAGCGCCACCCGGCACACAGGTTAATGCGCCCCTTTCGCCTGGGTCACAATCTCTTCATAGTTGGCCGGCATCGGCTCATACGGCGTCTCTTTCGCGGTAGGTTTGTCCTGTTTCAGGGCGGCCAGCGCGGTCTTCAGAGAATAGAGCGCCAGCACCACAACCACCACCATAAAGAAGATGGTCAGCCCGGCATCCAGACGGTTGTTAAAGACCAGCTGCGAGAGCTGGGACTCGGTATACTGCGCCGGGATCTTGCCGCTGTCGATCATCGCCTGGAACTTGTTGGCGATGGCCAGGAAGCCCACTTTGGCATCGCTGCTGAAGGCTTTCTGCCAGCCTGCGGTCAGGGTACAGATCAGCAGCCAGGCGGTTGGCACCAGGGCGACCCAGGCGTAACGCTGACGTTTCATCTTGAACAGCACCACCGCGCAGAGCATCAGCGCCATACCGGCCAGCATCTGGTTAGCGATACCGAACAGCGGCCACAGGGTGTTGATGCCGCCCAGCGGATCGACCACCCCCTGATGCAGGAAGTAACCCCACGCCAGGACGCAGAGCGCCGTCGCCAGCAGGTTCGCAGGCAGCGATTCGGTGCGTTTGAGGCCGGGGGAGATCACCCCCAGCAGATCCTGCAGCATAAAGCGCGCCGCACGTGTCCCGGCATCCACCGCCGTCAGGATAAAGAGCGCTTCGAAGAGGATGGCGAAGTGATACCAGAACGACACATCCATCAGACCGCCCAGCGCGCCGTGCAGAATGTAGGCCATGCCCACCGCCAGGGTCGGCGCACCGCCCGCGCGGGAGATAATCGACTGCTCGCCCACCTCGTTGGCAATCTGAGAGAGAGTATCCGGGGTAATGCTAAAGCCCCAGCCGCTGACCACCTGGGCCGCAGAGGCCACCACGTCCGCCGTACCGGCAGGCGCCAGCACCGCAATCGGGCTGTTCATCGCAAAGTAGACGCCCGGATCGATAATGCAGGCGGAGACCAGCGCCATGATCGCCACGAAGGACTCCATCAGCATGCCGCCGTAGCCGATAAAGCAGGCCTGGTTTTCATTCGCCAACATCTTCGGCGTGGTGCCGGAGGCGATCAGGGCATGGAAGCCAGAGACCGCGCCACAGGCGATGGTGATAAACAGGAACGGGAACATATTGCCGGACCAGACCGGACCGGTGCCATCAATAAACTTCGTCACCGCCGGCATGGTCAGGGTCGGGCGCATGATCAGAATGCCAATCGCCAGGCCAACAATGGTGCCGATTTTCAGGAAGGTGGAGAGGTAATCGCGCGGAGCCAGCAGCAGCCACACCGGCAGCACCGCCGCTACAAAGCCATAGCCCACCAGCATCCAGGTCAGCTGCACGCCGGTATAGTCAAAGTATGGCGCCCAGGTTGGGCTCTCGGCCACCCAGCCGCCGGAGATAATGGCGAAGACCAGGAAGACCAGGCCAATCACCGACACTTCGCCGATGCGCCCCGGGCGCAGGTAGCGGATGTAGATCCCCATAAAAATTGCCAGCGGAATGGTAAAGGCGACGGTATATGTCCCCCACGGGCTGTGGGTCAGGGCTTTCACCACGATCATCGCCAGCACCGCAAGGATGATCACCATGATCATAAAGCAGGCCACCAGCGCAATCACCCCGGCGGTCGGGCCCATCTCCTCTTTTACCAGCTCGCCGAGGGAACGCCCGTCGCGGCGGGTGGAGACGAACAGCACCATAAAGTCCTGCACTGCGCCTGCCAGCACCACCCCGGCGAGGATCCAGATCATCCCCGGCAGGTAGCCCATCTGCGCGGCCAACACCGGCCCCACCAGCGGCCCGGCCCCGGCGATAGCGGCAAAGTGGTGACCGAACAGCACTTTTTTATCGGTTGGCACATAGTCCAGCCCGTCGTTATGGCGCACCGCTGGCGTCATGCGCGTCGGGTCAACCGAGAGGACGTTATGGGCAATAAACTTGCCGTAAAAACGGTAGGCAATCAGATAGATACAGACCGCTGCGACGACTATCCACAGCGCATTGATCTGTTCACCGCGGTTGAGGGCGATATAGCCCAGCGCAAAGGCACCCACCACGGAGAGCCCTGCCCATATGAGGTATTTCCCTGAGTTATTCATGATATGGTTTCCATCATCGCAGAAGTGAGATGTTACATTTTGTATCTATAACACTCGCTTAAGATTTAACAACTCAACCACACGTAAAAACAGACATCCAACCAGTCATTTACATAACATTGTTAAGCCGATCACTTTCACCCCGTCCCGCGGCGGAGGACCTTAATTAAAACAGGGCTCAGCGCTGAAATGCCACCCGGCAAACAGCCGCATCGAACCGTAGGCCGGGTAAGCGCAGCGCCACCCGGCACACAGCCGCACGCTCTACCCCAACACCATCGTACTCAACCGGCAGGTACAGCAGCGCCGTCCCTGCTCGTCAAACACCACAATCTCCCAGCTCTGGCTGGTGCGCCCGAGGTGCAGCGGCTGACACACCCCGCGCACCTTGCCCTGCGCCACCGCCCGGTGATGGGTGGCGTTCAGCTCCGTGCCCACCACGCTCTGCCCGTCGCGGGTCATCAGGAAGCCAGCCATCGACCCCAGGGTCTCCGCCAGCGCCGCCGACGCGCCGCCGTGCAGTAAACCAAACGGCTGATGAGTGCGCGTATCCACCGGCATCTCGGCCTCCAGGGTGTCATCCTCCAGCCGGGTGTAGACGATCCCCAGATGCGCCACCATCGTATTCAGGCTGGTAGCGTTCAGCGCCTCCAGCGATAAATGACGTTTCCAGATCATCTAGGCCCCCAGCGTGGAGCCGCCGTCCACCACGATATCCTGCAACGTGATGTGGCTGGCGTGGTCGGAGGCGAGGAACAGCACGGTGCTGGCGATCTCCTCTGGGCGGGCGATTTTACCCAGCGGAATGCCGAGCTTGAACTGCTCGCCAAACCCGCGAATACGCTGCTGCTCGGCATCGTCGCTTTTCCACAGGGTGCGCTGCATGTCGGTATCGGTGGAGCCCGGCGAGACCAGGTTAGAGCGCACGCCGCTCCCCGCCAGCTCCAGGCCGACGGTGAGCGCCAGACTTTTCAGCGCCGCTTTCGAGGCGCCGTAAGCGCTCATGCCGATGCGCGGCGTATGGGCCGCGTCGGAGGCCACGGTGACAATCGCCCCGCCCTGCTGACGACGGAACTGGCCCATCGTCTGCTGGAACAGGTTGAACGCTCCACCGACGTTGACCGCAAAGGTCTGCTGCCAGTCCGCCTGTGAGAGCTGGTCGGTGGCGCCCATGCGTAAAATACCGGCGGCATTCACCAGCACATCAAGCCGCTCGAGGCTCGCCAGCAGACGCCCGCAAACCGCGTTGACCTGCTGCGCATCCGCCACGTCCAGCACTTCGGTGGCAAAGGGATATTCCGCCTGCGGGAAGGCGACATCAAAGCCCGTCACCTCCGCGCCCGCCGCCGCAAACGCCCGGGCCGTGGCGTAACCGATGCCTTTTCCGGCCCCGGTCACCCAGACAGTTTTACCCGTGAAACCCAGCATCATTTCACCTCGCGGGAGAGCAGCGCCCACCAGGCATCAAGGGTCGGGTTTTTCGCCAGCATCACGAAGTCGATATCGCCGTGCACTTTGCGCCAGCGTGCCGCCAGGGCCATCATCCGCACCGAATCCAGCCCGTAGTCGATCAGGTTTTCATCATCCATCGGCTCGTCGGACTCATCCAGCAGAGGCAGGATGAGCTCGCGCAGCGCCGCTTTGCTGGTTGGCAGCGAGGGCAGCAGCTCGTCGGTAGTCACCACGCGCCCGGAGCGACCGGCCACATAGTTGAGCGACATCAGGTGCTCGTCCCGGGTGAAGTCTGCCAGCGCATCGGCGACGAAGAATGGCTGGATGTCGCGCATAAAGGCGTCAGTAGCGGTGGTCATGCAGCCGATATGGGCGTACACGCCGGTGATAATCAGCTGGTCGCGGCCGCTCTCTTTGAGCATCTGCTCCAGTGGCGAGCGGTGAAACGCGCTGTAGCGCCACTTCACCAGCACGGTGTCGGCTTCGTCCGGCGTCAGTTCAGCCACGATGCGCTGCTGCTCCGGCGAGCGGGTCAGGCCCGGCCCCCACATGTCGTTCAGCAGGGCGCGGTCCTCATCGCTCTGCTCTTTCGGCTGGGCGGTGTAGTAGACCGGGATCCCCTGCTGTTTGCAGTAGTCACGCAGCCGGGCGATGTTCGCCACCACCTGCGCCATCATCGGGCAGTTCTCGCCCCAGAAGTTGAGGAAATACTCCTGCATATCGTGGATCAGCAGCGCGGCGCGCGCGGGCTCCATCGTCCAGCTCACTTTATTGGTCGGCAGATCTGCCGCGCCCGGCAGCGTGTAACCGGTTAATTTTGGAATTGCCATCGTCTTGCTCCTCAGCCCCGGGCCCGTTCGACCAGCCACAGGCGTAATTGTTTTTTATCCACTTTCCCTACCGGCGTCAGCGGCAGTGCCTCCAGGCACTCGACGCGATCCGGCAGCTTAAATTCGGCGACGCCCTGCTCGCGCAGGAAGCGGCGCACCTCCACCGCTCGCAGGGGCTGTTTCACCACCAGATACGCGCAGCTCTTCTCGCCCAGCAGGCTGTCTTCCATGCTGACCAGCGCGGCGTGGATCACCGCCTCGTGGCGCAGGAGCAGGTTTTCCACCTCTTCGGCGGCAATTTTTTCACCGCCGCGGTTAATCTGATCTTTCTCACGCCCCTGCACGGTGATGTAGCCCTGCTCGTCAATGGCGATCAGATCCCCGGAGCAGTAAAAGCCGTTCTCATCGAAGGCGCTGGCGTTGTGCTCCGGGCTCTTGTAGTAGCCGCGGAAGGTGTACGGCCCGCGGGTCATCAGGCGCCCCACCTCGCCGCGCGGCAGCGGATTACCGTGCTCATCGGCCACCCACACTTCGTCATCCGGGCACATCGGGCGACCCTGGGTATTGATAATGCGCTCCGGCGTATCATCCAGCGCGGTGTAGTTCACCAGCCCTTCGGCCATGCCAAACACCTGCTGGAGCTGACAGCCGATCTCAGCCGGAATACGGGCGGCCAGGGTGGCGGAGAGTCGCGCCCCGCCCACCTGCAACAGTTGCAGGGATGCCAGCTGCGCATTGCCCGCCCCCTCGCTGATAGCCTGTAACCACAGGCTGACCGCAGGCGGCACCAGCGAGGTGACGGTGATCTGATGTTGTTCGATTAGCGGGAAGCAGAGCGTGGCGCTCGGATCGTTCGCCAGCACCACGCAGCCTCCGGCCATAAAGACCCCCAGCGAGCCGGGGGAACTCATCGCGAAGTTATGCGCCGCCGGGAGTGCGTTCAGGTAACGGGTATCCGCGGTAATGCCGCAGATTTCGTTGCTGCGACGAATGCTGTAGTAATAGTCGTTGTGGGTGCGCGGGATCAGCTTCGGCGTGCCGGTGCTGCCGCCGGAAAGCTGGAAGAACGCCACTTCGTCCGCCGGGGTCGGGGTGGCGATAAAATGTTCCGCCGGGCGGGCAATCGCTGCCTCCAGCCCGTCTCCACGCAGCAGCACCGTGCGCACGGAACGGTGCTGGTCAACAAAGGTGTTGAGGAAGTCGTCGCCAGCAAAGAGACCGTGAGCGCGATCGGCAATCAGCAGCGCGGGTTCAATCTGGCTGGCGTAGGCGTTCAGCTCGCTGCGCTGATGGCTGAAGAGGGCATTAACCGGGGCCACGCCCACCTGCAACAGGGCGAAAAAGGTGATGTAGAACTCGGCGACGTTGCCCAGCTGTACCAGGGCGGTTTCACCCCGCTGAACGCCCTGCGCCTGCAACGCCGACGCCAGGTTATTGACGGACTGCTGGAACTGGCGGTACGTGATGCGGCGTTCGCCGTCGACTAACGCCCACGCGTCGCTGTCGCCGTGGCGGGTGAGAATGTCCGTCAGGGGCAGATCCTGCCAGTAACCTTTTTCACGATAGCGGCGGGCAAATTCGTCGGGCCAGCGGGTAAAGGGAAGGGTCATGATTAATCCTTAATGCAAACCAAAAACGTTGAGCATGGTGGTCAGCTTCACGCCGGTTTCACGCCATTCGGCCACCGGGGAAGAGGCCGGAACAATCCCGGCACCGGCAAACAGACGTACGCTGTTGGCCTGAATACGCGCGCAGCGGATGGTCACCACCCACTCGCCGTTGCCTTCGCTGTCGCACCAGCCGACGATGCCGCCGAACAGCTCGCGGTCAAACGGCTCCAGCTCGGCAATCAGCTCCTTCGCCGCCTGGTGCGGGAAGCCGCTCAATGCCGGGGTCGGGTGCAGCAGGCAGGCCAGGGTCAGGGCGTTCTCATCTTCACGCGCTTCGCCTTCCACCGGGGTGGCGAGGTGCCACAGGGTCGGGGTGGTGATGAGCTGCGGCGAGGCGGGCATGGTCAGCCGATGGCTACGCGGAGCCAGCACCGCCTTCATCGCCTGGGTGACCAGCTCATGTTCGTGGCGATCTTTTTCCGAGGCCAGCAGCTTGTTGCCCGCCTCGCGATCGAGCATGTCATCCGGCTGACGACGAGCCGAGCCTGCCAGCGGCAGGGAGCTGAAGTGCGCCCCCTCTTTACGCAGCAGCAGCTCCGGGCTGGCGCCCAGCAGCACCCCGCCATCCTCCAGCGGGACGTGGAAATTAAAGCTGGCCGGGTTCTGGGCGATCAGTTTTTCCAGCAGCGCGCCGCTGTCGAGTTTCTCTTCGGTTGCGATATCGATCAGGCGCGACAGCACTACCTTGTTGACGCGCGGAGTGGCGGTCAAAACGGCGGCGCGGGCCACCATCTCCTCAAAGGCTAACTGGGCCGGGATCTCGGTGCGGGATTTGACCGTCAGCGGTGAGGTTCGGGCGGCATAGCGGGCAGACTGCTGACGCGCCGGGCGGGCAAATGATTGCCACAGCTCCGGGATAAACAGCGATGACGGCTGGCGGGTATCGAAGGGGATAGCCCCTACCATCACCGGGTTGCTGATGCCAGCGGCTTTAGCATTGGCAAAGGCCTGTTTCAGCTGCTGCTGGAATGGGCTTGCCGGATCGTCGCCGCCAACGGCGGGAGTGGAAAAACGGGCAAAGCAGCCAGAGGTGGTGAAACTGCGATAGGGCGACATAAAGAAGAAGCTCTCTTTTTGCAGCCGGGTCGCGGTGTGCTGAACATCCTCAGCCAGTGACGTATCCATATCATCCTCCTGAAATGATAAAAGCAGTAAGAATTATTATCATTTATATTTTCGCTGGCTAACCTAATCCCAGAGTGCAATGGTGTCAACAGCCCAGCGTGTAACTTGTGCGACTATCGCTTGCATCCCTTCGGCTCATTCATGAAAATGAGAAGCATTAACTTCAACAAAAACAGGATGCCCCTTAGTGAAACTGCCCGCCTATTGCCGTAACACCCTGCTTTTTATCAGCCTTTTATTTTCAGGATTAACCTCAGCCGTCGCCGCCGACTGGCCGCGTCAGGTGACGGACAGCCGCGGAACGCACACCCTTGAGAGCAAACCGACGCGGATTGTCTCCACCAGCGTGACCCTCACCGGCTCCCTGCTGGCCATTGACGCCCCGGTGGTTGCCAGCGGCGCCACCACCCCGAATAACCGGGTGGCGGACGGTCAGGGTTTCCTGCGCCAGTGGGGAGAGATCGCGAAAGAGCGTAAGCTGGCGCGGCTCTACATCGGCGAGCCGAGCGCAGAAGCGGTGGCCGCCCAGATGCCGGATCTGATCCTCATTAGCGCCACCGGGGGCGATTCCGCCGTCGCGCTCTACGATCAGCTCTCCGCCATCGCCCCGACGCTTATCATCAATTACGACGATAAAAGCTGGCAGGCGCTGCTGACCCAGCTGGGCACGATTACAGGCCAGGAGCAGCAGGCCGCAGCGCGGATTGCGGAGTTTGATAAGCAGCTCGCCCGGGTGAAAGCGCAGATGACGCTGCCGCCGCAGCCGGTGAATGCCATCGTCTATACCGCTGCCGCCCACAGCGCCAACCTGTGGACCGCCGAGTCAGCGCAGGGCAAGCTGCTGCAACAGCTGGGCTTCTCCCTCGCTCCCCTGCCCGCCGGGCTGAACGCCTCGCAGAGCCAGGGCAAGCGCCACGACATTGTGCAGTTAGGAGGGGAAAACCTGGCGACCGGGCTGAACGGCGAAGGGCTGTTCCTGTTTGCAGGGGATCAGAAGGATGTGGATGCGATCTACGCCAATCCATTGCTGTCCCATCTGCCGGCAGTGCAGAACAAACGCGTCTGGGCGCTGGGGACGGAGACCTTCCGTCTGGATTATTTCAGCGCCACCCGGGTGCTGGAGCGGTTAGAGACCTTGTTTAAATAGTCGTGCATGTTGATGCCCGGTGGCGCTGCGCTTACCGGGCCTACGGTTCGGGGGGGGGTTGTACCGTGCGGCCTGATGCCCGGTGGCGCTGCGCTTACCGGGCCTACGGTTCGTGCCGGTGTAGGTTTTGTAGGCCGGGTAAGGCGTAGCCGCCACCCGGCACATTCCACCGCGTTAAACCGTGGCAATCTCCTGCCGGAACCGGCGTAGCTCCGCCAGCACCACCAGCAATATCGCCCCCACTATCGCCAGCACAAACCCGCTGCTGCTCGCCGCCGCTACCGGGGTCATGATCGCCCCCAGCCCGCCGAGAATGGCGGCACCAATCGCATCGCCGGTGACGTTTTGCGCCGTCCACAGGCCGTTGATACGCCCGAGCATCGCCTCCGGGGTCTGGGTCTGGATCAGGGTGTACTGCAGCAGCGAACTCACCGCGCTCAGCCAGCCAAACAGCGCCAGGCAGATCACCCCCAGCGCCCAGACCGGCATCAGGCTGAAGAAGCCGATGGCGATAAACGAGGCCAGGGTCGCCAGCAGCATAATCAGCCCCGGACGGGCACTCTGCGCCAGGTTGCCGCTGGTGAGGGCGCCAAAGGCTGCACCCAGCGGGATGGCAGCATAGAGCAGGCCAATCTGTGACACGCTCATCTGCCACGAAATCGCCAGCGCCGGATAGAGCACCCGCACCGCGCTCGCCATCGTCAGCAGCCCGCCCAGCAGGGCGATGCCACCGATCAGCGGATTGCTGAACAGAAAGCGGATCGCCGCCAGCAGCGACTTAAGCGGATGCTCGCGCGGCTGGGGCGGAGGCGGCAGCAGCGGCAGCCGCAGCAGGGTTAAGGTGGTGATAAAGGTGCCCGCCGCCGCCAGGCCGTAGTTCCAGGCCACGTTCCCGGTGCCGAGCAGCAGGCCGCCGACCATCGGCGAGATCACCGATCCCAGACGCACGGTGAGCATGGTGATGGCTCCCGCCTGCATCAGGTTCTCACGCCCCACCAGCGCAGGTGTCGCCGCCAGCAGCGCCGTCACCCCTAATGATGCAAAAAAGCCATCCCACAGACCGAGGGCATAGATGGCAATTAATGACGGCTCCGGCAGCAGCGCGTTCAGACAGAGACCGACAAAGCCCACCCCGCAGGTGCCCCGCGCCAGCAGAATCAGCTTCTTACGCTCGTAGCGATCCGCCAGCACTCCGCCCACCATCAGGCCGATAAACATCGCCCCGCCGGTGAGGGTAACGGAGAGCCCCACCAGCCAGCTGGAGTGGGTCATCATCTGGATTTGTACCGGGACGGCCACACCGAGCAGGCCAAGGGATAAAATAGAGATAAAACGGGCAATAAAAACAGCACGAAACGCCGGATGGGTCTTCAGCAAACTCAGATTGAGCAGCCAGGATTGTCGGGTCATTACAAAGCCTTAATGGTTTCTTTTGTACCAATTCCATGGCCGCACATGCTAACATAGCTAAATAAGATAGATAACGATAATTACTATCATTATCAAATCATGGACGTAGCTATGTCGTACTCCCTTTCCGCGTCACGGGCCGTTGCCGTGCCCGGCTTACTGTTACTGCTCACGCTGGCGATTGCCCTCAGCCTGTTGGTGGGCGCCAAACCGCTGCCCTTTTCGGTGGTGGTGGATGCCATCTCCGCCACCTGTCAAACCGCCGACTGCACCATCGTGCGGGATGCCCGCCTGCCGCGCACCCTGGCCGGCCTGCTGGCCGGTGCTGCCCTCGGTCTCGCCGGGGCGTTGATGCAGACCCTGACCCGCAACCCGCTGGCTGACCCCGGTATTCTCGGCGTTAACGCCGGAGCGAGCTTCGCCATCGTGCTGGGCGCGGCGCTGTTTGGCTTTTCCTCTCCCGGCGAACAGCTGGTGATGGCGCTGTGCGGCGCCTTTGCCGCCTCCCTGCTGGTGGCCTTTACCGGCAGCCAGGGCGGCGGCCAGCTCAGCCCGGTGCGCCTGACGCTCGCGGGCGTGGCCCTCGGCGCGGTGCTGGAGGGGCTCTCCAACGGCATCGCCCTGCTCAACCCGGACGTTTACGACCAGCTGCGCTTCTGGCAGGCGGGCTCTCTGGATATCCGCACCCTGCAAACGTTGCAGGTGGTGAGCGTGCCGGTACTGATCGCCGCCGCCGTGGCGCTGCTGTTAAGCCGGGCGCTCAACAGCCTGAGCCTCGGGAGCGACACCGCTACCGCGCTCGGCAGCCGGGTGGCGCGCACCCAGCTGCTGGGATTACTGACCATCACCGTATTGTGCGGAAGCGCCACGGCGGTGGTGGGCCCCATCGCCTTTATCGGCCTGATGATGCCGCACATGGCCCGCTGGCTGGTGGGGGCCGATCACCGCTGGTCCTTGCCGGTAACCCTGCTTGCCACCCCTGCCCTGCTGCTGTTTGCCGATATCCTCGGTCGCCTTCTGGTACCGGGCGAGCTGCGGGTATCCGTGGTCAGCGCCTTTATCGGCGCGCCGGTGCTGATCTTCCTGGTGCGTCGCAAGCGCGGAGGTGGAGTGTGATGGCCCCTTCCCGTCGTTTAGTGTTCAGCTGCCTGCTGCTGGTGCTGGTGAGTCTCGCCGTGGCGATCGTCAGCCTGCAAAGCGGCGCGGTGACGCTTGATATGAGTCAGGTCTTTAACGCCCTCACCGGCAGCGCGCCGCGCAATATCACCATGGTGGTCACCGAATGGCGCTTACCCAGAGTGATGATGGCCCTGCTGGTCGGCGCGGCGCTGGGGATCAGCGGCGCGATATTCCAGTCGCTGATGCGCAACCCGCTGGGCAGCCCGGACGTGATGGGCTTTAACACCGGCGCCTGGAGCGGCGTGCTGGTGGCGATGGTGCTGTTTGGCCAGCACCTGACGGCCATTACGCTTGCGGCCATGGCGGGGGGTATTCTCACTTCGCTGGTGGTCTGGGCGCTTGCCTGGCGCGACGGGATCGAGACCTTCCGCCTGATCATCATCGGCATCGGCATGCGCGCCATGCTGATGGCCTTTAATACCTGGCTGCTGCTACAGGCGTCGCTGGAGACCTCGCTCTCTGCCGGGCTGTGGTTCGCCGGGTCGCTTAACGGCCTGACGTGGGCCAAAACCCTGCCCGCCGCCCCGCTGATCCTGCTGATGTTTGTCTGCGCCCTGTTGCTGGTGAAGCGCATGCGGCTGCTGGAGATGGGCGATGACAGCGCCTGTGCGCTGGGGGTGAGCGTCGAGCGTTCACGCCTGATGCTGATGCTGGTGGCGGTGGTGTTAACCGCCGCGGCCACCGCCATCGCCGGGCCGATCTCCTTTATTGCGCTGGTGGCGCCGCACATCGCCCGCCGCCTGAGCGGCACCGCCCGCTGGGGATTAACCCAGTCGGCGCTGTGCGGATCGCTTTTGCTGCTGGCGGCAGATCTCTGCGCCCAGCGGCTGTTTATGCCCTATCAACTTCCGGTGGGGGTGGTGACCGTCAGTCTTGGCGGCATCTACCTCATCGTCTTGCTTGTTCAGGAGTCCCGCAAGAAATGAGTGCCAATCTGACCCGCTTGCGCGGCGACAATCTGACCCTTGGCTACGGTAAGAAAATCGTGGCCGAGGATCTGCAGGTGGCGATCCCCGACGGCCACTTTACCGCCATTATCGGCCCCAACGGCTGCGGGAAATCGACGCTCTTACGTACCCTGAGCCGTCTGATGACGCCGCTGCACGGCAGCGTTTATCTCGATGGGGAGCAGATCCAGCGCTTCGCCAGCAAAGAGGTGGCGCGCCGGGTCGGGTTGCTGGCGCAAAACGCCACTACGCCGGGGGATATTACCGTCCAGGAGCTGGTGGCGCGCGGGCGCTATCCGCACCAGCCGCTGTTTACCCGCTGGCGTAAAGAGGATGAGGCGGCGGTAACCAAAGCGATGCAGGCCACCGGTATTACCGACCTGGCGGCGCAGAGCGTGGATACCCTCTCTGGCGGGCAGCGCCAGCGGGCGTGGATTGCGATGGTGCTGGCCCAGGAGACGTCGATCATGCTGCTGGATGAGCCGACCACCTGGCTGGATATCAGCCATCAGATCGATCTGCTGGAGCTGCTGAGCGACCTCAACCGCACCCAGGGCTTTACCCTGGCGGCGGTGCTGCACGATCTGAACCAGGCGTGCCGCTATGCCACCCATCTGATTGCCCTGCGCGACGGCAAGATTGTGGCGGAGGGGGCACCGAAAGCGATCGTCACCCCGGATCTGATCGAGCGGATCTACGGGATGCGCTGCATGATCATCGACGACCCGGTGGCGGGCACGCCGCTGGTGGTGCCGCTGGGACGGCGGTAGAAAAACGCCGGGTGGCGGCTACGCCTTACCCGGCCTAAAAAACCCTTATGGCACGAACCGTAGGCCCGGCAAGCGCAGCGCCGCCGGGCATTGTGGCTACCCCAATATTTCCTTCAACACCGGACCGATGTGCTCAAACGCCTGCGGGGAGATGATCTCCACATGGGCGCAATCCTGATGGTAGACCTCTAACTCCCCTACCCACGGCGCCCAGGCCTTGTGCGGATCCATCGTTCGCGTGCGTTCCGCAACAAACAGCGTCGCTTTGCCGTCAAAGGTTGAGCTGTGCGCCGTGGTCAGCAGGCGCACCGCATCGGCGTAGTTACCCTCGATGGCGCTAAACAGCTCCCCGGATGCCTGCCCCTGCTGGGCGGCGAGGAACGCCTGTCGCTCACGTTCAATCTCCGCTAAGACCTCAGGATCCAGGCCGTTGGCCTCTTTTTCGGACCAGTTTTGCGTCTCCGGCGGCCAGGTGTCGAGCAGGCCGAGGAACGCCACCTCTTCTCCCTGCGCGCGCAGGCGGGCGGCGATCCCCTGAGCCAGGGTGCCACCCAGCGAATAGCCGAACAGATAATAAGGCCCGCGCGGCTGTTGAGTCCGGAGCGTCGCCAGATGGTGTTCAATCACCTCATCCAGGGTCGCGCCGTTTTGCATCGGCCCCGGGCGCGGCGACTGAATGCCAATGATCGACCAGCGCGGATTCAGGTAGCGGGCCAGGACGCTGAACTGCCAGGCAAACCCGGAGGCCGGATGGAAGCAGAACAGCGTCGGGCCGTGGCTTTCGCGCAGAGGCAATATCGTCTCGTAGCCCAGACGCTGAGCCTGCTCGTCGCTGATGTCGGATGCCAGTAAGGCACTCAGCTTGCCCACCGTCGGGGCCACCATCACCTGGCCGGGGGTCACCTGACGGGCAAAGTGGCGGCTGAGGCTGGCGGCAAGGCGCATCGCCAGCAGCGAGTGGCCGCCGAGGGCAAAGAAATCCGCCTCGATATCGTTAACCTCACACCCCAGCAGGGCGGAAAACGCCGCGGCAATGGTCCATTCGGCGTCGGTTTGTGGCGGGCGCCCCTGGGCTTTAACCGTCAGTTCCGGCAGCGGCAGCGCCTTACGATCCAGCTTGCCGTTAGCACTGAGCGGCAGGTCACTGAGTTGCAGTAACACTACCGGCACCATGTGCGGCGGCAGTTGGGCTTTCAGCGCCGTTAAAAGCGCATCGCGATCCAGCGGCAGGCCGGATTCCGAAACCACGTACCCCACCAGTTGCCGGGCATCGCCGCCGGTATCTGCCGCCTGGTTGATGACGCAGGCGTGGGTCACCGCCTGGGCCACGTCCGGCAGGGTCAGCATCGCCCGGTCGATTTCACCCAGCTCGATGCGCTGGCCGCGAATTTTCAGCTGATCGTCGCTGCGGCCCAGATACTCCACCGCGCCGTTATCCAGCCAGCGGGCCACATCCCCGGTGCGGTACATGCGCTCGCCGGGGGCAAAAGGATCGGCGATAAAGCGGCTGGCGGTCAGATCCGGACGGCCCAGATAGCCCTGCGCCAGCTGAATGCCGGTGAGGTACAGATCCCCCGCCACGCCGAACGGCACCGGGCGCATCATCCCATCCAGAATGCGCAGGCCGGTATTCCACACCGGGAAGCCAATCGGCACGCTGTTGCCTTCTACTGCCGCCAGCTCCGGGCCATAAGCCGGATACCAGCTGACATCCACCGCCGCTTCGGTGGGGCCATAAAGGTTATGCAGCGGCACCTGGGTAAGCTGCTCCCACTCCCGGCACAGGGCGGTGGGCAGGGCTTCGCCGCTACAGAACACCTGCTTCAGGCTGGCGCAGCAGGCAACATTTTCCGGGGTCAGCGACGCGACAAAGGCCGCCAGCATCGACGGCACAAAGTGGGTGGTGGTGACGCCATATTTCCCGAAGAATTCCTGCATCGCCAGCGGATCGCGGTGCGCCTCCGGCTCGGCCATCACCAGCTTCGCCCCGGCGATAAACGGCCACCAGAACTCCCATACCGAGACGTCAAAGCTGCACGGCGTTTTTTGCGCCACCACATCCGCGGCGGTGAGCGGGTAGTGGTTTTGCATCCACAGCAGGCGGTTGACGATGGCGGTCTGGCCGACCATCACCCCTTTCGGTCGTCCTGTTGAGCCGGAGGTAAAGATGATATAGGCGGTCTGTTCCGGCCTGCTCAGGTGCAGAGGTCTGGCATCGGCCGCAGACAATAGTATGTTGTAACTAAAAGTCGCCACCGGCAGATGGTCAAAGCGCGGGCGCTGGTCGTCGGTAGTGATCAGCAGCGAGGGTTGCGCATCCTCGATCATCATCTGCAGGCGATCGTCGGGATAGCCGGTGTCCAGCGGCAGCCACGCGGCCCCCACTTCGACAATGGCATGCAGGGCCAGGGTCAGGAACACCGAGCGCGGGAGCGCCACCGCCACGCTGTCGCCGGGCTTCACCCCGCGCTCGCGCAGCAGGTTCGCCAGGGCCACCACCTGCTCGCGCATCTGGCGGTAGGTCAACTCGTATTGCGCATCGGCCAGCGCCGGGGCGTCCGGGGTTTTCGCCGCCTGCTCCGCCACCAGCCCGCTCAGGGTGGTGCGCGGCAGCGGAACCGCGGTCTGGTTAATCTTTTCCAGCTGCTGATATTCAACGTCGGAGACCGTTTCGGCCTCGCCGCAGCGCAGGTCGCTGTTGGCGGCAAACTGCGCCAACAGCCCGGGCAGGCGCTCGACGTGGCGCAGCAGGGTGGCCTCGTCGTAACGCTGTTTGTTGGCGAGGATCTCAATGCTCAGCCCGCCCTGCTCGTCCGGGAAGAGCGCCATCTCCAGATCGTTGACCGGGCCGGTGGCGAGGGTATGGGTCACCGCCTGCACGCCATCGATATCCAGCTGGTAATCAAAGACCTTGACGTTAAACACCGGGCCAAACAGCGCCTCGTCGCTGGCGGCACGCCCGCTGTCGCGGACAATCTGCTCGGCGTCGTAACGCTGGTGACGGCGCATCTTTTTCATCTGCCCGGCCAGGCGCTGGGCCAGCTCGGGCAGCGTCTCCTGCGGGTTGATGTTCACCGCCAGGGGCAGCACGTTCAGCACCGGGCCGGTGGCGGTCAGCGCCGCGGAGCCCATCCGGCGCATAAAGATAAACCCGGCGGCGTAGCTCATCCGTCCGGTCAGGCGGGCGAGCCAGAGGGCCACCAGCGCCAGGGCAAGGTCGGTGCGCTGGCTCTGGCTCTTATTCGCCAGCTGGCTGAAGGCCTGGCGATCGGCGGTCAGCTTCAGGCGCAAAATATCGGTTGTGGCGGCGCGCCCCGGCAGTGGCGCGCTGGAGAGCGACACCGGCGGCGGCAGCTGCTTACGCTGCTCCGCCCAGAAGGCGCCGTCGCGGGCGTATGCGTCGCTCTGCTGGTAGCGCTGATACTCCTCCACCACCTCCGCAAAGGGGGTAAACGGCGATTCCGGCGTGGCTTCCCCCTTAGACCAGGCGCGGTAAATGGCGGCGATCTGCCGGGTTATGGCGGGGAAACTGAAGCCATCTACCACTAAATGGTGATAGCGCTGATACCAGTACCATCGGTTATCTGCCACCTGAAGCAGGAGGTGGAAGGCCAGCGGTTGGCCGCTGTCGACGCGCAGATTCTGGTTGAGGTCGGCCTGCAGGGTTGCCAACGCGGCGGCATGCGGGTCGGCGTGATGGCGCAGGTCGATAATCTGCGGTTCCGGCAGGATAAGGCTCTCATCCACCCACTGCCCGATCTCGCCGTTATCCTCGGTAAACCGCATGCGCAGGGTATCGGCCTGCATCATGCCCGCCACCACCGCTTTCGCCAGCAATGGCGCATCCACCGGGCCGGTCAGCTCGACGTAGTGGGCCACGCTCCAGGCGTTGGGCAGGTCGGAGAGCTGTTCCGCCATCCAGATCCCCGGCTGGGCCGCCACGAGAGGATGTTTAACGCTCATGGAGTCACCTGTGCAAAATGGGCCGGGATCAGGGTTTGCCAGTGGGCCGCCAGCCACTGCTGACAGGCTTCCTGCGACTGCGCCTCACACACCACGTGCCAGCCGTCGGGCAAGGCGCACTGCTGCGGCCAGAGGCTGTACTGATTTTGGGCGTTTTGCACAATGGTGAACAGACCCTGCGGATCGTCGAAGGGGTTACTGAATTCCATACCAGACTCCATTATTAAATAAGCGGCTGCCAGAGAGTCATCAGCCCCTGCGTCAGCCCTCCCCGCCAGCAAAGTGCATCATGTCCGCCGTCCACCGGACGCCAGATAACCGGCTGCTGCGTGTGCTGTAGCTCGGCATACAGCGCCTGACAGGCGCGAAAAATCAGCGGTTCACGTCGCCCCGCCTCCAGGACGATGCGCAGCCCCTGGGCTGAAAGTTGTTGGTTTTTGAGTTGTTCGATAATGATGCCGTCGTGTTTGCCGCCGCGATGTGGCCACCAGAAGGAGCCCGACTGGCTGAGCACGCAGCCAAAGCGCTGGGGCCAGTGCAGCCCGGCATAGAGCGCCGAGAGGCCGCCAAAGCTCTGCCCGGCAACCACGGTGCGATCGGCGCGGTCGCTGAACGGCGCCAGGGCCTGCACCTGTGGCAGTAGCTCCTCCTGAACGGCGAGCCAGAAATCGGGATTACAGGGGAGCTCGCGGCTGCGATGGTCGGTGTCGATGACGTCGATCAGCACGTAGACTGCAGGCGGCAACTGACCATCGAGGGTGAGCGCCGTCAGCGCGGGCCAGACCGGCATGCTCTCGGCCCAGAACTGCCCGTCGAGCAGCACCGCCAGCGGACGTTCGTTTGGGGATGCTTCGCCGGTGGTAAAGATCCATACCCGGCGGGTGTTGCCGAGCCTTGCGCTCTGCCAGGTGATGCACTGCGCGGGTTGACAGGGGGTATCCGGCCGATCCCAGCCAGGCTGTAGCGGCGCTTCGGGCATTTCGAGAGCCGAGACCGGATGGCCTCGTCCGCCGCGCCAGTGCTGCGGGTTGCGCGGATCGGCGATAGCCTTTGGCAGCAGCCTGCGCCAGCCTTCGCGCAGGGCCATGCGGTCCGGCGGGTCGGAGGCAAACACCGCATCCGCAAAGTCGTCGTCGCGTTCAGAGGGGATAAAACAGTAGCTGCCGCGCCAGTGGGGGCTGAACTCGCCCTGCCACTGCCAGACGTCGGTGCCATTAATCCGCTCCAGCGTCTGGGGGCGGGCGTTATGGTGATGATCGGTCACGCCGGTGATATAGAGCCACACCTTTTTTAGCGGCGAGGTCTGCTCCGTGCCCTGCGGGTCGCGCCAGCAGAACGTCACCCGATAATGATCCCCCTCCCGCACCCGGTCGGGTCCCTGTTTCGACTGCCACCAGGCATCACTTCCCGTTTCCAGCGTCGTCACCGATTCAACCCCATGATTTGTTCTGAATTGTTGATTAAAGATAAACAATATCGATAATATTATTGATAACTATTTGCATTTGCAATAGCGTATGGGCGCGCTGTGGGAAGCGCGAACAGTTAATAACCATGCTCTGCGCTGCGTACTGACTCAGGATCGAGGGGTTTTCGCAGACTGCGGGCGATCTCCTTCCGCCGCCTCACCCATTCGGGACGGAGCCATGAGGCATGCGGCATCGAAAAGCAGGACATACAATGAATAATAAGCTTCACTCGCTGACCTTACTGGTCAATCTGGGAATTTACGGTGTGGCACTGCCTGCGATGGCAGCCGAAACCGCCGGGCACGAAGATACCATGGTGATTACCGCCGCCGAGCAGAACCTGCAGGCGCCGGGCGTCTCCACCATTACCGCGGATGAGATCCGTAAAAACCCGTCGGCGCGCGATGTGTCGGAGATCATCCGCACCATGCCGGGCGTTAACCTGACCGGTAACTCCACCAGCGGCCAGCGCGGCAACAACCGCCAGATTGATATCCGCGGCATGGGCCCGGAAAACACCCTGATCCTGATTGACGGTAAGCCGGTGACCAGCCGCAACTCCATCCGTCTGGGCTGGCGCGGCGAGCGTGACACCCGCGGCGACACCGGCTGGGTGCCGCCAGAGATGATCGAGCGTATCGAAGTGATCCGAGGCCCGGCGGCGGCGCGTTACGGTAACGGCGCGGCGGGCGGCGTGGTGAACATCATCACCAAAAAGGTCAGCAACGAGTGGCATGGCTCCTGGAACACCTACCTGAATGCCCCTGAGCACAACGAAGAAGGCTCCACCAAACGCACCAACTTTAGCCTGAGCGGCCCGCTGAGCGACGCGTTCAGCTTCCGTCTGTATGGCAACCTGGATAAAACCCAGGCCGACGCCTGGGATATCAACCAGGGCCATCAGTCTGAACGTACCGGCGCCTATGCCGACACGCTGCCCGCCGGACGTGAAGGCGTGGAGAATAAAGACGTGAACGGCGTGCTGCGCTGGGAGTTTGCCCCGATGCAGGCCCTGCAGTTCGAAGCGGGCTATAGCCGCCAGAACAACCTCTATGCCGGGGATACCCAGAACACCAACAACGACAACAGCAGCAACGGGCTGGTGAAGAAAAATTATGGCAAAGAGTCCAACCGGATCTATCGCCAGAACTTCGCCCTGACCTGGACCGGCGGCTGGGATAATGGCATCACCACCAATAACTGGGCGCAGTACGAGCACACCCGCAACTCCCGTCTCGGCGAGGGGCTGGCGGGCGGTCTGGAGGGGCTGTTCAACAGCGATAAGTTCACCGACACCGACCTCTCCGACGTGATGCTGCACAGTGAGATCAACCTGCCGATCGACTTTATCGTCAACCAGAACCTGACCCTGGGCGCCGAGTGGGATCAGCAGCGGATGAAGGATATGTCCTCCAACGGCCAGGCCCTGCAGGGCGGCGCCATTGCGGGAATGAGCGATAATCGCAGTCCCTACTCCGACGCGGAAATCTTCTCCCTGTTCGCTGAAAACAACATGGAGCTGACCGACACCACCATGCTGACCCCGGCGCTGCGCTTCGACCATCACTCCATTGTCGGCAACAACTGGAGCCCGTCCCTGAACCTCTCCCAGGGGCTGGGGGATGATTTCACCCTGAAGATGGGCATCGCCCGCGCCTATAAAGCGCCAAGCCTCTACCAGACCAACCCGAACTACCTGCTCTACAGCAAGGGCCAGGGCTGCTATGCCAGTGCCGACGGCGTGGGCTGCTACATGCTGGGTAACGAAGATCTGAAAGCGGAAACCAGCATCAACAAAGAGATTGGCCTGGAGTGGAAACGCGACGGCTGGCTGGCGGGCGTGACCTGGTTCCGCAACGACTACCGCGACAAGATTGAAGCGGGCTATGCGCCGATCGGCCAGACCTCTGCCGGGAGAACCCGCACCGATATTTATCAGTGGGAAAACGTGCCGAAGGCGGTAGTTGAAGGGCTGGAAGGCACCCTGAACGTGCCGGTCAGCGACGCCATCAACTGGACCAACAACATTACCTATATGCTGCAAAGCAAGAACAAGGAGACCGGCGATCGTCTGTCGATCATCCCGGAGTACACGCTGAACTCCACCCTGAGCTGGCAGGTGCAGCAGGATGTGTCGTTGCAGTCGACCTTCACCTGGTACGGCAAGCAGCAGCCGAAGAAGTACAACTATAAAGGCCAGCCGGCGACCGGATCTGAGCTGGACGAAGTGAGCCCGTACAGCATCGTCGGCCTGAGCGCGACCTGGGATGTGACCAAATATGTGAGTCTCACCGGGGGCGTGGATAACGTCTTTGATAAACGCCAGTGGCGTGCGGGGAATGCCCAGACGACGGGGAATGCGACGACAGGGGCGTATATGTATGGTGCGGGGGCGTATACCTATAATGAGCCGGGGCGGACCTGGTTTATGAGTGTGAATACGCGGTTCTGATGGTTTGTCGGTTGGGGGGACATGCGGCAATGGAGGTGGTTCCGTTCACCTTGCGTTCGCTGCTTCTTTGTTGACCTCGTCACCCGTGAACGTGTTAAGGGGGCTATCGCCGCCCCCTTAACAATCCCGGCTCCCGGCAAGAAAATCGCCGCTTCGCGGTGCCCTCAGCTTATTCCCTCCGGCTATCGGGTCGGGGGCGATCCTACATCCCTGTAGGTCGCCCCCTCTCGGCGCGTCCCTGCGCCTCGCCCCGGCCTGCGGTCAACGCTTCGGCGATTTTCAGCCGGACCAGGGAGCCGCTGTAAGCCCGTTGTTTTTTTTAATTTCTTCATCGCTGGTTTTTATTTTTTTGGTTTTGTAGGCCGGGTAAGGCGAAGCCGCCACCCGGCATTGTTGCGCCGGGCGGCACTGCGTTTGCCCGGCCTACAAACTAAATCGATCAACGCATCAAACGCCACCCGCCCATCCGGCGTTTGCAGTTTTGTAGGCCGGGTAAGGCGAAGCCGCCACCCGGCATTGTTGTGCCGGGCGGCACTGCATTTGCCCGGCCTACAAACTCAATCGATCAACGCATCAAACGCCACCCGCCCATCCGGCGTTTGCAGCCAGCGTGGGGCGTTGAGCGTGTCGGCGTAAAAGCTCACCAGGTCATACAGCAGCCCCTCCATCACGCGCGCCATCTCCGGCGGCAGGATATTGCTGATTAAAAGCTGCGTGACGGTCTGGCAATAGATGCCCAGCTGATCGCTTTCCGGCTCGAATGCGGGCAGACGGGAAGGCAGATCGCTAAGGGTGAAATGTTCCACCAGGTGCGCCGGGATGGGCTCGTTGAGCATGGGTTGCAACAGCGCGAGACAGGCACAAAGACGGGCGCACAGCGCCAGCTTTTCAGCGGGTTCGTCGGTTTCCAGCAGGGTATAAGCAAAACGCTCACAGTGATTCGCCAGCACGGTGAAATCCGTGTTGTGCGAGAACGGTACGGTAAATAATGGGTGAGTCTGGGTTGGGGTTGTAGCCATAGTGGCAGCCTCCGATAAAGTGTTTTAAACCCACCGTCAGAGGTTCCAATCTCATGGCGGTGGACTGAGCGAGGTTGGAACTACCGGCTTTATCGGATACCGGCGCATCTTACGATGCCCCCGCCAGCCCACCATTGAAGTGCAGCAGAGCGTACGACATAAGGCCTCTTATGTCATCGATAAAGTCAGTCAGGGTTCCAATCCCGACGCCTGATTTTGCAGGCGCAACAGGAAGATATCGCGAGGGTATTAAAGCGACAACCAGCAAAAACCATTCTCAGAAGCCGCCTCGCAAAAAATCAAAGCAACAATGAAAATCAATAAGAATAAGAGACTTACAGCGATGCCCGTGTCCGGCTGAAAATCGCCGAAGCGTTGACCGCAGGCCGGGGCGAGGCGCAGGGATGCGCCGAGAGGGGGCGACCTACAGGGATGTAGGATCGCCCCCGACCCGAAAGCCGAAGGGAATAAGCTGAGGGCACCGCGAAGCGGCGATTTTCGTTGCCGGGAGCCGGGGTTGCCAGGGGGGAGGCGGCGAGCCCCCCTGGCACGTTCACCGGTGACGCGGTTTACAGAGAAGCAAGGAACGTATGGTGAACGGAACCCCCTCCACCGCCACAAGTTCCACCACCCAGGCCCCCCTGCCCCGCCCGGCGGCGCTACGCTTGCACGGGCCTACAAAACACAAAACCTGCACCAGCAAAATCACAGCACTGAAGAATCGTAAAAAGAATAAATGACTCACAGCGACGCCCGTGTCCGGCTGAAAATCGCCGAAGCGTTTCCCGCAGGCCGGGGCGAGGCGCAGGGACGCGCCGAGAGGGGGCGACCTACAGGGATGTAGGATCGCCCCCGACCCGATAGCCGGAGGGAATAAGCTGAGGGCACCGCGAAGCGGCGATTTTCGTTGCCGGGAGCCGGGGTTGCCAGGGGGGAGGCGGCGAGCCCCCCCTGGCACGTTCACGGGTGACGTGGTTTACAGAGAAGCAAGGAACGTATGGTGAACGAAACCCCCTCCACCGCCACATGTTCCACCACCCAGGCACCCCTGCCCACGCCCGGCGGCGCTACGCTTGCACGGGCCTACAAAACACAAAACCTGCACCAGCAAAATCACAGCACTGAAGAATCGTAAAAAGAATAAATGACTCACAGCGACGCCCGTGTCCGGCTGAAAATCGCCGAAGCGTTGACCGCAGGCCGGGGCGAGGCGCAGGGATGCGCCGAGAGGGGGCGACCTACAGGGATGTAGGATCGCCCCCGACCCGATAGCCGGAGGGAATAAGCTGAGGGCACCGCGAAGCGGCGATTTTCGTTGCCGGGAGCCGGGGTTGCCAGGGGGGAGGCGGCGAGCCCCCCCTGGCACGTTCACGGGTGAGGCGGTTTACAGAGAAGCAAGGAACGTATGGTGAACGAAACCCCCTCCACCGCCACATGTTCCACCACCCAGGCACCCCTGCCCCGCCCGGCGGCGCTACGCTTGCACGGGCCTACAAAACACAAAACCTGCACCAGCAAAATCACAGCACTGAAGAATCGTAAAAAGAATAAATGACGCACAGCGATGCCCGTGTCCGGCTGAAAATCGCCGAAGCGTTGACCGCAGGCCGGGGCGAGGCGCAGGGATGCGCCGAGAGGGGGCGACCTACAGGGATGTAGGATCGCCCCCGACCCGAAAGCCGGAGGGAATAAGCTGAGGGCACCGCAACGCGGCGATTTTCGTTGCCGGGAGCCGGGGTTGCCAGGGGGGAGGCGGCGAGCCCCCCTGGCACGTTCACGGGTGACGCGGTTTACAGAGAAGCAGCGAACGCAAGGTGAACGGAACCCCCTCCACCGCCACATGTTCCACCACCCAGGCACCCCTGCCCACGCCCGGCGGCGCTACGCTTGCACGGGCCTACAACAGCCCCCTCACCCTACCGCCAGTTCCCGCAAGTGCTTCTTCAGCTTATGATACTCATCAATCACATACTGTTCCGCAGCCTGCTGGTCAGCAATCGGCTCCACACGCACGGCGCAATACTTATACTCCGGCGTTTTGGTAATCGGGCTCAGGTTCTCCGTCACCAGCTCATTACAAGCCCCAATCCACCACTGGTAGGTCATATAGACCGCCCCTTTGTTCGGACGATCGCTCACCTGCGCGCGGGTGATGACCTTCCCTTTACGCGACATCACCCACACCAGCGCTTCATCCTCGATGCCCAGACGCGCGGCGTCCGCCGTGTTGATCTGCGCATAGCCCGGTTCATCGGCCAGCGCCGCCAGCGCCGCACAGTTCCCGGTCATCGAGCGGCACGAGTAGTGCCCCACTTCACGCACGGTTGAGAGCACCAGCGGATACTCCTTCGTCAGCTTGTCGATCGGCGCGACCCAGTCGCAGGTATAGAGCTGCCCCAGCCCGTTCGGGGTGGAGAATTCCTTCTCGAACAGGTAATCGGTCCCCTGATCGGCCTCGGACTCGTCCCGGCACGGCCACTGGATATAGCCCAGCTCGCCCATCTTCTCGTAGGTGGCGCCATAGAAATCCGGACACAGATGACGCAGCTCATCCCAGATCTCCTGGGTGTTGTTGTAGTGCATCGGGTAGCCCATCCGCGTGGCAATTTCGCTGATGATCTGCCAGTCCGTTTTCAGGTCCCACTTCGGCTCAACCGCTTTAAAGAAGCGCTGGAAACCGCGGTCGGCGGCGGTGTAGACCCCTTCGTGCTCCCCCCAGGAGGTGGACGGCAGAATCACATCCGCGGCAGCGGCGGTCTTGGTCATAAAGATATCCTGCACAATGACCAGTTCCAGCCCCTCAAACGCCTTACGCACCGCAGAGAGCTCGGCGTCGGTCTGGAGCGGATCTTCCCCCATGATGTACGCCGCGCGCACTTCCCCATGGGCCACCCGGTGAGGTAGTTCGCTGATGCGATACCCGGTATGGGCCGGCAGTGAATCCACGCCCCAGGCTTTGGCAAACTTGGCCCGGTTTTCCGGGTTATTGATGTACTGATAGCCCGGATAGGTATCCGGCAGCGCACCCATATCACACGCGCCCTGCACGTTGTTCTGCCCGCGCACCGGGTTCACCCCTGCGTACGGTTTGCCGAGGTTGCCGGTCAGCAGCGCCAGGCTGGTGAGCGACCGCACGGTTTCCACGCCCTGGTAGAACTGGGTCACGCCCATGCCCCAGAGGATTGCCGCGTTTTCAGCCGCCGCGTACATCCGCGCCGCCTGGCGGATCTCCGCCGCGCTGACCCCGGTGATCGCCTCGACCGATTCCGGCGTATAGCCTTCGACGATCTTGCGATACTCCTCGAAGCCCTCGGTACGCGCCGCCACAAAGGCGCGGTCGTAGAGTTCTTCTTCAATAATCACATGCCCCATCGCGTTGAGCAGCGCGATGTTGGAGCCGTTTTTCAGGGCCAGGTGCATATCGGCGATGCGCGCGGTTTCGATTTTGCGCGGATCGCAGACGATAATCTTCGCCCCGTTGCGTTTGGCCTTGATCACGCGGTTCGCCACGATAGGGTGCGAATCCGCCGGGTTGTAGCCAAAAATAAAGACCATGTCCGCTTTTTCAATGCCGACAATGGAGTTGCTCATTGCGCCGTTACCGACCGACTGGTGCAGACCTGCAACCGATGGGCCGTGTCAGACGCGCGCGCAGCAGTCGACGTTGTTGGTGCCGACTGCCGCGCGGGCAAATTTTTGCATAATGTAGTTGGTTTCATTCCCGGTACCGCGGGATGAACCGGTAGTCATGATCGCGTCCGGGCCGTGCGCAGCCTTAATGGCGCTGAGCTTGCTGGCAACGTAGTCCAGCGCTTCGTCCCAGGAGACGGCTTCCAGCTTGCCGCCGCGCTCGCGACGGATCATTGGCGACTTCAGGCGCGGGGTGAGAATTTTGGTGTCGTTGATAAAATCCCAGCCGTAATACCCCTTCAGGCAGAGATCGCCCTGGTTGGTTTTACCCTGTGCTGCTTCAGCCTTGACGACTTTGCCGTTATTGACCACCAGGTTGATTTTGCAACCCGATGCGCAATAGGGGCAAACCGTGACGACTTTCTTCATCGGTGTTACTCCGTTGGTAATATGTCCCCAGCGGTATGCATTAACTATGCCAGCCTGAAAACTAAAATTAACTTATTGAAAATAAGAGGGATAAATGGCGGGAAGGGGTCCGTTCGTCAAAAGTGTCGTGACGAACGGACAGCGATGACGTTAGCGTACAACCAGGGCGTCGTAGCCTTTAAAGCGGTAGTTGATTAACGAGATAACCCAGCAGGCGACAAACAGCCCGACCACGATAAACCCGGCGTTACCGAGGTTATCGTTCAGCGCCGCGACGCCGTTCCACAGGCCACCTTCCAGGCCCAGCTTATCTGCCAGCAGGCCCAGCGCTTCCAGCCCGCCGATAAACAGCGCCACCACCACCGAGGTGCCGGTGATGGTCATGTTGTAGTAGAGCTTGCGCTGCGGCTTGTTGAAGGCCCAGCCGTATGCGCCCACCATAATCAGGTTATCGAGGGTGTCGATGAGCGCCATGCCGCTGGTAAACAGCAGCGGGAAGACCATGATCGCCCATACCGACATGCCGCTGGAGGCACCCGCCGCGGAGATCCCCAGCACCCCGATCTCGGTGGCGGTATCAAACCCAAGGCCAAACAGGAAGCCCACCAGATACATGTGCCAGCTGCGGGTGACCAGGCGAAACGCCGAGCGGAACAGCCAGTTCATCACCCCGCCGCGGGCAAACGACACCGTTTCCGGCACGCTTTCGCCGCGCTTCATTTTGTTAAAGCTGCCCCAGACGTCGCGCAGAATAACCAGGTTCACCAGCGCCATCGCCAGCAGGAAGAAGGCGGAGACCGCCGTGCCGATGGTGCCGCCGGTTTCGTGGAACCATGCCATATTGCGGCTGAACGCCGTGGCGGTGGCGGCGATGGCAATGGAGGCCAGCACCACAATCGTCGAATGCCCCAGCGAGAACCAGGCCCCCACGCCGCAGGGACGCTTGCCCTGCTGCATCATCTTGCGGGTGACGTTATCGATGGCGGCAATGTGGTCGGCATCCACCGCGTGACGCAGGCCATAGCACCAGGCCAGCAGGCTGGCCGCCAGCAGCGACGGCGTGGCGTGAAAGAGGTAGAACGCCAGACCCCAGGCGAGAATATTGGTTGCGATTAACGCCAGCATCAGCGCCAGGGCTTTGGGATGGTTATTGAAATATTTCATGTACATAGTCAGATCCAGATTCAAAGAAAAGTCGCGGCGGCAATCACTGCCTGCCCAAAAGCCACCGCCCCGTCACCGGCGGGAAGCCGCCCGGGAAACAGCACGGTAAAATCGCTCAGCCAGAACTGCAGACGTTCGCGCAGCAGGCGGTTGTGCAGCACCCCGCCGCTGCAGACAACGGTGGAAAGCGCCCGCCGCCGGGCATGTTCGCCCGCAAGGGTCGCCAGCCCTTGGGCCAGCGCGTCGTGAAAGGCCCACGCCCGGGCGTTGTCCGGCGCCTGCCAGCCGAGCCACTGGCGCCAGAAGGTGACCATATCCAGCTCGCCGTCGCGCACCGGCATCGTGACCGGGTGGCACTGCGGCGCGGCGCTCAGGGCCAGGGCTTCCAGCCGACAGGCGGCCTCCCCTTCGTAGCTGATCTGTTCCGGGGCGCAGTTGAGCGCCGCAGCCACGGCGTCAAACAGCCGCCCGGCGGAGGAGGCCAGCGGCGCATTCACCCCGCGTTCAATCGCCCGGGCCAGCGGCTGCCAGGGTTTGTTCAGAAGGCGGGCGGCCTCCGGCAGCGTCCGCCACTCGGGGACAAACGCCTGCCACTGGGCCAGCAGGTTGCGCCAGGGCTGGCGCGCCGCCAGATCGCCGCCGGGCAGCGCCACCGCCGGTAGCCCACCCAGCTTTTCGCAGGTGCGGTAGTTCACCCGCAGGCACTCCCCACCCCACAGCGCGCCGTTTTCCCCCTGGCCGATACCGTCCAGCACCAGGGCGATGAGATCCCCGCCGTCCCGCGGCCAGCCGTGTTCCGCCATGCAGGCCGCGGCGTGGGCGTGATGATGCAGCACCTGATGCTGCGGATAGGGCATCTGCTGGCCGAGCTGCGTGGCGCGGTAGCCGGGATGGGCGTCGGTCACCACCCGCTCAGGGATAAACTGCCAGATGTCCTGAATGGTGGTCAGGGCCTGCTGCCACTGACGTTCGGCATCGTCATCATGCAGATCCCCCAGATGCTGGCTCAGCACCGCCTGGCCGCCGCGCACCAGGCAGAAGGTATTTTTACGATCCGCCCCCAGGCAGAGCAGCGACGGCGCCTTTTCAAAACCGGGCGGCAGGGGCAGCGCATCCGGCACAAAGCCTCTGGCGCGGCGCAGCATTTCCCCGCTGGCGCGCATCACCGAGTCGTCCATACGCTGGACGATATCGCGGTTATGCAGCAGCCAGCCGTCGGCGATCCCGGCGAGATCGCGCAGCGCCTGCGCGTTGGTGAGCGCAGGCGGGCAGCCGTTCAGGTTGCCGGAGGTCATCACCAGGGGGCGATCGAGATCCTGCATCAGCAGGTGCTGGAGCGGATTGGCGGCCAGCATCACCCCCACCTCATTAAGCCCGGGGGCGATGGCCTCGCAGAACAGAGTGTGTTTTGCCACCAGCACCACCGGCGCGGCCGGGGAGCGCAGCAGCGCCTGCACGTCGTCAGGCAGCCACGCGGCCAGGCGCGCGGGGATCATCACCGCCAGCGGCTTGGTCGGGCGGCGTTTACGTTCCCGCAGCCGGTTTACCGCCGCAACGTTTTGCGCATCACAGGCCAGATGGAACCCCCCCAGCCCTTTTACCGCCACGATCCCGCCCTGTTTCAGCATCAATACGGCGGCCTTAAGGGCGGCTTCCCGCTCCTCACGCGCCTCGCCGCACACCCAGCTGACCTGCGGCCCGCAGTCCGGACAGGCCACCGGCTGGGCGTGAAAGCGCCGGTCCGCCGGGTTGCGGTACTCCGCCTCGCAGGCCGGACAGAGCGCAAACCCCGCCATGGTGGTGGCCGGGCGATCGTAGGGCATCGCCCGGATAATGGTGAAGCGCGGCCCGCAGTGGGTGCAGTTGATAAACGGGTAGCGGTAGCGGCGCTCGCGCGGGTCGTTCATCTCCGCCAGACAGGCCGGACAGGTGGCGGCATCCGGCACCACCTGGGTGGTCATCTGGCTGTGGGCGCTGGCACGAATGGTAAAATCCATCGGGGTCTGCGCCCAGCGCCAGGGCTGCTCCTGGATATCGTCGATACGCGCCAGCGGCGGGCAGCCGACGGCAAGCTGGCGGATAAAGGCCTGCGCCCCACCGACGAGACGCACCTCTACCCCTGCCCCGTCGTTGCAGACGTCGCCCCTGAGCCCCAGCTGCTGGGCCACCTGCCAGACCCAGGGGCGGAACCCGACGCCCTGGACTTTGCCGCGAATGCGCACCCGCGTGCCGTTTGTACTCATTTAACTCTCCACCGCCTCACGCAGGCGGGTTTTCATGTCGCGATAGGTGGTCTGGGCGTAGCGTTCCGCCCAGGGCTGATCGGCGATGGCGTCGATTTTGACGGCGCAGTATTTGGTTTCCGGCGTTTTCGAGACCGGGTCGAGATTGTCCTGGGTCAGCTCGTTACAGGCCCCGATCCACCACTGATAGGTCATGTACACCGCCCCCTGGTTGATGCGCTCGTTGACGTCCGCCCGGCTGATCACCTTCCCGCGGCGGGAGCTGACCCACACCAGCTGGCGATCCTGAACGCCCAGTTTTGCCGCATCCTGCGGGTTCATCTGCACAAAGCCCGGCTCGTCCGCCAGGGCCTGCAGCGCGGCGCAGTTGCCGGTCATGGAGCGGCAGGAGTAGTGCCCCACCTCGCGCACGGTGCAGAGCACCAGCGGGTATTCATCGTCTGGCACTTCCGCCGGCTTGCGCCACGGGGCGGCAAAAAGCTGGCCTTTGCCGTTCGGGGTGTCGAAGCGGTTATCCGCATAGAGCCACGGCGTGCCGGGATGATCGAGGGTCGGGCAAGGCCACTGGACGTGCCCCATCTCGCCCATTTTTTCCCAGGTGACGCCGTAGAAGAGCGGGCAGAGCTCGCGCATCTCGTCCCAGATCTGCTGGTTGTCGCGATAGTGCATCGGATAGCCCATCTCTGTGGCGATCAGGCTGATGATCTCCCAGTCGCGCTTGACGTTGCCTTTTGGCTCAACGGCTTTTTCAAAGCGCTGGAAGCCGCGGTCGGCGCAGGTAAAGACCCCGCCATGCTCGCCCCAGGAGGTGGCGGGCAGCAGCACGTCCGCCGCCTCGGCGGTTTTGGTCATGAAGATGTCCTGCACCACCACAAAATCGAGGGCCGCAAAGCCTTTGCGCACCAGGCCCAGGTCCGCCTCGGTCTGGAGCGGATCTTCCCCCATGATGTAGTACGCTTTGACCTTACCCTCCAGGGCGAGGTGCGGCACCTCGGTGATGCGCACCCCCACCTGGTCATCCATCCGCGCAGGATCAACGCCCCACGCCCGGGCGAACTTCTCCCGCACCTGCGGGTCGGTCACATCCTGATAGCCGGGGAACTGGTTGGGTATGACACCCATGTCGCAGGCCCCCTGGACGTTGTTCTGACCGCGCACCGGGCCGACGCCGCAGTGTTCGCGCCCGAGGTTGCCGGTGAGCAGCGCCAGCGTCGAGAGCCCTTTCACCACGTCCACCGCCTGCCCGAACTGGGTGACGCCCATCCCCCACATCACGGTGGCGGACGGCGCGGCGGCGTAGATGCGCATCGCATCCCGGATCTGCCGGGCGCTGACGCCGGTAATGCCCTCGACGTTTTCCGGGGCGTACTCGCGCACCGTCTCGCGCAGCCTCTCCAGCCCGTCGGTGTAGCGCGCCACGTAGTCGCTGTTGTAGAGGTTCTCTTCCAGCAGCGTATAAATGAAGGCGTTCACCAGCGCCATATTGCAGCCGTTGTTGATCTGCAGATGGCGGTCGGCGATGCGCGCGGTTTCGATTTTGCGCGGATCGCAGACGATCACCTTCGCGCCGTGCTGTTTCGCCTTAATCACCCGCCGGGCGACGATCGGGTGCGAGTCGGCGCAGTTGTAGCCGAAGATCAGCAGACATTTTGAGTGCTCGATATCGCTGATGGAGTTGCTCATCGCCCCGTTGCCGAGCGTCTCCTGCAGCCCGGCCACGCTCGGGCCGTGACACACCCGGGCGCAGCAGTCGACGTTGTTGGTGTTGAGCACCCCGCGGGCAAACTTCTGCATCACGTAGTTGGTTTCGTTCCCCGTCCCGCGGGACGAGCCGGTGGTCATGATGGCCCGCGGGCCATACTTCGCCTTGATCTCCCCCAGCCGCTTCGCGGTATAGCGTATGGCCTCCTCCCAGGAGACCGGCACAAACTTGCCGCCCTTCTGGTAGCGGATCATCGGCTGCGTGAGGCGCGGCGTCAGGATGCGGGTGTCGTTGAGAAAGTCCCAGCCGTAATAGCCCTTCAGGCACAGCTGGTTCTGGTTGGTCACCCCCTCTGCCGCTTCGGCGCGGACGATCTTATTGTTCTCAACGACGAGTTTTAATTTGCAGCCCGCACCGCAGTAAGGGCAAACGCTGGTGATTTTTTTCATCAGTAACAGACCTGCTAAAAGTGAAAAGAGAAAATGCTTACAGCATCATGGAAGAGACAGTGTCCAGCGCCGCCCGACGGCGTTTCTCCTGGCTCAGCTGCTCAAGTTTTTGCCTGTCGATGCAGACAATGGCGTTGGTCGGACAGGCCTGCACGCAGGCCGGACCGTCCGGCTGGTGGTAGCAGAGGTCGCACTTATTGGCTTCGGCCTTCTCCGACATCACGTTCAGCCCGCTACCGATGCTGCGCACAACCGGACGCAGGACCACTTCCATCGCGCCGTATGGGCAGGCGACCACGCAGGTTTTGCAGCCGATGCAGCGCTCCTGGTGGACGTGAACAAAATCGTTATCGCGAGCGATCGCCCCATTCGGGCAGACGGTGGCGCAGGGGGCATCTTCGCACTGGCGGCACATAGTGGCGGTGGAGACGTTGACGCCTTTGATGACGTGAATACGCGGCAGGAAGTTCTGCGGGGTTAGCGAGGCGCAGTCCTGGGTGTCGTGGTGGGACACCACGCAGGCCACTTCACAGGTACGACAGCCGATGCATTTGCTGGCATCGGCAATGATAAAGCGATTCATCCTTTAACTCCGGCTAGGTAATAAGCGGGATGGGGTATGCATAAATCGCGCCAGAAATTATGATGTTGAATTTAAAGGGGTTTAGTGTGGGATGTTGATGTCATCGTCAGAAGTGACGATGACAGAATTGCACTTTTACTTAGAATGATGAACTCGCTCATGCACAGCATCGATCATTCCATGAGTCACGGTAGATAATATTCCCATCTGTATATTTCCAAGTGATCGCCTCGTAACGTAACTCCAGCGTTTCAAGATGAGTACTACTCATTCCATTCGGAGCCAGATAGGGTGCAACAGTTGTAAATTTCACATTCTCCAGAATGATATTAAAATATTCAGCCTCAATACCTGAATCAACGATTCTGTACATCTTAATTGTGGCTTTCTTCATCGTTCTTCCTTCACATACTGCCCGATAAAGAAGAGGCGTGGTCCGGTCGAACTCTTTTACTATAGTGACGGGGCGATGGACACGCGTCCCGGTAAGCTTTCCCAGATTCGGATCCACCGGAATGGTGACACCGTGGGAGAACGACTTAAGCTCAATTGAGCCTAACCGTAGCGGCATAATACAGCCACCTACAACTGGAGAGCCATTTTCATCTTCAAGCCATAAATGGGCGGGTGTAGACATATAACGTCCTTATTATTTCAAAAATTTAAATTGAGCTTTACCACTTAATGAAAATCAGAACAACTAAAAAAAACACAGGTATAGGCCATAAAGGACCGTTTGGAAAAAAATGTATCAGCACCAATGCGAACAATATTGTTAAAATGGACGGGCCATAGTCGGCAAGTAAAGACCTAAACATCCGCCTGAATATCCTGTATATAATATTCATCATTATCTAATCATCTTAGTGATGAGCTCGGCTATGTCGCTATCCGATGTTGAATGAGAGAATGCTCCGGCTCGTTCAAATAATGGTTCTACCAGGAAATACATCATTTCAAGCTCCCGTGAGTACAACGCTGCGTAATAGGCTGGAGAGACATATTTCAGACGTTGCGCACTGTCAGCCGCTCTCTGAATAACTCCATATATACCCGCAACGGCAACAACCCCTCCGGCCTTGCGGCCGACCAAAGCACTCATTTCAAGCCTCAGGTTCATTCCAATAGCGACGCAGTAAGCGACCGCTAACGCGAACCCTGCGTTGGTAAAAGAACTTGCAGCTATATAAACATTTGCCGCCATTAACTTATTCTTGATGTTCTCTAACTGTTCTGACGTTTTGTACTGAAATATCTGCTCAAAATAAATACGAAGCATTTCATAAGCAATATTATTATTCTGAAAGAGGTGAACAACGCCATTTTTAAAACGAATATCTTCACTCTTTTGGTTTCTACATACATCCTGATAATCATCAGTAAAACAGGATGTGTAATAAAGGGCTCGTTTAGCACCGGCGCCTATAGTTTCTATCTGCCTTGAAACCACTTCTCTAACGCCTGTTAGTGCACGATCGAGCTTTAACGCAAGAATATTGTTTGCTTGTAAATAGCTAATAACGTCATTGTTATAATTCATAGCCGCCCTGGCAATTTAGCTTAAGTCAACCCAGCGAGTATAAGAGGTAAAATTTAATGAGTAAATAAGCAAACTACATTTTGCATCTAATAAGTTCATATAAGAACTTTTAAACGTTCTGGGTAATAGTTATGGCATTTATAGGAGCTGTCATCGACATAAGTAACGACGTCAGTTTTGATGTTTTCGCTGTAGGTGTTGAAGGGGCGGGAAATACCATTTTCATGAGAAGCAACTGCATTCGTATCGTAGACCGGGCAAGCGTAGCGCCCCCGGCATGGTTTTCTGGAAGGCGCCTCGCAACCTCTGAAGTAACCTTATGTAATTCATGGTTAACGCTTTTATTCCTGTTATCGGGCTCGTAAAGTGGTTGCGTTGCGGCACATCCGCAACCGGGCGTAGGAACCCGTTAGCATGTATCGACATTCACTATGTCGTGGCAGCGTTTATCCCGTTACAATCACGGTGGCGCTGGCGGAGCAGCCGAAAGGCTGGCCGTTTTCTATGTGCGCGGTATTCCTACCTCCGTCAGCGCTGCCTCCCTCGAGCGTAGGAACTCATAGGGTGGCTAATTTAAATAGCATGTAGAGGATGTCGTTATGACTACTATCCCAACCCTGACTTATCCGCAATCTGACGAACAGGTTATTCCCCCTTCCCTGACTATGCCGCTTTCTGCTGCTGCGGATCTCTTTGAGGTCGCCGATCGCTGCGCCGCACTGGTGAGCGTATTGATCGAAACGGATGACAGTGCATCCCGCACTGCGCTCTATGAAGGTCTGCTGCGCGCCCTGCAACAGCTGCGTGAACGCTGTGATGCTGCACTCCCACCGCACCTAATAGCACAGCTGATCCAGGGGGAAACACTTACCTCCTGTATGCCGGACTGCTGGCAGGAAACCGCGCCCCAGGTGGATTATGCGCTGGCTTTGGTGCAGGCAATTCTGGGTGGAACGTTGCCCGCAAGTGTCGAGAAAGAACTGGCGGGGCTGCTGCACGATCTGGTCTGGCTGCTTAATGAGTTTGTGAAGGAGCCGTATATAACGGTGCATTGAGTTCAAGTGATAGTCGGTGAATGAGATCTGATTTCAGGTTTTATAAGGGGCTGTGACAGGCCCCTGAATGTGTTTGAGGGTGAGGTTGGTGTTGGGGTTTGTGATGGTCGATTTTATAAGCTAGCAACATAGGCGGTTGCATATGAGAAACAATGAATGTCTGCTAAGAGCGAAAAGCGGACGCCCGCATAGCGTAAACAGGCGTCCGATATTTTGAAGTGGGTAGATTAATTAACCCGCTTCCCCGTTTTGTCAATGACCGTCTCGCCATCCTCTTTGATAAACGCTCCTTTCTGGCCTTCCGGTAGAATATCCAGCACTATTTCTGAAGGGCGGCAAAGACGAGTGCCAAGCGGCGTAACGACAATCGGCCGATTAATCAGGATCGGATGTTGAAGCATGAAATCAATCAACTGCTCATCACTAAATTTCTCTTCATCAAGACCCAAGTGTTCATAAGGCTCAACATTC